>CAMNQN010000010.1 GCA_946549155.1 uncultured Lachnospiraceae bacterium | reverse complement strand
CCGAAATATCGCTGTGTGCGGCTCCCAGGGTTCCATGAAGTCCAGGGCATTTGCCAGGAATATGATTCTCCAGTGTGTGAAACGTGGGGAGAGTATGTTTGTGACTGATCCCAAGTCGGAGCTGTATGAGGATACGGCGACGTACTTGAAAGACCAGAGGTACACAGTGCGGCAGTGGAACCTGATTAACCTGGACAATTCGGACGCCTGGGATTGTCTGGGGGAGATTGACGGGGGCGGGCTGATTGATACCTTTGTGGACGTGGTGATTCGCAATACTACGGACAAGTTTGACCACTTTTATGACAACACGGAGATGGATTTGTTAAAGGCGCTCTGTCTGTATGTGTATCATGAGTATGAGGAGAAGGATAAGAGCTTTGCGGAGGCGTATAAGCTGCTGATCAATCAGAGCCTGGAGGCGCTGGATGGGATTTTTGATAATCTGCCCACTAGTCATCCGGCTAAGGGGCCGTACCGGTTATTTTCTAAGGCGGATAAGGTGAAGGGGAATGCGGTGCTGGGGCTGGGAACCCGGCTGCAGATCATGCAGAATGAGAAGGTGCAGAAGATTACCAGTTACCGGGAATTTGATTTGACCCTTCCGGGGAAGGAACGGTGTGCTTATTTTTGTATTACTTCGGATCAGGATTCTACTTATGATGTGCTGGCAACGTTGTTTGTGTCGTTCTTGTGTATCAAGCTGGTGCGGTTTGCGGACCGGCAGGAGAGCCGTAAGCTGCCGGTTCCGGTTCATTTTATTTTAGATGAATTCCCCAACATTGGGGTGGTGCCGGATTTTAAGAAAAAGCTGGCTACGGCCAGGAGCCGGGATCTGGGAATGAGTATTATGTATCAGAATATCCCTCAGTTACAGAATCGGTATCCGGATGGGCAGTGGGAGGAGATTCTGGGCGGGTGCGATACGTCATTGTTTTTAGGGTGTAATGACATGACTACGGCAACGTATTTCAGCAATCGGTCGGGGGAAGTGACTGTGGGGGTGGCTTCTATACGGAAGAATTTAAGCTCCATGCGTATGAGCGACTATGTACCGGATTATTCGGAGACCAGTTCCGTTGGGAAGCGCATGCTGCTTCTGCCGGATGAGGTGCTTCGGTTTCCTTTGGATCAGGCTCTTGTGATTATCAGGGGGCAGAAGGTGTTGAAGGTGAGAAAATTTGATTATTCCAGGCACCCGGTGGCGAAAAATCTGGTGTTGGAGAAGACGGAGAGCCATGTGCCGGAGTGGCGGAAGAGGGAGTTGGAGGCTGAAAACGGAGAAGGAAACTCTGGGGAAGGAGAGGGAAAACGAAAGGGCGGGGAGGCTTTTTCAGAGGTTCCTGGTGAATCAGAGGGAGTTTTTCTAAAGGGAAAAGGGGGAAGAGTAACAGAGGATTCGGACAGACGAAAAAAACCGCAGAACCAAAGTGAGGAGCAGAAGCTGGCAAGGGATGGGAGTAAGGAAACGGATAGGGTGAAATCGCGGGAAAGTGTGGGAATGGGATTCCAAAGGGAACAAAGTGGCTTGGATAGAACGGAACTGATACAGGAGAGTAAAGGGCATGAATCAAGCCGCGGAGGTGGAGATGGGGGAAAAATAGAGAGGGTGGAGGATTTATTTACGGATGACTGGTAAGGAGTGGGATATTTCAGATCAGGAACTTGTGGAAATTTTGTGGAGGGAATTTGCTGTAGAGATTGACGATCCATGTGCCAAAGAACTGGAGAGAGCAAGAATGTCTTTGGATGTCTATAAAGATGTGGGGGAATTTTTGGAGCAGACCAGATGGCGGAAGGATAATCCGGAATTGGCTGAGGAATCGTATTTGACAGAGAACAGAATCTGCAGATGGATATATGGGAGGTTTGTGTATTTTTCCTGGCTGTTATGGGAAAGCGATGGTAAGAAAACAGTAAGATGAGTTTAGCGATTGTTTACGCATTTGTTAGAACCATGTTAGAGTTAGCGGTTATTTCTATGCTGGCAGCAGGAAGTATGATTGCATTAGGGGCAGATTCAATATCTGTATCTGAGACGATAGCTGTAGAGACTGTTTTTGCTAAGGAGAATCAGGAACGGGAATTGATGGATGTGGTTTACTTCAGAAGCGAAAATGGAGTTGCAGAGCTGTCGGAAGTCCCGTTTGAAAATGAGAATTCCAAAACGCTGGGAAATGTAAAGTAAACAGTAGAAATTCCTTATGACAGAGTGCATGAGATAAGGCCGGAGGGGAGATTTGACAGTTCTGCCTTCTGGCTTTTATTCACATGGGGCAACAAACCAGACAGCCATACCCAAAGGGCGCACTGCATTACAGATTTCTTCGGAGAAGGGGCGCTTTGGGCCATAAGGTATACTCCTATGGTTATGTGGTTCGTTGCTGTGTGTGGGTTGACTGGCTGCCAGTGAGGACAGGGAGGATGTATGTTTGAAAAGTTGGAACGCGGTTTGTTCATGTGTTTTTTATTTGCCATAGTGGGAGTCACCGGTATTTTTTGGAAAAGGATTTGGGATTTAAGAGAGGAGCAGATCCAGTTTCTCAGACTGGCGGAGGAGGTGAAAACAGTACGGGACGAAACAGAAGTGATGGAATATGCATTCCGTGGGGAAAAGGACATGCTGCCGGAGTATAAAGGGCTTTGGGAAAAAAACGGGGATTTGGCAGGCTGGGTTTCCATTGACGGGACAGGAATTGACTATCCGGTCATGTGGACGCCGGATGATCCGGAATATTATCTCCACAGAAATTTCGAGAGAGAAAAATCATATGGAGGAACGCCGTTTGCGGCAGGCTCCGGTTTTGATTTGGGAGGGGAAGGGTATGTATTTTTGTATGGCCATAATATGCGTAATGGAAGCATGTTTGCGGATTTGTTAAAGTACCGGGAGAAAAGCTATTGGGAGAATCATCCGGTTATCTGCCTTGACAGTTTGTGGGAACATAGAAGGTTTCAGGTTTTTTCGGTTTTGTATGCCAAAGAAGAGGACTGGACGGAGCCGGAGGGGTTGTTTTATCAACGGAAACCGGAGACGAAAGCTGAAAAAGCGGATTTTTTTAAACGGCTTAAGGAAGCTGGGTTCTATGGGACGGGTATTGAGTTTGAGAAGGATTCTGTAATGGTGCTCCTGGTTACCTGCAGCTATCAGGAACGGGATGGGAGGTTTGTCGTGGCAGGGATTGAGAGTGACAAGTAGATGTTATGATGTTAACTGTATCCGGACGTTTCTTGTGAGCAGTATGCAGGTGCCTTTTCTCTGGAAGTGTATATGACTGGGGGACAGATGGCTGGTTTCCGCGGGCAGTCAGGATTCATAGAAATGTGCCGCTATAAATTAAAATGATAGCAGATTGCAGAAAGGGCATTGTACTTTAGGGAAAATGTGCTTTATAATCATTCCCATACAGAAAATAACAAAAAGAGAGGGGAAGAGGAATGGAATTTGTCACATTAACGAATAAAGTAAAAATGCCCATGGAAGGGTTCGGTGTGTTTCAGGTGCGGGATAAGGAGGAATGCAGGAGGTCGGTGCTGGATGCCATCCGTGCCGGATACCGCCTGATTGACACGGCGGCCTCCTACACCAACGAGGACGCCGTGGGAGAAGCGGTCCGTGATGCTATCGCGGAAGGAATCTGTACCAGGGAAGAACTCTTCATCACTTCCAAGATGTGGGTGCAGGATATGGAAAGCTATGAGACGGCCAAAAGGGCTATTGACGCTTCTTTGGAAAAGTCAGGGCTGGAATACTTAGATCTCTACCTTCTGCACCAGGCCATGAAGGATTATTTCAGCGCCTGGAGGGCCATGGAGGACGCTTACAGGGAGGGGAAATTAAAGGCCATCGGAGTGTCCAATTTTTATCCCCATGTGCTGACCAACTTCTGTGAGACCGTGAAGATCAGGCCCATGGTCAACCAGGTGGAGCTGCACCCTTATTACACCCAGGAGAAGGCTTTGGAGACCATGGCCTACTATGACGTGGTGCCGGAAGCCTGGGCGCCTCTTGGAGGAGGGCGCTATAAACCTTTTGAGAATGAGATGTTAAAGGAGATCGGGGCGGCCCACGCAAAGACCGTAGGCCAGGTGATCCTGCGGTGGAATGTGCAGAGAGGCGTGGTGGTCATCCCCAAGTCCACTCATAAGGAGCGCATAGAGGAGAACTTCGACATCTGGGATTTTACCTTGAGTGAAGAGGAGATGGAGCGAATCTTTTCTCTGGACATGGGATACGTGGGTACGGCGGTGAAACATTTTGATCCGGAATTTGTCCGTATGTGCAACGGGAGGAAGATCCATGACTGATACAGGCATTGTTTTAAACAACAGGGTCACAATGCCCCGGCTGGGCTTTGGGACCATCGGCCAGACCGGAAGCCAGATTGTGGAGAATGTGGCGTTTGCCTTAAACCACGGCTATGACCTGATTGATACGGCCAACCGCTACGGCAACGAGGCGGAAGTGGGGGAGGGCTTAAAGAGATCGGGACGGAAACGGGAGGAATATTTTCTGGAGACGAAACTGGGGCCGACGTTGTATGAACAGGATCACGCTGTTGACGACACGCTGAAAAGGCTCCAGGTGGATTACATCGACCTGATGATCCTGCACCATCCGGTGAACAACTACGGGTATGCCTACAAAATGCTGGAGAAAGCTTACAGGGAGGGCAAATTGAGAGCCATCGGCCTGTCAAACTTTCCTGTGGAAAAGATAGAAGAAATCCTGGAACAGTGTGAGGTAAGGCCCATGGTCATGCAGGCGGAATGCCACCCGTACTATCCGGCGGAGCAGGTGAAGCCTTTTCTTGACGAAAACGGCATTGTGCTGCAGTCCTGGTTTCCCTTAGGGCATGGCAACGCGGATATGCTTGGGGACCCGGTGTTTCTGGCGCTGGCTGACAAGTACAAAAAGTCGCCGGCCCAGATTATCCTGCGGTGGCATATGCAGATGGGACTGGGAGCGGTTCCGGGCAGCAGGTCTAAGGAACATATAGAGGAAAACGGGAATCTGTTTGATTTCGCGCTCCTGAAGGAGGAGATGGAACAGATTGCCGGCGTCAACAAACACAGGCCGTTCTATCAGGTGACGGCGGAGTCCCTGGAGAGAATGGCAACGACAAAATGCAGGTTTGAAGAGGAATGAGAAAATTGCCGGAGTAAATCCTACAGCGAGGCGAACAGCGCCGAGAATTCTTTCTTTTTATCATTCCTGCACACAAGATAATAGGTCACGGATGCCTCCTCGTCTGAGATGGGGACTGTCACACGGCCGGAGGCTGTTTCAATGTATTTTTCCGAGAGATCCGTGATAAAGGAAGGCAGGGTGGAAGACTCCACCAGTTCGTTGAAACTGAAACGGTCATACTGGGTGAGAAAACGGGAATCCGGCATTTTTTCCCTGTGGAGAAGGTCCCAGAAACCGATGTCAGACATGAGGAGCATATTTTCTCCGTTCATCTCCTGAAAGGACAGGCTCTTTCGCCTGGCGTACTTGTGGCCTTTGGGCAGGGAGAAGGAGAGCTTCTCCCTGCCGCATTCTTTTACATAATAGAGGCCGTCCTTAGGCTGTCTATGGACCACTGCCAGATGGTACACGTGATTTTCCAGGTCTTTTAACAGCCGCTCTTCGTCCTTCAGTTCGGTCTGCAGGGTCATATGGGGATAAAGGTTGGAGATCAGCGGTGTAAGGAGCCAGGCCGGGGCGGGAGCGCACAGACCCAGAGTGATGGTGCGGTTCCTTCTGTCATAGTCTCTGGCCTTTGCCACCAGCAGGTCCGCGTCTTCCAGAAGTTTCTTTGTAAGCTCCAGCACATACATTCCGTTTTCATTCAGTTCCAGCTTGTTTTTCTGGCGCAGAAAGAGGGCGATGCCCAAATCTTCCTCCAGCTTTTTCATATTGCGGCTTAAGGCGGGCTGGGAGAGATGGAGCGTTTCGGAGGCTTCCGACAGTGTTCCGGCCTTTGCGAAGGCCAGGAACTGCCGAAGTTCATAGAGTTCGATCATGGCAGGTCCTTTCAGTATAAATAGAATTTATAATTGTATTCCTTATCGACATTGTACTTTATTGGAAATATCCGTTATAATACCAACAGAGGCAAAGGAAAATGGTATGAGAGCAACGAATCAAAGTATCAGTTATGATCATAGCAGAAAGGGACAAGATTTTCAATAGCAAAGGGGCTTTGGGGCGTGAGAATTTATTGACAGATATAGGAGGGAGAAGGATATGGTATTTTATTTTACGGGTACAGGCAACAGCCTGTATGTGGCAAAGCAGTTAGAGGAAAAACGAATCAGTATTCCCCAGGCAATCCATGAGGAGGAACTGGTTTTTGAAGGGGATACCATTGGGGTGGTCTGCCCCCTGTACGGCCATGAGATGCCTGCCATGGTGAAGGAATTTTTGAGGAGGGCCGTGTTTCGGACGGAGTATTTTTACTTGGTATTGACTTATGGAAAGAGGCATGGGGGAGGGGCGGAGCTTGCCAAAGAGTTTTTGGATTCCTGCCAAAGACAAGCGGATTATATCAACACCATTATGATGGTGGATAATTATCTGCCGGGGTTTGACATGGAGGAGCAGCTGGCCATCAATCCGGAGAAGAAGGTGGAGGAACACATAGAGGCCATCCGGCGGGATATTGCCGCCAGGAAGCGCTTTATACAGCCGGCGACGGAGGAGGACCGGGGATGGCACAGGGCTTTTATAGAGAGAACGGCAGGAGAACCGAAAAAACTCTGGAAAAATCTTTATGAGGTGACCGGGGACTGTATCGGATGCGGGGTCTGTACCAGAGTCTGTCCCGGGGGCTGTATCCGTGTGGAGAATCAGAAAGCCGTGAATACGGGAGAAAACTGCCAGGTATGCATGGCCTGTATCCACCACTGTCCAAAGAATGCTATCCGGCTGACCATTCCGGAAAAGAATCCGGACAAACGTTATCATAACGAATTCATCCGCCTGACGGAGATTGTGGAGGCAAACAATCAGCATAGGGGGTGAAAAATTTTCGGAGTTTAGAAATAGTTTATCAAATTGTTAGACATTTGTTAGGAATATCTGGTAAACTGTTTCTTATTAATACTGCTGAAAGATCAAGAATGCAAAGGAGTGCCTGCCTTATGTATAATCCACAGCTGGACACATTTCTCCATGTGGCGGACGCAGGCAGCTTTAACAAAGCTGCCGAGGAATCCTATATTACCCCTACTGCGGTCATCAAACAGATCAACCTTCTGGAGGCCTCTCTTGGCGTCAAATTATTTGAGAGGACTCACAGGGGGCTGATTTTGACAAAAGCAGGAAAATCCTTGTATCAGGATACGAAATATGTGATTCAGTATTGCCGGGATTCTGTCACAAGAGCGAAGAACGCCATGCAGGAGGATACCAAGGTGATCCGGATCGGCAGTTCCCCCATGACGCCGGCCCAGCTTCTTATGCAGCTGTGGCCTAAGATACAGACCCATTGTCCGGACATGAAATTCCAGATCATTCCGTTTGAGAATACGCCGGAAAACGCCAGGGAGATCCTGGGAAATTTAGGAAAGAACATTGATGTGGTGGGAGGGATTTTTGACGAAACCATGCTGGAGCTGCGGCGCTGCGCGGGATTGGAGCTGTCCCGTGAGCCCTTTTGCTGCGCGGTTTCCATTCACCACAGGCTTGCGGAAAAGGACAGGCTTAAGCCGGAAGACCTGTATGGGGAAAACCTGATGCTTATGCGCCGGGATTGGAGCCATTATGTGGACCGGCTTCGGGACGACATCTGGCAGAACCACAGCCGGATCCATATTGTGGACTTTGATTTTTACAGTATGGAGGCTTTTAACCGATGTGAGAACAGCAATGACGTTCTGCTTGCCATACCGGGATGGGCCAGCGTACATCCGCTTTTGAAGGTGATTCCGGTGGACTGGGAACACAGCATTCCCTTCGGCCTGCTCCATGCTCCCCAGCCTTCCGGGATCGTGAAACAGTTTCTGGAGGCAGTGAAGGCGGCGGTACAGTAATTTGTGTCTGCTTTATAGTACGGCCGGGAACGGAGGCTTTCATCTCTGAGCTGAATGCAGGGGGAATGGATTAAGCAAATAGAAAATGATCAGGAAAGGAACCGGATACCGAAAGGTATTTCGGTTCTTTTTTGTCCGGATTTTTTGAATCAAGTTATAACCATTGGGTATCAGCTGATGAACAAAGGGAGACTTCTCCTCAGGGTCCGCCTTATTTATAATTGATACATAGGTAATGGGGACGCAATAACAGGAAGGAATGGTGAAGGGTGAACAATTTTATTTTTGAAAACGGGACAAAGGTATTTTTCGGGAGAGGCTGTGTGAAAGAATACCTGGCCTGTCTCACAAAGGGATACGGGGATACGGTCATGCTTGCCTATGGAGGCGGTTCGGTCAAAAAGAACGGGGTCTATGATGAAGTGACTGCCATTTTAAATGGGGCGGGAAAAGAGATTGTGGAGTTTCCAGGCATAATGGCCAATGTCACCTATGCCAAAGTCCTGGAAGGAGCGGAAGTTGCCAGAAAACATCATGTGGGGCTGATCCTTGCTGTCGGCGGCGGTTCGGTGATGGACTGCTGCAAAGCAATCTCCATGACTGTCCGGTATGAGGGGAACCTATGGGAAAACTTCTGGGCAAGGCCCGGAATCTTTGGCTTTGAGCCTTTGCCTCTTGGGGTGGTGGCTACGGCGGCGGGAAGTGGAAGCGAATGCAATGGAAGATCAGTCATTACCAATGAAGCGTTGATGGTGAAGACCGGGCGGGACTATCCTAAATGTAATCCGAAGTTCGCCCTCATGGACCCGGTTTATACTTACAGCATTCCCCAATTCCAGATGATATGCAACGGATTTGCCGTCCTTTCCCATATCATGGAGAGCTATCTTGGTGGGCCGGATGAGGACAATGTTTCGGACGACCTTGCCGTGGCTCTTATGAAAAACGTGATCCGCAGTCTTCGCAGAGCAGTCAGGAATCCGGAGGACTATACGGCCAGAGGCAATCTGATGTGGGCTGGGGCAATGGCGGAAAACCGAATCATCAGACTGGGAAAGCCCGACCATTTCCAGTGCCGTCAGATGGCGTATCAGCTTGAGGCGTACACGGGATGCAGTCACGGCGCCGGGCTGGCGGTGCTGCTGCCTGTGTACTGCCGCCACATTTATACGAGCGGGCTGGCGAAGTTTAAGCGGTTCGCTGTGGAAGTGTGGGGGATTACGCCTGGGGAAAAGACGGAGGAAGAAATTGCCTGTGCCGGAATTGACGGGCTGGCGGATTTTATCCGGGAGATTGGGCTGCCGACAGACTTGAGGGAATTGGGAGTTGATGAGAATACGGACTTAAGAGCCATTGCCGATTCCAGTGCCATGGTTTCCGGAAGCTGCACAAGATTGACACAAGAGGAAATCCTTAGAATATTCCAGGAGTGTTATGGGGAGGACTGCTGAAAAACGGCTGTTTTCGCATGATTGCCGCAATAGGAGCCCTGTGGTTTATACCGCAAGGTATATACTGGATAACGAATGGTGACTTCTGCGGATCATAAGTATCCTTTATAATAAAGACAGATGAAAAAGAGGAGGAATTTAATTATGAAAGCATTACTTGTAAACGGAAGCCCAAGGAGAAATGGATGTACTTACACGGCGCTGACGGAGCTGGCGAAGACCTTGGAGGCAGAGGGGATTGAGGCGGAGATCGTCCATGTGGGGAATAAAGACATCCGGGGCTGTATTGCCTGCCGGAAATGCCACAGTGAGGGGGAGCAGGGAGGCAAGTGCGTATTTAACGATATCGTCAACGAGATTGCCCCCAAGCTGGCGGAAGCGGACGCCTTTGTCATCGGCTCCCCGGTTTATTTCGCTTCTCCGGCAGGCGGGGCCGTATCTTTTATGGACCGTCTGTTCTTCAGCACCCTGAATATTGACAAGACCATGAAAGTAGGCGCGGCGGTGGTATCCTGTCGGCGTGGAGGCAATACGGCCACTTTTGACATGCTGAATAAATACTTTACCATGTGCGGCATGCCGGTGGCGAGCAGCCAGTACTGGAATATGGTGCATGGCGGGACTCCGGAGGAGGTTTTAAAGGACGAGGAGGGCATGCAGACCATGCGGACGCTGGGACGCAATATGGCGTTTCTCATGAAGAGTATCCGGATGGGCAAGGAAAAATTGGGCCTTCCCCAGAAAGAACAGACGATCTTTACCAGCTTCCACCGTTAGAAAGGGGAGAACAATCAATGAAAACATGGCTGATTACAGGCTGTTCCACCGGTCTTGGGAGAAGTCTTGCCAAAGCGGCGCTGCAAAAAGGCGATAACGTGGTGGTAACAGCAAGGGATACAAAGAAACTGGAGGAGTTTGAGAAGGACTTTCCGCAGACGGCCCTGACCGTCCGCCTTGACGTGACGGATCTTTGTTCGGTCGCGGAGGCGGTTAAGGCGGCAAAAGAGAGGTTTGGCGGGATTGACGTGCTGGTCAATAATGCGGGCTATGGATACCGGGCAGCGGTTGAGGAGGGCGATCCGGAGGATGCCAGGCGTCTGTTTGACACCAATTTCTGGGGGCCCGTGAACCTGATCAAAGCCGTGCTTCCGGATATGAGGGCGAAAAAAAGCGGGGCCGTCATTAATATTTCGTCCATTGCCGCCCTCCGCACGGCGCCTGGGTCCGGTTATTACGCGGCTTCTAAATGCGCGCTGGAGGGAATGACAGAGGGACTTTACCTGGAGACGGCGCCTCTGGGGATTAAGGTTATGATTGTAGAACCGGGAGCTTTCCGCACGGATTTTGCCGGACGCTCCCTTACCCAGTCAAAGACCGCCATCGGCGATTACGGGGAGACGGCGGGAACCAGACGGATTGAGAATGATAAGACCCACGGAACCCAGCCGGGGGACCCGGACAAGGGCGCCGGACTGATCATAGAGGCCATAGAGGCTGAGGATACGCCGCTGCGGCTGCTGTTAGGAAGGGATGCGGTGAAGGTGGCAGGCGCAGTTTTGGATAACCGTAAGAATGAGTATGATAAGTGGCGGGAGTTTAGCAGCCGGTCTGATTTTTAGATGGTATCAAACAAATAAAGTTGATTAAGATTTTTCCCGGCTGAGAGGCCTGGGATTTTAAGGAAAGGCGGATGATAAAAATGGAAAAGAGAACACTGGGAGCCAGCCAGCTGCGTGTCAATCCCGTTGGCCTGGGATGCATGGGATTCAGCCATGCGTCAGGAGATCCTACGGAGAAAAGCGCTGCAGTAAAGACCTTGAGAGAGGCATGTGAGATGGGATATGATTTTTTGGACACAGCCGAGGCTTACACCGGAGTCAGCCCTGACGGCACGGTTTCCTGCAATGAAGAGCTTGTGGGCGAGGCGGTCAAAGGCATTCGGGACAAGGTGGTGATTGCCACAAAGATGGGTGTAAAGCATAATCAGGACCGTTCCTTAAGACTGGACAGCAGCCCGGAAACCATAAGAAAAAGTGTGGAGGAAAGCCTTAGGAAGCTGGGAACGGATTATATAGACCTGTATTATCAGCACCGGATCGATCCCAAAGTGGAGCCGGAAGCAGTGGCCGAGACCATGGGTCTGCTGATCAAAGAGGGAAAGATCCGCTATTGGGGAATTTCGGAGACTACAGAGGAATATCTCCGCAGGGCTCATGCCGTGTGTCCCGTTACAGCCATTGAAAACAGATACTCCATGATGGCAAGATGGCATGAGACGATTTTTCCCGTCTGCGAGGAACTGGATGTTGCCTATGTGGCTTTTTCTCCCATGGCGAACGGATTCCTGACGGGGAAGTACACGCCTGCCACAAAATTTGAGGGGAGCCAGGATTACCGGGCGGCTATGCCTCAGTACACCGAAGAAGGTTACGAAAAGGCGAAGGAGCTTTTGAATATGCTGACAAACATGGCGGAAGAAAAAAAGGCCACCATGGGCCAGCTGTCTCTTGCGTGGATGATCAACAAGAAGCCTTACATCGTTCCGATTCCGGGTTCCCGCAAGATAGAAAGACTGAGAGAGAACTTTGAGGCAGGCAATGTGGTTCTGACGCGGGAAGAGATTGCCATGATTGATTCCAGACTGGATACCATGGAGTTTGACGTATTCGGCGGCCACAGCGCTAAATAAAAAGATGATTGGAGGAATCGCTGATGGATTACATAACTTTAAATAATGGAGTAAAAATGCCTGTGGCAGGGATTGGCACCTTTCTTTTGTCTCCTGACGAGGCGGAAGCTTCCTGCTTAAGCGCTCTTGGATGCGGATACCGTCTCATCGACACGGCCAACGCCTATGTCAATGAGAAGGCCGTAGGCCGGGCCATGAAAAAATCCGGCCTGGCCAGGCAGGAGATCTTTCTGGAGACCAAGCTGTGGCCCACGTTTTACAGCGATGAAAATGCTGTGGACGATACCTTAGAACGCCTGGGCACGGACTATATTGACCTGATACTTCTTCATCAGCCGGCAGGCTGCTACCTGACCGGTTATCGTCTGCTGGAGAAAGCATACAAGGAGGGAAAGGTAAAGGCCATCGGTTTGTCCAACTTTACCGAGGCTCAGATTGAGGAGATTATTGACGCCTGCGAGATCAAACCAGCCGTTCTTCAGACAGAGGTACATCCTTATGCCCAGGCGAAAGAACTTAAAAAGCTTCTTTCCAAGGCAGACATGGCCATTCAGGCATGGTATCCTCTGGGGCATGGGGATAAGGTGCTCCTTGAGGAGCCGGTATTTACCAGCCTGGCAGAAAAATATAAAAAGACCAACGCTCAGATCATTCTGCGCTGGCATGTGCAGGCGGGAAATATCATCATTCCTGGTTCCAGGAATCCGGATCATATTAAGGCCAATCTGGATCTGTTCGACTTTGCGTTGACTAGGGAGGAGATGGCGGAGATTGAGGGCCTGGATCAGGAAAAGCACTATTATACCAGCACCCCGGAGAAGCTGAAGCAGTATGAGACGATGGTTCCGGCAGTGAATGCACAGAAATAAAGGTAGGAGGAAGGCAAATGCGAAGCATTTTTAGGATGCCTTCCGACGACTTGGCAGGTGCCGCAAAGCGGCGCGTGCCGTTACCTTGAAACGAGGAGGAAGGCAAATGGAATATGTAACATTGAGAAACGGCGTAAAAATGCCGATTTTGGGTTATGGTGTGTATCAGGTGACAAAAGAGGACTGTGAGCGGTGTGTTCTGGACGCCCTTCAGGCAGGGTATCGTTCCATTGATACGGCGCAGAGCTATTTTAATGAGGAAGAGGTGGGGAGCGCCATAAAGAAATCCGGGATTCCCAGAGAGGACATCTTCCTGACCAGTAAGGTATGGGTGGAACATTACGGCTATGAAGCGGCGAAAGCGTCTGTTCTTGAATCCATGAGAAAACTTCAGGTAGATTACATAGATCTTATGCTGCTGCACCAGCCTTTTAATGATTACTACGGGGCATACCGGGCTCTGGAAGATCTGTATAAGGAGGGCAGGCTGCGGGCCATCGGCGTTTCCAACTTCTATCCGGACCGTCTGGTCGATATTGCTTCTTTCACAGAGATTCCGCCTATGGTGAACCAGGTAGAGACCCATGTGCTGAACCAGCAGACAGAGGCAAAGCAGTGGATGGATAAATATGGGGTTCAGGCCGAGGCATGGGCGCCTTTCGGAGAGGGAAGGGGAGGCTTGTTTGAGAATCCTGTTTTGGCTGAGATCGGCGCAAAATATGGAAAGACTACAGCACAGGTGATGCTGCGGTGGAATATTCAGAGAGGGATTGTCGTACTCCCCAAATCTGTTCACAAAGACAGGATGGAGCAGAATCTCAATGTATTTGACTTTGTGCTGACTGATGAGGATATGGCGAGGATCGGGGCGCTGGATACAAAGACCAGTTCTTTCTTTTCCCATTATGATCCGGGTATGGTGGAGTGGTTTGTAAAAATGGTGGAAGAAAGAAAAAAACAGCATGACAGTTCTAAGGAAAAGAAAAACTGGTAAAGGGGAGGAAAAGCGGTTTCTTTTGAATTGAAAGAAGGAAAGCAGATAGAAGGGGGCAGCCTCCGGCTGCGCTATGTACCTAAAAACAGAAAGTACAGGAGGTATGACAGAATGAAACGGATTTGGAAACTGGTACTGGCAATTTGTGTGCTGACAATTGGTATGGCGTCCACTGCTTTTGCGGCGGGATGGACAACCGGGCAGGGAGCAAACAGCTCCAGATGGTGGTATGATCTGGGAAACGGGCAGTACTACGGGACTCCTACATCGGCGGTGGAGTGGCAGTGGCTGGACGGGAACAAGGACGGAATTGCAGAATGCTACGCTTTTGACAGGGAAGGATGGATGTACGCGGGAACCACTACGCCGGACGGGTATACGGTGAATGGGGACGGGGCATGGACTGTCAACGGTGCGGTACAGACTATGGCGGTAACTGCCGGATACGGCGGAACACGTGCTCAGGCGCAGCAGCCGGGGACAGCCGGAAAGAAAGTTCTGACCGCTTATTTTTCCAAGACAGGGACAACAAAGGAAGCGGCAGAGAAGATTCATTCCGTGGCCGGAGGAGATTTGTTTGAGATCAGGCCGGCAGTGGCTTACCCGTCAGGTTATCAGAGCACGGTGGATCAGGCAAGGAGAGAACTGGATCAGAACGCAAGGCCGGCGGTGGCTTCCCATGTGGAAAATATGAATGATTACGACATCATACTTGTGGGTTTCCCTATCTGGTGGCATACGACCCCTATGGTGGTCAACACATTTTTGGAGTCCTATGACTTGTCAGGCAAGACCATCCTTCCCTTCTGTACCAGCGGGGGCAGCGGGATTGAGGAAAGCATGGCAGGAGTCAGGGCTTCTGTGGGGAATGGAACTGTGGGAACCGGTCTTACAGCGAATTCTCTGACAGATGAACAGATCCGCAGCTGGCTTGCCGAAAACGGGCTGTAGGAAACAGGGGCTCTGCACCAGGCCGTGAAAGCTGCCCAGGAGTTTGTGCGCATATGCAACGGAAGAAGGATTCACGGCCGATGGAGGGCAGGAGAAAAATTTCCTGATTGTTTAGACTTTTGTTATTGGTTTGTTAGGAATTCCTGATAGGATGGAAAAGAACAGATTCCGAGTACCATTCTTGTGAAGCTGTCATGGGTGCCGGGTGTGGGGATGAGCCCTGCACCTGGCACTTTTCTGTGGACTATTGATAGAAAGCATATCTGTCTGTGGGCAGGAGGAAAGGGTAAACAGGAGAACAGAGAGAACAAAATGACAATAAAAAACAAAATCAGGCTGTCCAATATCCTGATGTTGGTGATTCCCCTTGCCGTCACCATGGCGGCAGTGCTTTTGGGAAGGTGCAGCCTTATAGGAAACTACTGGCATTCCATTGAAGCCATGTACCAGGATGAAAACGGAATCCAGTCTGCCCAGAGCTTGATCTATACCTATCAGAAGGAACTTTGGGAAATCAACTGGGGAGACCGGGCAGAACGGGACAGGGCGGCGGGGGAGATACGTCAAAGCGACACCATGTATTATCTGGAAAAGAAGCTGACAAAGATGGGGTATTATTTTCAGGTAAGTAAAAACGGAACCGTCCTTTACTCAAATATTTCGGACAGGGACATGGAAATCGCCGTAAAGACGGCAGGAGATGCTCTTTTTACAGCCAAAAGCCTGACTGCCAGCCTGGACCATGCCTCCGTACTCAAAAATACCTTTGTCCACGAGGAAAAAGAATTTTCCATTATCGCCATCAACAACGGCCGGGAGAGATGTCAGGTAGAGTCCTATTTTCAAACTTACATAGTAAAATATGTAGGGATTCTTTTGGCTGTCTTTTTGGGGATAACCATGATGGTCAATGGGATTTTGTCCTGGTGGGTGTCAAAAAGCGTCCTGGTGCCTTTGAAAAAATTGAGCCAGGGAACCAGGCAGATTCGGGAAGGCAATCTGGATGTAGAGATTGATTACCATAAAAACGATGAATTCTACCAGGTGTGCCAGGATTTTGAGAAGATGAGAGCCTATCTGAAAGAGTCGGTAAGACAACGGGTGGAAAATGAGAACCGGCGCAAGGAGATGATTAATGGGGTCTCTCATGATTTAAGGACGCCTCTTACTTCCATAGGAGGATATGTGGACGGCCTGATCGAGGGGATCGCCGATACCCCGCAGAAGGAGGAGCGTTATTTAAAAGCCATAAAAAGACGTGCCGGGGATCTGGAACGGCTGGTGAACAGCCTGTCTGACTATAACCGCCTGGAAAACGGACAGGCCAAATACCATATGGAGCGGGGAGACCTGAAGGTGTTTTTTGAACAGTATCTGTCCGCCTATAAAGAGGAGGCAGGGCAGAACCATGTGGAGATCTGTCTGGAGGCCCCGGACAAGGCGTATCCGCTGTTGTTTGACGGCAGTGAAATGAAACGGGTTGTTGATAATCTGTTTACCAACACCATCCGTTACCGGACGAATATTCCGTCAAAAGTATGGATACGGATTTCTAAAAAACAACAGCAGGACAGAATACGGATCGAATTTCAGGATGACGGGCCGGGAGTTTTCGAGGAGTGCCTGCCAAGGCTGTTTGACATGTTTTATCGTACCGATGAAGCAAGAAGCCAGTCTGGCAGGGGAAGCGGCATTGGCCTTGCGGTAGTGAAAGAGATCATCACGGCCCACAAAGGGGAGGTAAGGGCAGAAAACAGGAAAGGCCTTGCCATTATTATGGAGCTGCCGGCAATGGCTGAAAGGGGACAGAAGATAAGTGGGAAGGAGGCTTCTGATTTTGGAGAAAGTACTGATCATTGAGGATGACGAACTGATTGCGGAGCTGGAGAGGGATTATCTGGAAGCAGGGGGCTTTCAGGTGGAAATTGCGCTGGACGGGACGACAGGACTCCAAAAAGCGCAGACGGAAGAGTATGGCACGGTTGTCCTGGATGTAATGCTTCCGGGGAAAAACGGGTTTGAGATCTGCAGGGAGCTTCGCAGGAATCAGGATCTGCCCATCATCATGGTGACGGCCCGCAGGGAAGATGTAGATAAGATCCGGGGACTGGGGCTGGGAGCGGACGACTATATGGTAAAACCCTTCAGCCCGGCGGAGCTGGTGGCCAGAGTGCGCTCCCACATTATGATTCACCAGCGTCTTCTGGAACGAAAAGAGGGGCGTAAGCCGACACAGCTGCTTATGGGAAATCTGAAAATCCTGCCGGAAGAAAGAAGGGTATTTTTGGGGGAGGAAGAGATTGCATTGGCCAATAAGGAGTTTGAGCTTCTTCTGCTCATGGCCCAGAACCCGAATATTGCTTTTTCAAAAGAAACACTCTTTAACCGGATCTGGGGGATGGATTCTGTGGGGGCTACGGATACGGTCACCGTACATATCAACCGTCTGAGGCAGAAACTGGAGCGGAATTCGGCCAGTCCCAGAATGATTGAAACGGTGTGGGGCGTGGGATACCGGTTTAAGATCAATGTCTGAAGAACAACATAACACTTTTGGGTATAAACTGATGAACAAATCGAGACTTCTTTGGAGGTTTCGATTTTGTTATGATGAAATACATAAAAACAATTAAGAAACAGGTGGCTTATAATGAAACGGATAAAAGCAGCGGCGCTGCTTGGTATGTGCATGGCAGTTTTTACAGCCTGCAGAGGAAAAGCAGACGTCAACTCTGTCAGCGAACTGGAACAGGGAATCCAGGCAGTGGAGGAAGCGGTCAATGCAGAAAGGAGTGAAATTTCGGTGCAGGATATAAAGAGCAGCCGGGAAGTCCGCGAAGGGACATCAGCCGACACCGTGGCCACACCGGAGGATTTCCCAATGGAGTACGATTATGGAAGCGGCCGTATCAGCGACTGGTCCAGAGAGGATATGCTTAAGAAGACGCCAAAGCCTAAGGGAAACGAAACCGTCCTGAATACAGTCCCAAACCCTGCCAAAATCCAGGCTCTCTATCTCTGGGAGGAGGGAAATGTACCGGCAGTGACCAGGTTTACAGAGGACATGGACGGATATTTTGATGAGTGGGATTTCCGGCCTTACGTGACGGCGATTCCGGTCAGGGACGGAGTGAAGCCCAAAGGGGCCGTTGTCCTGATGGCAGGCGGGGCTTATCAGTTTCGGGGCAATTATACGGATTCCCTGCCAACGGCAGCGGCTTTGAGGGAATATGGATTCCAAACCTTTCTTGTGGATTACCGGCTGCGGCCTTACACCCAGGAGGAAGGGGCGCTGGATGTTGCCAGGGCGGTCCGGTTCATCCGCAAATATGCGGACGTGTACGGGATTGCCCCGGATAATATCGCGGTCATGGGCTTTTCAGCCGGGGGAATCCAGGCAGGGGAATTTCTCATGCACTACGATGAAATGGTGGATGGGACTAAGCTGGATGCTGATTATATTCCGGATGAACTGGACGACATCCCGGCCCACACTTCGGCAGCGGGAATGATCTATTCCTTTTACGGAAGATTAAGCGTGGGCAATATGGACCCGGACTGGCTTTCCAAAGGGGAACTGCCTCCCACCTTTTACGTCTATGGCACGGAAGACCCTTTTTACACCCAGTTTGAGGAGCAGTATGAGGTGATCAAAACTATGGGGATCGACACAGGAAGAATCGTGCTGAACAACTGGCCCCATGGGTTTGGCTCTGACGGCGGCTGGGTGGAGGATTACGCGCAGTGGCTGGAAGGAATCTTTCCGTCCGGCGGGGCGTTGGAAACAGCAGGCGAGGAGGGAATGGAACTGTTTACGCCTGAAACAAGGATACAGGATGTGATAGATGATCCGGCATTTGAAGGCTTTGGCAGACTGGTATTTCCGGTAGATTTAGAATTAGAGGGGACGTTGACTCTTAAGGAGGCGGGAAACCGCCTTGTGTGGTACAGCCATGTGAATCCAGAGCGGACGGTCTCCATTGTGAATGAGATGAAAGCCAGGGTACAGAGGGGTGAGAAGATTTTTTATGATATTTATACAGATGAGGAAAAGAAAAAGGATCCTTCCAAGGAGGATACGGGGCTGTTTTACTTTCGGGGCGATCCCGGTGAGAAGTTTGCGGTGGTAAATGCAGGCGGCGGTTTTATGTATGTGGCTGCCATGCACGACAGCTTTCCCCATATGCAGGAGCTGGCGAAGCAGGGGTATCACGCTTTTGCGCTGATCTACCGCCCCGGCGCCCAGACCGCCTGTGAGGATCTGGCCAGGGCAGTCGCTTTTATTCAGGAGCACGCAGAAGAGTTTCAGGTTCACAGGGAAGGGTATTCCCTGTGGGGAGGCTCTGCGGGGGCGAGAATGGCGGCATGGCTTGGTTCCTATGGAACGGCCGCTTTTGGGGAGAAGGAGTATCCGGCTCCGGGGGCGGTGATCATGCAGTATACGGGGCTGTCGGAAGTATATGGGAACGAGCCTCCCACCTATGCATGTGTAGGCGTCAATGACGGAATCGCTTCGTACAGAACCATGGAGCGCCGGATCAGGGGGATCAGGGCCAATGGGACTGCCGGGGAGATTGAAGTTTTTGACGGCCTTTCTCATGGCTTTGGCCTGGGGGAAGGAACCGTGGCGGAGGGATGGATCAACCGGGCTGTGGCGTTTTGGGAAGAGAACACAGATCAATAAAGCAGATACCTTTCGGTTGATACAGGGTAACAAAAAGTGACTTCTGTGTGTGGCAGAGAGTGGTTATAATGAATCTGCTGATTTTCGGCCCTTCTGCTCCGGTATCACAAATAATTTAAGAGAGAGGATATAAGACTATGAGAAAACAAACGTTAATGAGAATGGCAGCTATGGCTGCGGCAGGGATGGTCCTTATGACCGGCTGTGGGGGCAACGGTTCCCAGGCGGCCACGACAGCAGCGACAGCGGCTCCAGAGACGACACAGTCTTCTGAAACGACAGCTCCGGAAACAACCGAAGCGGAAACTACAGCTTTAGAGGAAGCCGGGGAGACGGATGTGCCTTTGGCGCCGGAGGGCGCGCTGGCTATCGCAAAGCAGGGGATGTTTTCTTCCGGCGGCACGGTTACGGAGCCGGTTGAGGGAGAGTATGATGAGACCCAGAACTGGCTGGATTCCACCAGGGCAGGGAATACCGCCCATGTAGACCATGCCAATGTGCTTTATCAGATTCCGGTCAATGATAATGGAAACCCCATTGTCTATCTTCATGGCTATGGACAGTCCAGGATGGGCTGGATGACTACGCCTGACGGGAGAGAGGGCTGGTCGGACATATTCCTGAAAAAAGGGCACAGCGCGTTTCTGGTGGACCAGCCCAGACGGGGAGAAGCAGGTTCCACAGCAGCCATGACTACGGACGGCATTGATACCTGGAGTGAGGATTCCAAGGAATATATGCCGGGCGACCAGGCGTGGTACACCCATTTTAGGATCGGGCGGGTGGCGCCGGAACGGTATGAGGGTTCCCAGTTCCCGGAGGGAGATGAGGCCCAGGATCAGTTTTTCCGCCAGATGACGCCCAACACCGGTTCCTATGATGAGGGAATGGACGGCCAGGCCCTTGGCCAGGTGATGGAAGATGTTTATGAGATGACGGGAAACAAGGCCATCTATATTACCCATTCCCAGGGGAGCAGGGTGGGGTGGGCTACCCCGGTAGAGAACATATCAGCGATTGTAGCTATTGAGCCAGGCGGAACTCCGGAGATCGGCTCGGAATATTACCAGAGACTTTTGGATGCGAAAATTCCCATTGCCGTTTACTTCGGCGACTACATTGAGAACGGACCGGAGGATATCCATTCCTCCCAGTTCTGGAAAAATGTAAAGGACGCGGCCTTTGCTTTTGCCGAAGCCTATAACGCGGACGGCGGAGACTGTACGGTTGTAGATCTGCCCCAGGAGGGAATCACGGGCAACAGCCATTTCATGTTTCAGGAAATGAATAATCAGGAGATTGCGGACCATATTGAAGCCTGGCTGGCAGAGAGAGGGCTGAACTAACACCAGGCATTCGTTATCTTTTGACAGAGACAGAAAGAGAGGAAAAATCGAAATGAGTATTTTATTTATCAACGGAAGTCCCAACAAGAACGGAAATACAGCGGCTCTGGCAGCCGCGCTTCTGAAAGGGAAGGAGTATGAGACGCTGAATCTGACTGAGTACCGGATTGGAAGTTATGGACAGGCTTTTGAGGACGACCAGCTGAACCAGGTGACCGCAAAGATGAAGGAAGCCCATGTGATCGTAGTCGGTTCCCCGCTGTACTGGCACAATATCTGCGGCTCTGTGCGGAATGTACTGGACCGGTTTTATGGCCTGATGGAATACGGGGAGCTTTCGGGAAGGACCCTTTACTTTTTATTCCAGGGCGCGTCACCGGAGAAGTGGATGATGGAGGCCGGAGAATATACCATGAAACGTTTTGCGGCGCTTTATGGTATGGAGTACGGTGGGATGGCCACAAACAAAGGCGAGGCGGATAAGCTGGGAAAAGGCATTTGAGAATCCACAGACAAGAGTTTGAGACAGCAGGGGATTAAGAGAAGGGAGATAATAGGAGATGAAATTTAAAATCATAAGCAAAGGCGCGGCGGTATTTCTGGTTTCCGGGTTATTAGCGGGCTGCGGCAGCCAGACACAGGAGACTCTTGTGAGTCAGACAGAAGCTGTGCAGTCAGAGTCTGTGAGTGAGGCAAAAAACGTTTCGGGTACGGAAGCAGCTCCAGAGGAGAGTGTAGAGGCAGAGGAGAATGGGGAGACTGTTACAGCAGAGAGTGTCCGGACCAACGGCGGCGAGGTGATTGGGCTTTCGGCGTTGGAACATCAGGATAAAGGCGGGGAATCGGCTGTGTATTTCACATCTGATATCAGTTCTCAGGCCCTGGTGGATATATACGCGGCTCTTGGCACGGAGCTTATTGGTGACAAGATTGCTGTGAAGCTGTCCACCGGCGAGCCTCCGGCAAGCAACTACCTGGACCCGGCTCTGATTGCGGAGCTGGTCCGTCAGGTAAATGGCACGATTGTTGAGAATAATACGGCTTACGGCGGACAGCGCTCCGGCACGGCCATGCACTACCAGGTGGCAGAGGATCATGGATTTACGGCGATTGCTGATTTTGTCGTTATGGATGAGAACGGTTCCGTGTCATTGCCGGTGGAAGGGGGAACACGTCTTACGGAGAATCTGGTGGGCGCCCATTTCCCGGAATATGACGGATACCTGGTGCTTTCCCATTTTAAGGGACATGCCATGGCAGGCTTTGGCGGCGCCATCAAAAATATATCCATTGGCCTTGGCTCCCAGGAAGGGAAATGCCTGATCCACACAGCCGGGGCAAGCCGTACCAGTCCGTGGGGCGGCGAACAGGACCCATTTACGGAAAGCATGGCTGAGGCGGGAAAATCCGTGGTGGACGCCCTGGACGGAAATATTTTATATATCAGTGTTATGAACCGGCTGTCCATTGACTGTGACTGTGATGGAAATCCGTCTGAACCAGATATGCATGATATTGGGATTCTTGCCTCCACGGACCCGGTGGCTCTTGACCAGGCGTGTGTGGATCTAATCTATGCCTCAAAGGATGATACCGCGTCCCTGATTGAGCGGATGGAATCCCGGAACGCCATTCACGTTCTGGAGCACGGGGAAGAGATTGGTCTTGGAACCAGAACCTATCGGTTGGTGAACTGTGATGATTGACGTGCTGCATAGGGAATTCGTTTATCTCTGGTATTATTTTGACATACAGCTGCGGCAGATCTTCGGGTACTGGGCGTTGGGGATCGTTCTCGGCTCCCTGGTATCGGTTTTTTTGAAGGAGCGGATTCACGGACTGCTTCATTCTATGAGCAGCAGCAAAATGGGGCTTGTGGGAATTATCCCCGCAAGCCTGCTGGGGATCGCCTCCCCTCTTTGTATGTATGGAACCATTCCCCTGGCGGCTTCCTTTTCCAGAAGCGGAATGCGGGATGAATGGCTTGCGTCTTTTATGATGTGTTCCATTCTCCTAAACCCGCAGCTGATCGTGTACAGCACAGCTTTAGGAGTGACCGCCCTGGCTGTGCGGGTGCTTTCCTCATTTTTATGCGGAATTCTGGCAGGTCTTTTGCTCTGCTGGACAGGCAAGGGAAAGCCGTTTTTTCGTTTTGAGTATTTTGATGATCCTCATAATCACGACACAGATCCCAATGGGTTTTTGCGCCTGCTTAAAAATATCGGGAGGAATATCCGGGTGACCGGGCCGTATTTTCTGTTTGGCATTCTGCTTTCTGCACTGTTTCAGCGGTATGTTCCTGAAAATCTGATGACGGGCCTCTTTGGAGGAAATGAGGCATTTGGAGTGCTTATGGCGGCTACGGTGGGAGTTCCGCTCTACGCCTGCGGAGGAGGAACCATTCCGCTTCTACAGGCGTGGCTCATAGATGGGATGAGCATGGGGAGTGCGGCGGCCTTTATGATTACCGGCCCGTCTACCAAGATCACCAATCTGGGGGCATTGAAAATTGTGCTGGGCATGAAGAATTTTGTGATCTATCTGGCGTTTGTTATGGTGTTTGCTTTTTCTGTCGGGCTGCTTGTGAATCTGGTAGTGTAATGATCTGCGGCAGGTAACTGGGGCGCACGAGCCTTTTGGCTGGCACGCCCCTGATATTTTTTATGCATATGATGGAACATGAAAAAGGAAGGAGACAGAATATGAGAGGGAAGAATTTATGGATTGGATATTTGCTGCCAGGAGTGATTGCAGCTGCTGTGCTGGCTGGGTGCGGCAATAAAACGGCAGATTCCCAGCTGGCAAAAACAGGGTCAGAAGAATCTGTGCAGGACCCTGCCGGACAGACGGCTTTGCAGCCTGTGCGGGATACGGAAGATACAGAATTTACACAGAGAGATGGCAGCGGAAACAGCATTTTAATTGCATATTTTGCCGTAGCTGAAAACAGCGATGTGGATGCGGTGTCCTCAGCCAGCGTGGTCACTGTAAATGGCGGGGCGGAGGGACGGCTCCAGCATTTGGCGAAATTAATTCAGGAGGAAACAGGCGGAGAACTGTTCTCCATTCAGACCGCTGTAGACTATCCGGGAGATGGGGGCAAACTCATCGATTATGCGGCAGAGGAGCAGGAGCAGGATACAAGGCCGGAGATTACAAATCATATTGAGAATCTTGACCAGTACGATGTGGTGTTTGTAGGCTATCCGACCTGGTGGTATGATCTGCCCCAGGTGATGTACAGCTTTTTTGACGAGTACGATTTTGTGGGAAAGACCATCATTCCCTTTAATTCCCATAACGGCAGCCGGTTTTCCGGCACCATTGAAACGATTACGGAATTAGAGCCGGGTGCAAAGGTACTCACAGCCGGGTTTACGGTCAGTGAGCGGAATGTGGCAGACGCCGGGGACGATATTGCGGACTGGGTGCGCAGTCTGGATTTTTAAGAGAGACAAAGGAGGGCAGGAGAATGGGCAGAAATAAAATCTCATGGAAAGGAATGGTTGACGGAGCCCTGTTTTTGCTGCTGCTAAACCAAATGGGCTATGTGATCACAGGACAGCAACATCATGAAGGGACGGGAACGGTTATGGTGCTGCTGGTTCTGTGCCACAATCTTTTAAACCGCAGATGGTTTGGAGCCGTTGGAAAAGGAAAGTACAATTCCAGACGCTTGTTTGGGACGGCTTTGAACTTTTTAACAATTGCACTCATGTCAGCACTTTTTATCAGCGGTGTCATCATGTCGCGGTATGTGTTTGATTTTCTACCCATTCGCGGAGGAAGGGCCCTGGCAAGGCGTGTACATATCCTCTGTGCGTACTGGGGATTCCTTCTGATGGCGGTTCATATGGGAATGCACTGGGATGGAATGAAAAGAAGAATGGGCAATACCTTCGGAAAAGGGGAGACGGAAGGAAAACGGATGCTTTCCGCTGTTGGATGGGCGGTTTCCGTTTATGGGATTTATGCCTTTTACCGGCATGAGATCCTTTCGTTCTTATGGATGAAGAATGAATTCGCGATTTTTGATCAGCAGTCCGTCTTTTTCTTTGTTATGGATTACCTGGCAATGATCATTCTGATCGTAAATGTGACAAACTTTATTTTTAACATGAAAAGAAAGGAACATAAGGCATGAAACCAGGAAACCGATTCTTGCCGTTACTTCTTGTCGCGAGTCTTTTATCCGGATGTGCCGCGGAGGGAGGCAGTCTGACAGTAGGGGAAGATTCTGGAACAATGGTGCCGGATGCGCCTCTGGTGGTTTATTATTCTTTTTCAGGGGAAGTGGAGCAGATGGCCCGGGAGATCAGCGATATGACAGGGCGTCCGGCTGGACACGGTCACTGTTTACCCGGAAGATGACAGGGTGAGAACAGAACGTGTCAGGCAGGAGCAGGACCAGGGAGTCCTCCCGGAACTGGAATGGAACATAGAGGATCTGGAACGGTATGACACGGTCTATATCGGGACATGCCTGTGGAATGGGGAACTGCCGCCGGCGGTGAAGGCATTTTTGACCAAAACGGAATTAGAGGGAAAGACGGTGATCCCATTTGGCGCGGCGGGAGCAGCGGACAGG
>CAMNQN010000009.1 GCA_946549155.1 uncultured Lachnospiraceae bacterium | reverse complement strand
CGGAGATGTTTTCCAGATGGATATGGCCATGCGGCCCCGACTCATCCTGCGTCCTGGCAATTAACAAAACACCCGAACAGGAACTCCTGTTTCTTAAGGTTTCCTAAGGATTTCCCGAAAATATTGACATAAGCCAGGGGAAAATTTATAATCAGACGTAATTGTGTGCGGAGTTTAGCGGGGCGCGGCCTGGGCGGCGTACTTAAGATGGTTTGCGGGGAAATAGTATGGCGACGATATTACTTACGATTATTTATATAGCGGCTGTGGGACTGGGCCTGCCGGATGCTCTGCTGGGAGCGGCCTGGCCCTCCATGGTGCAGGAGATGGAGGGGGCGCTGGGCTGGGCCGGGGCCATCAGCATGGTGATTTCCGCAGGAACGATTGTGTCCATTCTTTACAGCCATCGCCTGATCAGGGTATTTGGCACCGGAAAGGTGACGGTGATCAGCGTGGGAATGACAGGCCTGGCGTTGATGGGGTTTTCCATGTCCCGGAACTTCTGGCATTTGTGTCTGTGGGCGGTGCCCTACGGGCTGGGGGCCGGCTGCGTGGATGTGGCGGTGAACAGTTACGTGGCTCTTCATTATAAATCCCGTCATATGAGCTGGCTGCATTGCCTTTGGGGTGTGGGGGCCGCCGTGGGTCCCCTGATTATGGGGAAATGCCTCACCGCCAGCCTGAACTGGACCGGCGGGTATCAGATTACAGGGATTTTGCAGATTGCTTTGACGATGATCCTGTTTATTGCGCTGCCTTTTTGGGAGAAAGGGGACCGGGCGCTGTGGAAACGGGGAAAATACAGGCGGGATTTGACGTTTCGGGAGATCGTGAGGCGGCCGGGGGCAGGAGCGCTGATGATCAGCTTTTTCTGTTACGGAGCTTTGGAGATCACCATCGGCTTGTGGACTGCCAGCTATATGGTTTTGTGCAAGGATATCAATGCCTCCCGGGCAGCGTCTCTCACCGCCCTGTTCTATCTTGGAATTGTTATGGGACGCTTTCTGGCCGGGTTTGTGGCGGATCGGATTAAGGATAAAAATATGATCCGTATCGGGCAGCTTTTGACTGCGCTGGGGTTTGTCTGTCTGGTGCTTCCGGGCTATGAGGCCTTCTGGATGGAAGGGCTTTTGCTGCTGGGTATGGGGCTTTCGCCTATGTATCCGGGACTTCTCCATGCGATTCCCGGGCAGTTTGGAGCGGAGCGGGCTGAGGAGATGATGAGCGTTCAGATCGTGTGCGCTTATGTTGGGAGCATTTTGATGCCGCCGCTTTTTGGAATATTGGCTGAGGTGTATTCCGTGGGGATCTTTCCGCGGTATCTTCTGATTTTGCAGGCGGTGCTGATCATAATGACCGAGCGGGTTAACTGCAGCGGGAAGAAAAAGGCGGCGGACAGGATTGCAAAGGGATGAGGAGAGGCTGTCTGTGAAAGAAAAGCCGGATGGGAGTATATGAGATGAAATATGAGAATATTGTGGAAGGAAAATTTCTCTCCAGGCCAAACCGTTTTATCGCCAGGGTGGAGATTGCAGGAAGGGAAGAGACAGTACATGTGAAAAATACGGGCCGGTGCCGGGAGCTTTTGCTTCCGGGGGCCCGTATTTTTCTGGAACACAGCGAAAACCCCAATCGGAAAACGGCATACGACCTGATCGGCGTCGAAAAGGAAGGATTGGGTCTGGTGAATATGGACAGCCAGGCTCCCAATCAGGTGGTGCGGGAGTGGCTGCTTGGACAGCAGGCGATGGCATCGGCGCAGGAGGAAGGCGCGCCGGGACGGCAGGGAGAGAAGGCCGGGCCGGAGTCGGTGCGTATCTTCCGCCAGGTGGGCCAGGTGAAGCCGGAATTTACTTACGGTCAGTCCCGCATTGATTTTTTCTTTCAGGCGGAGGGGAAAAACTGCCTGATGGAGGTGAAGGGGGTCACCCTGGAACGGGAGGGAATCGCCTATTTTCCGGATGCACCCACAGAGCGGGGCGTGAAGCATATCCGGGAGCTGCAGCAGGCGCTGGAGCAGGGGTACGAGTGTTATATAGCCTTTGTGATTCAGATGCCGGGGATCTGTGAGGTCTGTCCCAATGACGAGACCCACCCGGCCTTTGGGGAAGCGCTGCGGGCGGCGCAGAGGGCCGGGGTCCAGGTGCTGGCATTGGGATGTGAGATCGGAAGGGACAGCCTGGACATCTGCCGGGTGCAAAGAATGCACTATGGCCTTTAGGGGCCAGGCGGTTCAAAAGACATGGCAAAAGCAGCAGATGAAAGGATTTCAGAGGCAATGCTGCCGGATAAGCGGGTGAAAAGGATGGAGGGGAACAGGAAATGAGTGTAAAATTGCTGATTGCGGATGACGAGCCGGATATTGTGGAAATGCTGTCCAGCTTCTTTGAGAGCCGGGGCTATCTGGTACTGGCAGCCGGGAATGGCGCGGAAGCGCTCCGGCAGGCACAGCGGCAGCCGGATCTAATTTTGCTGGATATCAATATGCCGGGGCTGGACGGCCTGGAGGTCTGCGGGCGCATCCGCGATTATGTGTCCTGCCCGATTCTGTTTTTGACGGCCAGGATTGAGGAGGCGGACAAGGTGAAGGGCTTTGCCGTGGGGGGCGACGATTATATCGTGAAGCCCTTTTCGCTGGCGGAGCTGGAGGCCAGGGTGAGGGCCCATCTGCGGCGGGAGGCGCGGCACAGCGCTCAGGCGCAGATTACATTTTCCGGTGACCTGACGGTCGATTATTCCCAGCGCTGCCTGTTTTTTGCCGGGGAACGACTGAATCTGGCGAAAAAAGAATTTGATATTGTGGAGCTGCTGGCCCAGAATCCGGGGCAGGTGTTTGGACGGGAACGGATTTATGAGCGGGTCTGGGGCTATGACAGCCAGGGGGACAGCAGCGTTGTGGCGGAGCATATCCGCAGAATCCGGGCAAAAATTGCTGCCTGCACGGACCGGGTTTATATTGAGACGGTTTGGGGGTGCGGATATAAATGGATCAGATAAAGCGCAGAAGAAGGAGCCTTTCGCTGCGGAAAAGCCTGATACTCTATGTAGGTGTTTTTGCGCTTCTTGCTGTGGCGCTTTCGGCGGGAACCGGAGCTCTGTGCAGCAGCATCGGTAATACAGTCAGAAGAAAAGCCTACGCTGCATCTCCGGTGGAAAAATATTACCTGACAAATGAACAGGGGGAACGGCTGGGGGAGGGCACTTACATCAGCAAGGAGCCGGTGGAGCTGCCGGAAAAAACGGAACGGCTGATGGCGCTTCTGGAGCTTTTTCCCATGGCGGCAGTTCCGGTGTATTCCGCTGTCTGTATTCTGGCGGCGGCGCTGCTGTTTTACCGGAATAAATTAAAGGAACCTCTGGCCAGGCTGCGAACCGCGTCGGAGAAAATTTCCGTTAACGATCTGGATTTTTCTGTGGATTACGACAGTGGGGATGAACTGGGGCAGCTCTGCGCTTCCTTTGAGCTGATGCGCAGTACGCTGGCGGACAATTTTGCCGGGATGTGGCGGCAGGTGGAAGAGCGGAAGCAGTTAAATGCCGCCTTCGCCCATGATCTTCGCACCCCTCTTACGGTGCTGAAGGGCTACAATGAAATGCTGCTGACGGATGGAGACGATAGCACAAGGCGGACCGCCGCCACCATGGGGAAGCATCTTTCCCGCATGGAGGCCTACGTAGACAGTATGAGCCGCCTGCAGCGGCTGGAGGATGCGCAGCCGGAGCAAAGAGAAGTGCAGCTGCAGCCCTTCCGGGACGCTTTGCGTGAGGACGCGGAGATCGTGTGCGGGAAAAATGGTAAGCGGCTGATACTGGAGGAGAGAGGCAGCTTGGAGGGAAAGCTTTCCTTCGATGCAGAGTTTGTGGATCAGGTCTGCCACAATCTGCTGGCCAACGCGGTCCGCTATGCCCGCACATCGGTGACGCTTATTCTTACTGTGGGGGAAAACGGGCTGGAGCTTTCCGTATCGGACGACGGGGAAGGCTTTGACTCCAAAAGTCTGTCCAGGGCAGCGGAACCGTATTTTACAGGGGAAAGCGACCGTTTCTGCCACTTCGGGCTGGGACTCTATATTTGCCGGCTGCTCTGTGAGCGCCATGGAGGCTGGCTTCGGGTGGAGAATCTTCCGGATGGCGGCGCCAGGGTGACGGCGTTTTTTGCGGCAGCCCCGGTTTTGTAGATAAAAAGTAGATATTTTTCTTTTATACTCCTCGTAAATCGTAAAGAGAGGAGTATTTTTTATGGAATTGCAAACCATTGGTCTGACAAAAAAATTCGGCCCGAAAACTGCGGTAGACCACCTGGATATCACCCTGACGGGCGGCGTGTACGGCCTGCTGGGGGCTAACGGGGCGGGAAAAACCACGCTGATGCGGCTGCTTGGCGGCCTTATGACGCCTACCTCCGGGAAAATTGTCTGGAATGGCAGAAACATCCGGCAGCTGGGGGAGCACTACAGCCAGCTGTTGGGATATCTGCCCCAGCAGTTCGGGTATTATCCGGAGTTTACGGCTCTTGATTTTCTGCTGTACCTTGCGGCGCTGAAGGGCCTGGAGGAGGGAGTGGCCAGAAAACGGTGCCGGGAGCTTTTGGAGGCGGTGGGGCTGTCCCGGGAGAGCCGGCATAAAATCAAAACCTTCTCCGGCGGCATGAAGCAGCGGCTGGGCATTGCCCAGGCCATGCTGAACGGGCCCCGCATCCTGATTCTGGACGAGCCGACGGCGGGGCTGGATCCCAGGGAACGGGTGCGTTTCCGCAGCCTGATCAGTGCCTTTGCCAGGGAACGCATTGTTATCTTATCTACTCATATCGTGTCCGATGTGGAGGTTATCGCAGACCAGATTCTGATGATGAAAGGGGGCCAGATCGTGGAATGTGGAAGCCTGGGGCAGGTTCTGGAAAAAATGCAGGGGCGGGTGTGGGAATGCCCTGCGCCTGCCGGCCAGGCGCAGGAACTGGCGGCCGCCCTTCATACCGGCAGTCTGCGGAACACACCGGACGGCATAGCTGCCCTGCGGGTGATTGCTGACGCTTCGCCCATGCCGGGGGCGGTGCGGGTGCCTCCCAATCTGGAGGATCTGTATCTGTGCTATTTTAATACCGATGGAGGCCATTCGGAGCCGATACCGCGGCTGGAGCAAACCGGCTTAAGAGAGAAGAAGGGAGCACGGATGAGATGAAGAGATTGATACAATTTGAACTGCGGAAGCTGTTTTCCAGACGGCTGACCCAGGCGGCCATCCTGGTACTGCTGCTGTTTTCCCTGCTTTCCAACTTGTCCCTCTACCAGGGACGCTATGCCTATGACGGGGACAGCCAGGAAGGCTGGGGCCGGAAGGCGGTGGAGATCGATAAGGCTGTGGCCAAAAAATATGAGGGAATTCTGACGGACAAAACAGTGGCCCGGATGATGGAAGATTTTAAAATAGATGAGGAGAAGGATCTGCGGGGAGCGAACGCGATCTACGTTTATGAGAACGCTACGCAGTCGGCGGCATTCCTGCGTTTTGCCGCTTCGGACGGAAGCTGGAACGGGAAGTCCGTCTTTGAGGTATTCGGGCAGGAGAAGATCAAAATCGGTTTTATTGACGGATGGATGTCCGTCAGCCAGAATCTCATCAGAATTTCCCTGCTGCTGGCAGTGGTGGTTATTCTTATGACCGCGCCTGTCTACTGCGGCGAGTACGCAGGTGTGGACGCCCTGATTTTCACAAGCCGGTATGGAAGAACCCTGTGCCCGGCCGCGAAAGCCGCCGCTGGCCTGTTGGCCGCTTTCACTGTCACCGCCGGCACGGTTTTACTGAATCTGGGGCTGGGGTTCTGCCTGTATGGGACGGAGGGGCTGGACTGCAGCATTCTCTTTCACACTGTGGAGTATGCGGAAAGAGGTGTCCCCTTTAATCTCACCTGCCGGACCCTGTTGGCTTACCAGGTCCTTCTGGCATTTACCGGGACGGTGAGCACGGCGGCAGTCACCCTGTTTGTCTCTGTGCTCAGCAAAAATCCCTTGACGGCGCTGGCGATCTCCGGGGGACTTTACTTTCTGCCCATTGTGGTCTCTGTGGCGGAAAGCCATCCGCTGTTTCGGTATGTGGTGCTGCTGCCGGTTTACCATGCCCAGTTTTGTTCCCTGATGTCAGTGGAGCAGATGAAAAACGGGCTGCTCTATGCGATGTGGGCGCTGCCGTTTGCTGTCCTGCTTACCCTGGCCTGCACCGGACTTTCCCTTAGCGGGTGGAGAAGGCACGGACTGTTTTAAAACATATCAATAAATCCTGTGTGATTTTCACTTATCGACGAATGCCCTTTTCTGTGTTATGATAATTTGTATATTATCATGATTACGGAAAGGGGCATTCTCTATGGGAAATCCCTCGGAAAATAAAGAGACGAATCAATCGAAAAAGCATATCTGCCTGGGCATCCTCGCCCATGTGGATGCCGGCAAGACGACGCTGGCGGAGAGCATTTTGTATAAGACAGGCAGTATTCGGAAGGCGGGCCGGGTGGATCACGGGGACGCTTTTTTGGATACCTATGAGATGGAGCGTTTAAGGGGCATTACGATCTTTTCCAAGCAGGCGTTGTTTTCGCTGGGGGATCTGGAGGTGACGCTGTTAGATACGCCGGGCCATGTGGATTTTTCAGCGGAGATGGAGCGCACGCTTCAGGTTTTGGATTACGCGGTGCTGGTGATCAGCGGCGCGGATGGGGTGCAGGGCCATGTGCTGACACTGTGGCGTTTGCTTCGGCAGTATGAGATACCGGTATTTCTGTTTATCAACAAAATGGACCAGGAGGGCACGGATCGGGAGGCGCTGCTTTTAGAGCTGCAAAGCCGTCTGGATGAGCATTGCCTGGATTTTGGCGTGGAATGGGAGAATCAGGACTTCCAGGAGGAGCTGGCCATGTGCGGGGAGGAGCTGCTGGAACGGTTTCTGGAGCGGGGCCGTCTGGAGCGTGAGGATGCGGCCCGCCTGATCCTGGAGCGGAAGGTGTTTCCCTGCTTTTTCGGTTCCGCCCTGAAAATGACAGGGGTGGAGGAATTTTTGGAGGGGCTGAGAACCTGGATCCGCGCACCACGGTATCCGGAGGCCTTCGGGGCCAGAGTGTACAAGATTGCCAGGGATTCCCAGGGAAACCGCCTGACCTATCTGAAAGTTACGGGGGGAAGCCTGCAGGTGAAGCAGACGCTGCAGGGCACCTTCCAGAATGGGGAGGGCCGGCAGGAGGAATGGAAGGAAAAGGCGGATCAGCTCCGGGTTTATTCGGGAGCCGGATTTACGGCGGTGTCCGAGGCCCCGGCGGGAACCGTCTGCGCGGTGACGGGCCTTAGCCATACCTGCTGCGGGCAGGGGCTGGGCCTGGAGGAGGGGTATGTGCTGCCTCTTCTGGAACCGGTGCTTACCTACGGGGTGGAGCTGCCGCCGGACTGCGACGTGCATGTGATGTATTTGAAGCTGCGCCAGCTGGAGGAGGAGATTCCGGAGCTGCATATGGTGTGGAATGAGGCGGCCCAGGAAATCCATGTACAGGTCATGGGCGATGTGCAGATGGAGATTTTAAAGAATCTGATTCGGGAACGGTTTGATACGCCGGTGGAATTTGGTTCCGGAAGTATTGTATATAAGGAAACTATTGCGGAGCCGGTGGAGGGTGTGGGTCATTTTGAGCCGCTGCGCCATTACGCGGAGGTGCATCTTCTGCTGGAGCCGGGGGAGGCGGGCAGCGGGCTGCATGTCTGTACGGCCTGCGGCACGGATGAGCTGGATCTGAACTGGCAGCGGCTGATTTTGACGCACTTGGAGGAGCGGCAGCATCCGGGCGTGCTCATTGGAGCGGAGATCACGGATATGCGCATCACACTGGTGGCGGGCCGGGCTCACCTGAAGCACACGGAGGGCGGGGATTTCCGCCAGGCCACCTATCGGGCGGTGCGCCAGGGGCTGCGCCGGGCGAAATGTGTGCTGCTGGAGCCGGTTTATGAATACCGGCTGGAGGTCCCGCCGGAGATGGTGGGGCGGGCCATGGCGGATATTCAGCGGATGCAGGGCAGCTTTGACGGGCCGTTCCCGGAGGGGGAGCTGTCCATTCTGACGGGCAGCGCGCCGGTGTCCGGGATGCGGGATTATCAGCGGGAAGTGACTGCCTATACCAGAGGGCGCGGGTATCTGTTCTGTACCCTGAAGGGATACGAACCCTGCCATAATGCGGAGGAAGTGATTGCCCGGGCCGGATATGATCCGGACGGGGATACACAGAATCCCTGCGGTTCTGTGTTCTGCGCCCACGGGGCGGGATTTGTGGTGCCCTGGGATCAGGTGGAGGAGTATATGCATCTGGATTACGCCGCGGGCCTGACAGAAGGGGAAGAGGAGGAGGAACCGGAGGCTCCGGTCAGGTCCTGCCGGGGATTTCCCGCGGATATTCAGGATGATAAGGAGCTGATGGAGATTTTTCAGCGTACCTACGGAAATATCAGGCAGGAACGGGCCGGATGGACCAGGAGCACCAGAAGCTATTCCCCGGAGGGCGGGGCCGGTTATCGGGGAAAACAGCCTGCCAGGGAGCAGTATCTTCTGGTGGACGGGTACAATATTATTTTTGCCTGGGAGGAGCTGAAGGAGCTGGCGAAGGTGACTCTGGAGGGGGCCAGAAATAAGCTGATGGACATTCTGTGCAACTACCAGGGCTACCGGAAAAATCATGTGATCCTGGTGTTTGATGCCTATAAGGTGGAGGGCAATATGGGGGAAGTGCAGAAGTATCATAATATCTATGTGGTCTATACGAAGGAGGCGGAGACGGCGGATCAGTATATCGAGAAAACGGTACACGAAATCGGACATAAATACGAGGTGACGGTGGCCACCTCCGACGCGGCGGAGCAGATCATTATCTGGGGCCAGGGAGCTGCCCGGATGTCCGCCAGGGGGCTGCGCAGGGAGATTGAAGATACCTGTCAGGAGATCCGGCGGGAGCATTTAAAAGGACATTCCGGCGGAAAAAATTATCTGTTTGAGAATCTGGACGAGGAGCTGGCGAGGCTGATGGAGGATGTCCGGCTGGGAAAGAAGAAGCTGGAATAAGGCAGGGCCGGACGGGGAAAGGCAAAGCGTTTCCCTTGCAAATCCGTGCGCATCCACCGGAGATTCTAAGGAAAGGAAGAACTATGAATACAACACCCTTTGTGGACATGCATTGTGATACGCTGATGCAGTCCTGGTTTCGGAATAAAAAAGATATTTATAAAACCTCCTCCATGCTTGATGTAAAACGGCTGCGGCAGGGAGGGGCAAAGGCACAGTTTTTTGCCATTTTTATGCAGTCGATGCGGGCGAAGCATCTGCTGGGGCCGTTTATGATCAGGGATGAGCGGTATATCAATAAGCTGATACGGGCCTTCTACAATACGCTGCAAAAGCACAGCGATGTGATTGCCTTCGCGGGGAATTATGAGGATATGGAGAATAACTGGCAGCAGGGGAAGATCAGCGCTTTTCTCACAATGGAGGATGGCAGGGCTGTTGGGGGACGGATGGAGAAGCTGGAGGAATACTATGATAAGGGTGTGCGCCTGATTGGCCTGACCTGGAATTATCCCAACTGCTTCGGATATCCCAACAGCGCTGATGTGACGGTGATGAAAAGGGGCTTATCGGATTTCGGCAGGGAGGCGGTGGAGGAGATGAACCGCTTAGGGATGCTTGTGGACGTAAGCCATCTGTCTGACGGCGGCTTCTGGGATGTGGCAAGGATCAGCAAAAAGCCCTTTGTGGCCAGTCATTCCAACGCCAGGGCGCTGTGCGGGCATCCCCGGAATCTTACAGATGAGATGATAAGGGCGGTGGGGGAGGCCGGAGGCGTGATCGGGCTGAACCAGTGTCCGGAATTTCTGTATCCCTACAGCGGGGAGAACCGTCTGGAGGATATGGTGAAGCATCTGTTGCATATAAGGAAGGTGGGAGGCCGGGAGGTGGCCGCGCTGGGCAGCGATTTTGACGGCATCACGGGGACGTTGGCCATCAAGGGCCCTCAGGATTACGGGAAACTGGCGGATGCGCTGGCGAAGGCGGGATTATCTGGGGAAGAGATTGATGAGATTTTCTTTAAGAATGTGGAACGCGTGATCAGAGATGTGATGCGGTGACAGACCGTATTCGAAAAATATAAAATATAGAAGAAAAGGGAGCGGAGGAGAGAATTATGTGCAGGACAGCAGAAAACACGGAAAAGACAGAAAAAAAGATTGTTTGGATCACGGGAGCCCAGGGGAGCCTTGGAACCCAGATCCGTGCGGTGATTGACCGGGATAAGTATGAGGTATTGCCAACAGACCGGGAGGTGGATGTGACGGACCGGGAGACGGCGGCGGCCTTTGCGCTGGAACACCGGCCCCAGGTGGTGATTAACTGCGCCGGCATTCAGCCGGATACCGGTTCCCGGGAGGAAAAAATCGAGATGTACAGGGTGAACGCCCTGGGTGCGCGGAATTTGGCGATGGCCAGTGCCAGGGTGGGGGCGAAGATTATTCAGATTTCCACAGATGATGTGTTTGCCGGGGATGTTTCCATGGAGCTTACGGAATTTGATCCCACGATTCCCACCACGGATTATGGAAAATCCAAGCTGGCGGGGGAAAAATTTGTGGAGAGTTTGAATCCGAAGCATCTGATTGTGCGAAGCTCCTGGGTGTACGGGCTGACCGGAAAGAATTTCCTCACCTATATTTTAAAGATGGCGGAGGATACGCAGATCTTAAGCGTGCCCAACGACCAGATCAGTACCCCCACCAGTGCGTTGGAGCTGGCCCGTTTTATCATTCAGATGATGGATTCGGAGAAGTGCGGAACCTACCACGCCTCCTGCGAGGGCTCCTGCAGCCGCTATGGATTTGCCCATGCGATTTTGGACAATACCGGGATTACCTCCATGCAGCTGGTGCCGGTGCTGACCTCCTCCAAGGAGATGAAGGCAAGATATACGGTGCTTCAGAATCTTATGATGGAGCTGGAGGGAAGCTATCGGATGCCGGATTGGAGAAGCGCCCTGAAGGAGTGTCTGCAGAACCGCTGAGGGGAGAGAAGGAAAGCTTCCTAAGCGGGCTCCTACGCCATCAGGTACTGCCGCATGGTGCGGAGGGCATTCTTCTCCAGGCGGCTTACCTGAGCCTGGGAGATGCCGATTTCGCCGGCCACCTCCATCTGAGTGCGTCCTTCGAAGAACCGCAGCTCTACAATATGCTTTTCCCGCTCATCCAGGCGCTTCATGGATTCGGAAAGGGCAATGGATTCCACCCAGTTTTCTTCCTTATTTTTCTTGTCGCTGATCTGGTCCATCACGTAGAGCGTGTCTCCCCCCTCGGTGTAGACGGGATCGTAGAGGCTGACCGGGCTCTGGATGGCGTCCATGGCAAAGACAATGTCCTCCTTGGCGATTCCGATTTCCTCAGAGATTTCGTGAATCGTAGGCTCCCGCAGATTTTGTTTCACATAGTTTTCCCGGGCGTAGATGGCCTTGTAGGCGGTGTCCCGCAGGGAGCGGGAGACCCGGATGGAATTATTGTCCCGCAGATAGCGGCGGATTTCCCCCAGAATCATTGGGACGGCGTAAGTACTGAATTTGACGCCCAGCCCGGTATCGAAGTTGTCGATGGCCTTCATCAGGCCGATACACCCGATCTGAAACAGGTCATCCGCATTCTCGTTGCTGGCGGAAAAGCGCTTGATAACACTGAGCACTAATCTTAAGTTTCCTTTAATATACAGCTCTCTGGCCTGGGCGTCCCCGGATTTGATCCGCTCAAATAAAGCTTCTTTTTCTTCACTGGTCAAAACAGGAAGCTTTGATGTATTTACACCGCATATTTCCACTTTATTGATTGCCATATATGAATCCTCCTGAATAAGATTTCTTGATGATCTCTCAGTAAAATGATTCGCACATTGGTTTGGAAATATACGATTTCGGGGAAAATATAAAAAATATTGGCCCTTGACAAATTTGGGGGCTTATAAGGGAAGGGGACGCACAGATCCGAAGCCGGGCGCCTGCGCTGCTTCACAGACAGGGCTTCTTGCAGTCGTCCTCCTTGATCCTTACCAGGATGATATCATCCCCGATCTGTTCGATGCAGTCCCAGGGAATGATAAATTCGGTATCCCGGCCCAGAAACCAGCACAGCTTACCGGGGCCGGGGACGATGAGTGCCAGGATAGCCCCGCTGTGGCAGTCGATTTCCAGGTCGCTGATGCAGCCTAAGGAGCGGCAGGTACAGACATTGATGACCTCTTTTTGTTTCAGTTCACAAAAACGCATGGCATCCTCCGGGCGTTTTGCTTTTAGTATATGCGGGGGGATTCATTTAGTGTATTTTGGATTCCCGGGAGGTGGTGAACGAGGCAGGGACTGGGAGGCCCGTAAAATCGGCGGCGTCATTGACAATGACTGTCCCTTGACTTTTGAAAAACTCGTACACATCAAGGTCTGCCTGCACATAGACACAGCTTGTTACCGCCCACATTGACGATGACAGCTTTTGCCGTTATGTGATACAGCAGGACATAAACAAGATAGCCCTCGACCTGCGGGAAGCCCATAAAGACGATTTTTTCAGCGTCCCGGAGGACAACCCACTGAAAGGATTATTGCAGACAGTTGATGAAACCGTCAGTGAGGACAGCGACCCGGAGCAAGCGTCACTGGCATTTATCTGCAAACGGCTCCGGCTGAATTATAAGAAGCTGTCCGAGGAAGAAAAGAAATGGGTCAAAAGGATTTCCGAGAAGTCGGACTTGCTAAAAAATCCCAATCCGCAGAGAGGGAGAAAGTGAGAGAGCGACAAATCGGAATTTTTGGAGGTAGATGATAATGGTAGTTACTATAAGGAAATACAAACAAGATGATATTAAAGATATGGCTCGGATCTGGAACGAAATTGTTGAAGAAGGTATTGCTTTTCCACAGGAGGAAATTCTTGATGAGAATTCTGGAAAGGCGTTTTTCGATTCACAGACATACTGTGGTGTGGCTGAGGATACGGAAGGAAAAATATATGGATTGTATATTCTTCATCCCAATAATGTTGGCAGATGTGGTCATATATGTAATGCAAGTTACGCTGTTAGTTCAGATTCGAGAGGAATGCATATAGGAGAAAAGCTTGTTAAGGATTGTCTCATAAAAGGTAAAGAAAAAGGCTTTAAAATTCTTCAATTTAATGCGGTTGTAGCTACAAATGTTCATGCTCGTCATTTATACGAGCGTCTTGGCTTTAAGCAGCTGGGCATAATTCCGAGTGGGTTTAGGATGAAGGATGGATATTATGAAGATATATGTCCATATTACCATGAATTGTAGAATGATAATTAGATAGATAAATAAATTCCTATTTGTCGGGAAGATAGCAAAGCCAGCCGGGAAAGCCTTAAAATGGCTTCCCGCCCATTTCAATTTTGAGAGAAAAATCCGTTTGCTTTTTCGTGAGTGTGTCCACAAGTTCGGGACATTTTGTCCCGAAGTCCGGCGTGGGACGAGGGACGGGGGCTTTCATATACGCCCTGTCTGCTGATGAAACCAGTCCTGCGCTTGCGGCTCCACGCCACGCAATCACAGCCCTGTTTTCCTGCCGCTTCAAATGCCCTTGCCCTCCCGGTTGGCAACGGCATTTTTACGGCAATGCCAACAGAGCGTATAACACACTACACTTTGCAAGCAAAGTCGTGTGCCAAAGGGGTACCCTTTGGAAACCCCGAACAACAAAACAGGCTGAATATCTCGCACTTTCTCGGTGCTTGATATTCAGCCTTTATTTGTTGTCAGCAGCCCCCGTTTCGTGGTCTGCGTGTAGTTCCTTGTAAACTGACCTAAACGTTGATTAAAGCGTTTCCCATGCCAGATTTGCGCTGTGAAGCAATAATTTCCCTTGCAAATCCGTGCAAGCTTTTGTATAGCAATTGCTCCTAACATAAATTTGCTGCCACTTCTTTTAAACTCAGCATATATCATTCCATTATCAGCTTATGCAGTTTATATTTTTGTTGCTTAATCTTGGTATCCGGAGTTATTTTCCAGATGCTTGTGGCCCTGTGCGCCCGCCTCTTCCTGCGTCCTGCTAATTAACAAAACACGAAGAACATTGCCACCCGAATGGTAACGGATACAAACGTACAAATGATATGATTCCATGGAAGTGATTCAAGGATTGACAGCATCCTCAGGATTCGTTATACTTTAAGGTAATGACGTGTTTTGATCAATGGCAGTTCCATAAGGAGGCGACAGTATGAAGTGTCCGTTTTGTGGCCTGGATAATACCAGGGTTGTGGATTCCAGACCGGCGGAGGACAATAGCTCCATCCGCAGAAGGCGCCTGTGCGATGCCTGTGGGAAACGGTTTACCACCTATGAGAAGGTGGAGACGATTCCGCTGATTGTGATTAAAAAGGACCGTACCAGGGAACAGTATGACAGGAGTAAGATTGAAGCCGGTGTGATGCGGGCCTGCTATAAGCGGCCGATTCCGATTCAGCGGATTAATGAGATGATCGATGCCGTGGAGACAGAGATTTTTAACAGAGAAGAGAAAGAGATTGAGAGCAAGGAGATCGGAGAGATCGTCATGGACCGGCTGAAGGACCTGGAGGCGGTGGCCTATGTCCGTTTCGCTTCGGTTTACCGCGAATTTAAGGACATTAACACCTTTATGGATGAGCTGAAAAAAATATTAGAGTGATTGTAGGGAAAGGCTGTGGCGGAACAATGTGGTTTAGCGCAGTCTTTTTCCGCTCTATTACGACGGGTGAACAGATGAAGAAGCGCATTGAACAGTTATTGAACAGCAAATTTGAATACGAGGTGCAGCCTCTGCGGCTTTCGGAGGAGAGAATCAGCCTGGAGGCGGGGGAGGGAGAGCTGCTTCGGGGCAGCTTTACCGCGTCCCATCCCCAGGGAAAAAAGGTGAAAGGGTTTCTCTATTCTTCCAATCCCAGGGTGACCTTTGAGCCCTCCGAATTTTACAGCGGTGAGAATAAGATCCTGTATCAGATCGACACCAACGGACTGCAGCCGGGGGAGGAAACCTGCGGCCAGTTTACGCTGTGTACGGATCTGGGGGAATATCAGCTTCCTTATGAGATTCACATCAGGAATGAGGGGCACGGGAAAGGAGACGCACAGGAGAAACCGTCTCTGTCCGGCACCGCGGATTTGGCAAAGCTTGCGAAAACGGATTTTCAGGCGGCATACCCTGTCTTTATCAGTCCGGAGTTTGAGGAGAGCCTGCGTGGGAGGGAGCCGGAGAATCAGATTCTATACGAGGCGTTAAAGCGCCAGACCTTCAGCTACCAGAGCCTGGAGGAGTTTTTGATCGGCAGCGGCCACAAGGAGTCGGTGGAGATTACCCTGGCTCAGAGCGAGGCCCGCTTTTCAGAACTGGATCAGTCGGTGCGGGAGACCATCGGGATTCATAAGGAGGGCTGGGGCTTTCTGCGTCTGGATATTTCTTCGGACACCCGCTTCCTCAGACTGGAGAAAAAGGTACTGACCACCGATGAGTTTGTGGGGAATCAGTTTGAGCTGGAATATATTATCGATACAAATTTTCTTCACGGCGGAAAAAACTATGGGCGTATCAGGGTAAGCACCTGTTACCAGACGCTGTACTATGAGGTGACCGTGGTGAAAAGGACGGACGCGGAGGCTCACAGGCAGCACCGGGTTCAGAAGACGATGCGCAAAAAGCTGGAAAACCTTTACGTAGATTTCCGGCTGAAGCGCATTGAGATTCAGGCATGGATTGACCGCTCCCAGAATGTGATTGCCAGCTACAAGCGGGCGGGCGGCACCGATGTGTTTGCGGATCTGTTTCAGGTGCAGCTTTTGTTTGCGGATGATAAGCGCTCGAAGGGCTACAAGCTTTTGCAGGAGATCGAGCAGCAGCCTCAGCGGCTGGCCAGCCCGGAACGCTATGCTTTTTATCTGTACATTTCCACCTTCTTCCAGCGGGATGCTGCTTACGTGGATCAGGTGGAGGCCCGGATTGAGCAGCTTTTTTTGCAGAACAGGGACAACTGGATTCTGCAGTGGATTTTATTCTATTTGCAGGAGCGGCTGATGCGGGATGACGGGGCGAAGCTGGAGGTCATCGCGGAGCAGGTGAAATATGGCTGCTCCAGCCCGATTCTGTATCTGGAGGCCTGGCAGCTTCTGGAGAAGGATCCCTTCCTGCTGCGCAGGCTGGATGGGTTTGAACGCAAGATTTTGTGGTTCGGAGCGAAGCGGGGGCTGCTGACGGAGGAGATTGTCCACCAGGTGGGCAGCCTGGCGGTGTATCACCGGACCTTTCAGCCGAGGCTTCTGGATATTTTGAAGGCCTGTTATCAGGTGAAGCATTCCCCGGAGATTGTGAAGGCTATCTGTACCATCCTGATAGCGGGGGAGAAGAAGGATCCGGTATATTTTCAGTGGTATGCCCTGGGTGTGAATCTGGATCTTCGCATTACCGGGCTGTACGAATACTATATGGAGACCATGGATCAGTGCGGCGTGGAGAAAATGCCCCAGATTATCCGCCGGTACTTTGTGTACAATAACACGCTGGATTACCACAAGCGGGCTAGAATCTACCGGAATATTTCGGATAACCGGGAGAGCATCCCGCAGGTGTACCGAAGCTACCGGGCGGCCATTGAGACCTTTCTGGTGGAACAGCTTGGCATGGGGCATATTGATGAGAATCTGGCGATCCTTTACGAGCGCTATCTGGATCGGCAGCTTCTCACCAGGACACTGGCGGAGCGGCTGGTACGGCTGCTGTTCACCTTCCAGGTGACCTGCAAGAATCCGAATATGAAGTCTATCGTCGTGATTCACCGGATCATGAAGGGAGAGCAGGTGGTGCCGTTTGTCGACGGACAGGCGCAGGTGCAGATTTATACGGAGAATGCCCGCATTCTTCTGATGGACGCCCAGGGCAGCCGCTATGCCGCCACCTCCCTGTACCTGGCGGAGCGTATGCTGGATACGCCGAAGCTTTTAGCTTACTGCCGGGAGCTGGTGCCGGACCATCCCGGTCTGGTGCTGTATATGTGCGGCAGGAAGGAGCCGGGAAAAACGATCACCCGGGAGATGCTGCCCTACTTTAAGCGGGCCTGCGGGATGGATACGCTGCGGGAGGAATACCGGGAGAAGGTCCGCCGGTGGGTGCTGGAATATTATATGGAAAATCCCAGGGAGGAGGATTTGTTCTCCTACCTGAAGCAGATTTCTTATCCGGAGTTTGTCCGGGCGGATAAAAAGGCGCTGATGACGCTGCTGACCCAGGAGGGCATGTATGAGGAGGCCTTTTCCCTGCTGGAAACCTACGGCTGCGAGGATGTGCCTCTGGTGCACCTGGTGCGGATCTGCGGCCAGACTGTTTTGGCCAGGGAGTACGAGGAAAATGCTGTCCTGCTGTCCTATTGCAGCCAGTGCTTTGCCTTCGGAAAATATGATGACAATATTTTGACTTATCTTCTGATGTACTATGACGGCCCCATCGAGGAGATGAAGCGGCTGTGGAATACCGGGCGGCAGTATGAGCTGGATACCATGGTTTTGGAGGAAAAGATCCTGAGCCTGCTGCTGTTTACCCGTACCGGGACCTCCGGCACGGAGCAGATTTTCGCCTCCTATCAGAGAAAACTGGGGAGGAAGAAGATCTGCCGGGCTTATATTATCCTGAAGTCCTATGAGTATTTTGTGAAGGGACTGCCGGTGAACGATCTGATTTTTGAATATATTGAGAAGGGCTGTCAGAATGGGGCGGAGCAGGAGGACGTATGCCTCCTGGCCTTACTGCAGTATTATTCCCGTCAGCTAAAATTGTCAGAGATGCAGGAGAGCATTGCGGCGGGGCTGTTAGCCCGCTACTGCGGCGCGGGACTGCGGTTTGCCTTTTACCAGAAGCTTCCGGAGCGGCTGCGGCGTCCCTACCAGCTGGAGGACAAGGTATTTTTAGAGTATGTGGCTAATCCGGAGAACACGGTGATTCTGCACTACCGCCGGAAGGGCAGGCAGGAGGAATTTCTGGAGGAGCCCATGAAAAACTGTTTCGAGGGCATTTGTGTCAAGGAATTTATTCTCTTTTACGGGGAGGAGATGGAGTGCTACACGGAGGAGCTTTTGCCCGATGAGACCACCAAAATCTCAGGCTGCCGTACCCTTACCATGGGGAAAATGCCCGGCAGTACCAACAGCCGTTTTGACATTCTGAACCGGATTTCCCAGGCGGAGGGGAGCGGCAGGACGGCTAAGGTGAAGGAGGAGCTGGAAAATTATTTTCAGATGGACTACCTGGCGAAGGAAATCTTTACGCTGATTTGATAAAAAGAAAGAGTGACGGTTTATGATAGAGGAAAAACGGGATTTGATTCTGGGAATGCAGTTTTGCCAGGATTGCGTGCAGCTTACGTATTACAATAATACGATGAAGGAACCGGAGACCCTGAGTGTGGACGGGGAGAGCGAGAGCTATCTTTTTCCGGTGAAGCGGGAGGAGTGGGAGGCTGCCGCGGACAAGGAAAAAGAGGGCGGAGAGCTGAAGGCCTTGTTTGTCCGGTGTCTGGAACGGGTGAAACGGCTGGGAGACGTGGGGGATATCCGGATTATGGTGACGGTACCTGCGCTTGTCCCGCCGCTGGACGAGCGGATACCGGCGGTTTTGGAGGAGCTTGGCATTGAGAGAAAATATATTTTTCTTCAGGACTACAAGTCCAGTTTCTACTATTATGCGGTAAACCAGAAGAAAGAGCTGTGGAATGGGGACGTGGCCCTGCTGGAATATGAGAACGCGGCCATGAAGGGATATGTGCTCCATGTGGATAAGCGCACAAAGCCGGCACTGGTGACGGTGGAGCTGGCGGCCTCCCAGAAAATGGATGAGGCGGTGCGGGACGGCCGGAATGAGGAAGAGTGGAAGAAAGAGAAGGACCGGCTGTTTTTTGAATTGTTAAAGAAGGTATTTGAGCGAAGAAGTGTGACCACCTGTTATCTGATGGGGGATTTCTTCGACCGTTCCTGGGCGGAGCGTTCCTTCCAGTACCTGTGCTACCACCGGCATGCCTTCCAGGGGAAGAATTTGTATACCAAGGGAGCCTGCTATGGGGCTATGGAGCGCATGGGCGCGATTACTCTGCCGGACCTTCTGTTTCTGGGGGAGGATATCATTCATGAGAATCTGGGCATGAATCTGCGCATTCGGGGCAAGGAAATGTACTATCCGGTGGTGACCGCCGGGGTCAACTGGTATGAGGCCCATCATGTGTGCGAGTTTATCCCGGATGGCGAGACCTGCGTTACGATCGTCACGAAGCCTATGAGCGGAGGTCAGGAGGTCAGCCACATCCTGCGGCTGACGGATTTTCCCAAGCGGCCCAACCGGGCCACAAGACTGCGGATGACCGTCTATTTTGTGTCTGCCCACCGCTGTAAGGTGGAGGTGGAGGATCTGGGCTTTGGAGGATTTTACCGGCCCTCCGGGAAGAAATGGCAGCGGGAAATTTCCTTTTGATGTGAGGTGAGGTAAGATGAGTTTTGATTTGTGTCAGATTAAGACGGCGGCGAAGCCCTATTATATCGAGAGCGTCAGTACGAATATTTATTCCATCGAGGAACTGTGCTTTTACCTGTATGAGAATATCTGCCTGATTGATCACACCATCGTAAACGAGGTGCTGTGCGATTGGATCCGGGACGAGCTGGGACTGAAGAAGCTCTACCGCCAGCTCTATGAGCAGCTGGAAAAGCAGGAGGGAATCAGCTACTTTATTCTTCCCATTTTCCGTGAGGTCGGATATCTGAGCACCCAGCAGATGCGGGAAATGCAGGAGAAAATCAGTAAGCTGGAGGTGCAGGCGGAGGACGCCCGCCAGAAACTGAAAGCGGATTATCTGGTGAAGTGCGGTATGTACGGCAATGCGATGCACGAATATTATCAGATTCTGGAGCGCAGGGGCCCGGGAAACCTGGGCGCCCAATTCTATGCGGAGATCTGGAACAACCTGGGCTGCGCCTACGCGGGGATGTTTCAGTTCAAGGAGGCTTCAGAGTGTTATCTGAACGCCTGGAAGCAGCTAAAGACCAAGGAGGTGCTCAGGAAGTATGTAAGCACGCTGCCGCTGTATATGCCGAAGGAGCAATACAAGAAGCGGCTGAAGGAGCTGGGGGCCGATCCGTATCTGGTGACGAAGATTCAGGAGTATAATTCCAGAATCTGCCGGCAGGCGGCGGGATCGGAGGAGATAAAGCGGCTGAAGGAGGAGGAGCCGGGGAAGATTGTGGAGGAATTGAAGGAAAGCTATCGGCGGAGCGCAAAATGTTAGGGAAACGCTTTCATCAGCGTTTCCTCAGGGAAATATTTCAGTTGCGCTTCGCGGTGTTATGGGATATAATGTGCGCGGTAACAATACGAACAGCAGTGAGGAATCGACATGAAAGAAAAGGTGTATGTTCAGGAGGATGTTTCGGATAAGCTGAAGGAGGAGTGCGGTGTTTTCGGAATCTATGATTTTTCCGGGGAGGACGTGGCTTCTTCTATTTATTATGGGCTGTTGGCGCTGCAGCACAGGGGGCAGGAGAGCTGCGGCATCGCGGTGAGCGACACCCATGGCCCCAAAGGAAAGGTATTAAGCACCAGGGGCATGGGGCTGGTAAACGAGGTGTTTTCGTCGGAGGGTATCTCCTCCATGAAGGGCGATATCGGCGTGGGCCATGTGCGTTATTCCACAGCGGGGGGCAGCACCATAGAAAATGCGCAGCCGCTGGTACTGAACTATATTAAAGGGACACTGGCGCTGGCCCATAACGGGAATCTGCTGAACGCACCGCAGCTTCGGCGGGAACTGGCCAGGGACGGCGCGATTTTTCAGACCACCATTGATTCGGAGGTGGTGGCGTATCATATCGCTCGGGCCAGAGTGAAAACCGCCTCTGTGGAACAGGCGGTGGCGGCGGCCATGCAGAAGCTGCAGGGGGCGTATTCCCTGATCGTTATGTCCCCCCGGAAGCTGATCGGGGCCAGGGATCCCTTTGGATTTAAGCCGCTGTGCATCGGAAAACGGGATCAGGCTTATGTTCTGGCCTCGGAGAGCTGTGCGCTGGATACCATCGGGGCGGAATTTATCCGGGATGTGGAGCCGGGGGAGATTGTGACCATTTCTCCGGGGCAGGGCATCGTGTCGGATAAGAGCCAGTGCTTAAAGCCGGAGGATGGAAAACAGACCGCCAGATGTATTTTTGAGTATATCTATTTCGGAAGGCCGGACAGCCGGATGGACGGCGTCAGTGTGTACCGTTCCCGCCTGCTGGCAGGGAAGTTCCTGGCCATGGATTCGCCGGTGGAGGCTGATATGGTGGTGGGGGTTCCTGAGTCGGGAAATGTGGCGGCCATGGGCTATTCCATGGAGTCAGGGATTCCCTATGGCACGGCCTTTGTGAAGAACGGATATGTGGGGCGTACCTTCATCAAGCCCAAACAGAGCAGCCGGGAATCCAGCGTGCAGGTGAAGCTGAACGTGCTGAAGGAGGCGGTGCGGGACAAGCGGATTATTATGATTGATGATTCCATTGTGAGGGGCACCACCAGCGACCGCATCGTTCATATGCTGCGCCAGGCAGGAGCCAGGGAGGTTCATATGCGGGTCAGCTCCCCGCCTTTTTTGTGGCCCTGCTATTTCGGGACGGATATCCCGGAAAGGGAGCAGCTGATTGCCTACAAGCGGAGCATTGAGGATATCCGCCGGATCATCGGGGCGGACAGCCTGGGGTATCTGCGGCTGGAGCGGCTGGAGGAGCTGGTGGACGGCCTTCCCATCTGCAAAGGCTGCTTTAACGGAAGCTACCCGTTGGATCCTCCCACGGAGAATATCAGAGGGGAATATGAAAAATAGTTTCAGGGAACCATAAGACACAGAAGAAAAAGGAGAGAGAATATGAGCACAGACAGATATCAGAGTCCGCTTTCAGAGCGGTATGCCAGTAAGGAAATGCAGTACATTTTTTCACCGGATATGAAATTCCGCACCTGGAGAAGGCTGTGGATCGCGCTGGCGGAGACGGAGAAGGAGCTGGGACTGGATATTAGCGATGAGCAGATCGCGGAGCTGAAGGCCCATCAGGATGATATTAACTATGAGGTAGCCAGGGAGCGGGAAAAAGTGGTGCGCCACGATGTAATGTCCCATGTGTACGCTTACGGCCTGCAGTGTCCCAAGGCGAAGCCCATCATTCACCTGGGGGCCACCTCCTGCTATGTGGGGGACAATACCGACATTATCGTGATGACCGAGGGCTTGAAGCTGATCCGCAAAAAGCTGGTGAATGTGATTGCCCAGCTGGCATCCTTCGCGGATAAATATAAGGAGCTGCCCACCCTGGCCTTCACCCATTTTCAGCCGGCACAGCCCACCACCGTGGGAAAGCGGGCCACGCTGTGGATGCAGGAATTTTTGATGGATCTGGAGGATTTGGATCATGTGCTCTCCACCATGAAGCTGCTGGGCTCCAAGGGAACCACCGGTACCCAGGCCAGCTTTCTGGAGCTTTTCGACGGGGATCAGGAGAAGATCGATAGGATTGATCCCATGATTGCGGAGAAGATGGGCTTTCAGGAATGCTATCCGGTATCCGGACAGACCTACTCCAGAAAGGTGGATACCAGAGTCTGCAATGTGCTGGCAGGGATTGCGGCCAGTGCCCACAAGATGTCCAACGATATCCGTCTGCTGCAGCATTTAAAAGAGGTGGAAGAGCCCTTTGAAAAGACCCAGATCGGTTCCTCCGCTATGGCTTATAAGAGAAATCCCATGCGCAGCGAGCGCATTGCGTCTCTGTCCCGCTATGTGATGATCGATGCGCTGAATCCCGCCATCACCTCCGCAGTGCAGTGGTTCGAGCGTACCCTGGATGATTCCGCCAACAAGCGCCTGGCGGTGGCCGAGGGCTTTTTGGCGACGGACGGCGTGCTGGATCTGTGCCTGAACGTCACCGACGGCCTGAAGGTGTATCCGAAGGTGATTGAGAAACGCTTAAGGTCCGAGCTGCCCTTCATGGCCACGGAAAATATCATGATGGACGCGGTGAAGGCAGGGGGAGACCGTCAGGAGCTTCACGAGAAGATCCGTACCCTGTCCATGGAGGCGGGCCGGAATGTAAAGGAAGAAGGAAAAGAGAACAATCTGCTGGAGCTGATCGCGGCGGATCCCTCCTTCAATCTGACCCTGGAGGAGCTGCAGGATACCATGGAGCCTGCCAGATATACAGGCCGGGCCGCGGTGCAGGTGGAAAGCTTCCTGAAAAATGTGGTCAGCCCGGTGCTGGAGGCAAACAGGGACCTGCTGGGAATCAAGGCGGAGATCAATGTTTAAAGGGAAGCCATGGATATTAATCTGGAATATTACCGGGTATTTTATTATGTGGCGAAGCTGGGCGGCATTACGGCAGCGGCGGAGACCCTGGCTATTACCCAGCCTGCGGTGAGCCAGGCCATACGAAATCTGGAGAAGGCTCTGGGAACGGAGCTGTTCATCCGGACCGGAAAGGGCGTCCGGCTGACACAGACCGGACAGACGCTGTATTCCTATGTGAGAAGAGGATACGAGGAGATCCGCGCCGGGGAGCGGAAGCTGCGGAAAATGATGGACGCCGAGACCGGGGAGATCTGCATAGGGGCCAGCGATATGACGCTGCGGTTTTATCTGCTTCCGATTCTGCAGCGGTTTCATGAAGCATATCCCGGGATTCATCTGACGGTGACCAACGGCCCCAGCCCGGAGACCATGCAGTATCTGTGGGAGGGAACCATTGATTTTGGATTTGTAACCGCGCCTCTCTCTAAAAAAGGCGGATTCCATCTGACCCAGGTGAGGGAGATACAGGACATTTTTGTGGCGGGCAGCCGCTTTACCCACCTGCGGGGAAAACAGCTGGAATGGAAGCGGCTGGAAGCGCTTCCGGTGGTATGTCTGGAAAAGGGAACCAGCACCAGAAGCTATGTGGATGCGTTTTTGAAGGAAAAGGGCGTGTCGGTCCAGCCGGAGATTGAACTGGCCACCAGCGACATGATCGTGCAGTTCGCCCTGAAAAACCTGGGCGTGGCCTGCGTGGTGAGAGACTTCGCGGAGGCCTATCTGGAAAGCGGCGAACTCTTTGAACTGAAATTTGACCAGTCCATTCCCAGACGGGCCATGTATCTGGCCATCAATAAAAAGATCCCGATTTCGTTTGCCAGCGCAAAATTCCTGGAGATGCTGGAGGACGGGAGCACTGCGCCAGGGAAGGATCCGGAAGCGAAAAGCTTTGATGAATAAATAAAACTTATATCAAATATAATAAATATTAATTTTACTTATGATGTATTTTGTAGTATAGTAGGGATGGTTGAGACAACCGATACAAAGTATAAGTTCATTTAAGAGGATTCAGCGGTCATAACCGAAAACGGGATGCCGCAATTTCAGGAGGAAAAACTATGGTAGAGGCAGTGGTAGGCGCTAATTGGGGCGATGAAGGCAAGGGTAAAATCACGGATATGCTGGCGGAGAAGGCGGATATTATCATTCGTTTCCAGGGCGGCGCAAACGCAGGGCATACCATCGTAAATGATTACGGTAAATTCGCGCTGCATACCCTTCCGTCCGGTGTATTTTACGGGCATACCACCAGCATTATCGGCAACGGTGTGGCCCTGAATATTCCGGTGCTGTTCAATGAGATTAAAAGCATTGTGGACCGCGGCGTTCCCATGCCGAAGATTTTGGTTTCCGACAGGGCGCAGATGGTGATGTCCTATCATATTCTGTTTGACCAGTATGAGGAGGAGCGGCTGGCCGGTAAGTCCTTCGGTTCCACCAAATCCGGCATCGCGCCTTTCTATTCTGACAAATACGCGAAGATCGGCTTTCAGGTCAGCGAGCTCTTTGACGAGGAGCTGCTGAAGGAAAAGGTAGTCCGCATCTGCGAGACCAAAAATGTGCTTCTGGAGCATCTCTATCACAAGCCGCTGATTGAGCCGGAGGAGCTTTTGAAGGAGCTGCACTCCTACAGGGAGATGGTGGCACCCTATGTGTGCGACGTGTCCGCCTATCTGGCCCAGGCCTTGAAGGAAAATAAGACGATTCTGCTGGAGGGACAGCTGGGAACCTTGAAGGATCCGGATCACGGGATTTATCCCATGGTGACTTCTTCTTCCACACTGGCGGCCTACGGGGCCATCGGAGCAGGCATCCCGCCCTATGAGATCAAGAAGATTGTCACAGTCTGCAAGGCTTATTCCAGCGCGGTAGGCGCGGGGGCCTTTGTCAGTGAAATTTTCGGGGAGGAAGCGGATCAGCTGAGACGCCGGGGCGGAGACGGCGGAGAGTACGGCGCCACCACGGGACGGCCCAGACGGATGGGCTGGTTTGACTGTGTGGCGTCCAAGTACGGCTGCCGTCTGCAGGGCACCACGGATGTGGCCTTCACCGTGCTGGATGTGCTGGGCTATCTGGATGAGATCCCCGTATGCGTGGGCTACGAGATTGACGGCGAAGTAACCACGGAATTTCCCACCACCTGGAAGCTGGAGAAGGCGAAGCCGGTATTCCGGAAGCTGCCGGGATGGAAATGCGATATCCGCGGCATCAGGAATTTTGAGGAGCTTCCCGAAAACTGCCGGAAGTATGTGGAATTTGTGGAGGAGCAGATCGGCTACCCCATCACCATGGTGTCCAATGGACCGGGCAGAAGCGATATCATCTACAGAAAATCGAGGCTGTAAAATGGTCGTGTTTGGTTAATTATCAGGACGCAGGAAGGGAAAGCGCGGAGCCGACCCTGT
>CAMNQN010000008.1 GCA_946549155.1 uncultured Lachnospiraceae bacterium | reverse complement strand
AGCGCAAAGCAGAAGTAGACACCCTGTTTGCAAAAATGTATGAGGACTGGTCTGCAGTTACTTCTAAAAGCAGTGAGTCTGCTTCATAGGGTGGACGCCAGATTGTGCCTGTGTAATGCATGATAAACACCTCTTATTAAATGAATTATGCACAGGTAACGAGGCAAACCTGTACATGACTGTCCCGTTGACATCATTATAGCAAAACACTATGAAAATAGAAGTACTGTACTTTTTTGAAGTACCTTTCATTTTGATGCAAAATAGAGTATGATCAAAAAGGAAGGGAGATGAGGTAAATGAGAAAATCAGAACCAGCAGTTAACCGGTGCAAAACGATTTCAACTGTGCAGAAGCTGTTGGGTGGAAAATATAAGATTGAGCTTCTCTGGTACATAGGCAAGTGTGATATCAGGCGATTCGGGCAACTTCGCCGTCAGATTGGAGAAATTACTGAAAGTTCTCTTACAAAGCAGCTCAGGGAGCTGGAAACAGATGGTTTCATTCTTCGCCACGACTTTTGTGAAGTACCTCCACGGGTGGAGTATACCTTGACAGAACTTGGAGAGAGCTTCTTATCTGTTCTCGATTGCATGAAAGCCTGGGGCGATGAGAATTTGCCTACATAATTAGATGGAAATGGAAGTATCAGAGCGTTGCTATGGTGTAGTCGCAAATGAAAAGTTTATTCTTATTTGCGAGTATGGCTGCATGCAATGGGGATACCCCGGAAATTGTAATGCATAAACGTAGATAGATAGATCGTTATTTTTAGGGCATTGTAAAAGAATTTTGACATGATTTTTTTGCAATGTAAAAGTAAATTGATAGAAAAACATTCAAAAATTTTCTATGTTGAGTGTGCTTCTTAACGGAGCAAAAAAATAAAGGTGGATGGAATATGGAAATTGGAAGCAAACTCAAAAATGCACGAAATGAAAATGGTGTAACACAAGAACAGGCGGCCGAGTTACTTGGTGTTAGTAGACAAACAATTTCAAATTGGGAAAATAATAAGTCTTATCCAGATATTATTAGTGTAATAAAGATGAGTGACCTTTATTCTGTAAGCCTTGACCACCTGCTCAAGGAGGACAATTCAATGAAACAGACCTATCATGAATTTTTAGAAGAAAGCACAAACACAGTAAAAGCAAAGAATAATCTTAGCAAGATAATAATTCTTTCAACATATTTTGTTGTATGGATTATTGCAATGATTTTGTTTTGGAATATTACGGGTAATATGACAAATGAATTGGATATTGTGTTAAGATGGATTTTATTACCTATCCTATTGTTTGTGGGAACAGTTACTGTTGCGAAAAATGATTATTTTGGCAAAAGAAAGTGGTTATGTGTCGTAGGAGCAGCTATAACATTTCTTACGGTTCCTTATACTCAATTTGTGATTATGCATGATACAGAAACAGCTACGTTTACATTTAAATTCCCTAATATAACATATATGGTAGTAGGCATTTTGATTTCTGCTTGTGGTTTGGGAATAGGCATTTTATGGAACAATATGCTTGAAAAAAGGCAAATATTTAATAAATGAATAGCCAGCAAAAACCGGGGATTACTCCTCGGTTTTTTTCTGGCTGGAAGTTCCATCGTCTAATTTGAAAATATCTTCCACGCTCATATTCAGATAATGGGCAAGTCGGATTGCCATTTCCAACGAGGGGTTTCGCTCCCCACGTTCAATTCTGCCGATGGTACGGCTGCAGGAGCCGGTTGCTTCTGCAAGGTCTTCTTGAATTAGATTTCGCTCCACACGAATATCTTTCAGGATGTTGCTGATTGCCATCCAATCACTTCCTTTAACTTTATTATTGTTTCAACAGCCGGTTTGAATGGCACGGACTGTATTAAGATTATTGAAACCCGGGGATGTCGGAAGCATCACACTTGCCGACAACTCTGCCGAATATTTTAAAAGAGTCCGATTCCTGAATTGCGATAGGTTTGTATTTTTTATTCAGGGAGATCAGGAATAATCCATCCGGTTCATCATGGAGCTTTTTGATGTAGGCATCTCCATTGAGATAGAAAATACCAACTTCTCCATTGCAGATGCTGTCTTTTTGCTGGATCCATGCAATTTCCCCGTTGTGGTATTCCGGTTCCATACTGTCACCAGATATCCGGACTCCGAAGTCTGCATTGTCCGGGGCAAGATCGCCAACTTCATAAGATTCTTTTGGCGCATCTGTCAGGAAATTACCGGTACCTGCAGAAACAGCATCTCCGAAGATGTCCATAAATATTTCTTTTTTACGGAAGGGAATAATGTTTGCAACTACCGGTTCAAACAAGCCGGAGGCTTTTAATATTTTTGCGTAGTCTTTTATCTTATCTTTTCCTTCCTGATTCAGACCGTCCATTACACTGTATGGATTTTTCCCGAAATAAGCATCGTAAATATCTTCAATATCCAACAATTTACAGAGAGTTAGAAAAACATGCAGTCCTGGTTCTCGTGCATCCGTCTCCCATTTGGAGATTGCCTTCGCTGTAACGTCAATGTCCTGCTGCGAAAGTAATTCTGCAAGTTCTGGCTGCGAAAGCCCTTTCTTTTTTCTGTTTTCTGCAATAATCCTGCCAATAGAACGCATATATTCGCCTCATTTCTATGAAATTCCGTTAGATTCTTATAGATGCATTATACAGCACAAATACGACAAAATCAAGAGAAATCTCCGAAACGTAGATAATACAACCAAAATGTCAGTTGACTATCTCCATAATGTCGGCTTATACTAACCATGCAAGGAATGATAAGAAAGCCGGACGGAGGTGAGAACAGGATGGGTGACAGGACAATTTTACATAGTGATATGAATTGTTTTTATGCCAGCGTAGAAATGCTGCATCATCCGGAACTGGAGGGAAAGCCACTTGCTGTAGGTGGCGATCCAGAAGCAAGACATGGTATTGTGTTGACGGCAAATTATATTGCGAAGAAATGTGGTGTAAAAACCGGAATGGCGCTCTGGCAGGCAAAACAGGTTTGTCCGGAAATCATTTTTGTGCCGCCAAGGATGGATCTGTATTTGAGGTTTTCCAGTATGGCGAGAGAAATTTATTCAGAGTATACGGACAAAATTGAGCCGTATGGAATAGATGAAGGATGGCTGGATGTGACGGAAAGCAGCAGTATCAAAGGTGATGGAATGAAGATAGCCCGGGAAATCAGTGACCGGATTAAGTACGAACTTGGCATTACCGTGAGTATTGGCATTTCCTGGAACAAGATATTCGCAAAACTTGGCTCTGATTATAAAAAGCCGGATGCCATCACACAGTTTCATCGTGGCAATTACAAAGAAATCGTCTGGGGGCTTCCGGTGTCAGACCTTCTGTATGTCGGCAGGCAGACGAACAAGAAATTGAAGAAGCTGGGGATCCATACCATTGGCCAGCTGGCACAGACAGATGAAAAACTGCTGGACAGCCATTTTGGAAAAATCGGTCTGGTGTTATGGGCATTTGCGAATGGATATGATTCGGATCCGGTTTGTATGGAAGGATATGAAGCTCCGGTCAAGTCCATTGGAAACAGTACAACGACACCGAGAGACCTGGAAACAGATCTGGATGTTTGGATCATTCTGATGGCATTATCGGAAAGTGTATCTGCCAGATTGCGGAAACATGGTTTCAAATGTAATGTGGTGGAAATAGCAATCCGGGATAACGGGCTGAACAGCATCACAAGGCAGAAGCGTATCAGCCAGCCGACGAATATTACGGATGAAATTGTAAAAGCAGCATTTGAATTATTTAAGAAACATTACAGATGGGAGCATCCGATACGGAGCCTTGGCGTAAGGGGATCTGATCTGGTAATGGAAGATATTCCGGTTCAGCTTGATATATTTGATAATCAGGAGAAACGGGATAAATTAGAAAGGATGGATCGGGCTGTGGATGAGATCAGACGACGGTTTGGATATTTCAGCATACAGCGGGCAGCAATGTACCAGGATAAAGTCTTATCCCACTTGGACGCCGGTACACATACGGTTCATCCTCACAGTTATTTTCATGGATAATGGGAGGGATAGATTTGAAACAGACATTAACCAGAAAACAGGAAGAAAGCTATCAGTGCATTGTAAGATTTACCGAGGAGCATGGATTTCCGCCAACGGTCAGGGAACTGGGGGCATTACTGGGAGTTGCTTCAACATCAACGGTATTTTCCAGGATCAGGCAGTTAGAGAAAAGTGGATATATCCGGAGAGTTCGGGCATCTCCAAGAGCAATCGAAATCCTGTGATGGAGGTGGCGGTATGAATAAGGTATATGTTGATGTGGTAGCAGAGTTCAGTAAGGAAGGCTGCCTGATTCCAATCTTATTTGTTTGGGAAGACGGCAGAAAATACAAGATTGATAAAGTGCTTAAGATTGAACGATGTGCCAGCAGAAAAGCAGGCGGTGTTGGTACGATGTACACCTGTATGGTACAGGGAAAGGAAAGCCATTTGTTTTTTGAAGTGGACAAATGGTTCATGGAAAGGAAGATTTCATAATTAAAAAGAAGAATATTAACCGGCGGAGATAGTCACTTTCCCTTTATATCCCGTTGGTTTTACATAAGGATCTGTATTCTGATCAGCCGGTGTTCCCCACAAACACCATTTGGGATATGGATCCTGCAATGAGTAATTTAGATTGCTTTCCATCAAAATCATGGGGAAGGCGAACTGGTCTGCAAGACCTACCAGTTAGTGTGATTGTTGATAAGGAGAAATATAGATTTATGACAGACAGAGATTATGCAATTAAATCAATGAAAGAGATTACGTTCCAGATGGCAACCCATGCACAGGATTATCTGGAAGTAACCATGGACAGGCATTATGAAGACATAAAGGCATTGATGGTGAATTACCAGAAACTAATTTTGGAAAATAAGATGGTACTGGAAGAGCTGGAAATGGAATGCCAGGAGAAGATCAATGAGGATATGGCATATGCGTTGAGTTATCTTGATGTTTACGGGAAACAGCTGAATGTGACAAAACTGAAACACGAGATGAATAATTTGATGGTCATATATGGGTTGTCGGATATGGTTTACCGGGGTATTACGTTGGTAAAATATTATGCTCCGGATGGAGTAACGCTCAGTGAGATTATCCATTCCTGTTTTTGCAGCCATTACAATAAAACAGATGTGGAAGTCCAGCAGGAACTTGGCATTGGAAGGACTTCGTTTTATAAAATGAAGAAACAGGCATTGCGGTATTTGGGGTTCTACTTTTATGAGATCGTAGTACCGCAGGCGAAAAACAAAAGATTCAAACCATCCTTGGGTGTGGAAGAAGAGTAGGTGATTGGGATGAAATATGAAAATTCGATGGTAAAGATTGCAGATGATATTATCCGGGATCAGCAGACAGAGAGGAAGGTTCAGAACCAAAAACAGAAATGGCATGATGAATATGCGACCTTGAAATTCTTTCGGTACATATGCAGAAATGTTGGAAACCTTCAGGAAGGAGAAATCCAGCGTTTGATATGGCAACTGAAACAGTCAGATAAGAAAGCAGTCAAAAAGCATTTAAAAGGCTATGCGTGGGATTTTGATTATGAGAAAATGTTTTCTACATTGACGCAGAACCCTGTTTGTCAGAAAGTATGTCAGAAAAATAAATATACAAGCTGGATGCACTTGATCAGCCGATACTGTACAGAAGATTATTAGGAAATAGGACACCTTCTTGCGGCTATCAATGGATAATTTTATGGAATAAATCATGCATTAGTTCTATAGAACGACAACTTGTTTTGCAGCTTCTGTATATCGCAACAGTCGGTAGTTATACTAACTTTAGACCGAAAAATAGTTCTAAAGGAGGTGCTGCGATGGATCTGAAAGCTGTGGGACAGAGAATTAAGATGGCAAGGGAAGCAAAAGGTCTGACACAGGAAGATTTGGCTGCCATGGTGGAACTGAGTCCGACACATGTAAGTGTGATTGAGCGGGGATTGAAAGCCGCAAAACTGGATACGTTTGTTGCGATAGCCAACGCTCTGGAAGTTTCTGCAGATTCACTTCTGATAGATGTTGTGGCACATTCTGTAACTGGTGTGACGAATGAATTATCAGAAATGATCGGGAAACTTCCAAAAGAAGAGCAGAAGAAAATCATCAAAGCGGTCAGGGCATTAACAGAATAATTTTTATGAGGAGGGGCGGAAAGCCCTTCTTTTTTTGTGTTTTTTGTCACAATTTGTCAAACGAATGGGGATTCTGTTTTGTTTTTATCTGTGCTATAGTAGTTCTAAAGAACTAATACTAATTCAAAAAAGAGGAGATATAAAATGCACAGAAAAACTATTTTTGAGAAGGTTGCTGAAAAATTCCATACCACTCCGGAAGAGGTATATGCGGAAATCCAGAGAGCAATTGATGCCGGATATGATAACACGGATCCAGAGGTACAGGCAGAATGGCGCAAAGTTAAAATAAAAGGGGATCGACCAACACCGGAGGAAGTAATTAACTATGCAGTAGGTACTTTATCAGCAGAACAGAGGTGATTATTAAATTGAAGAGGAAAAAGCATGCGTTAATATGTCTGTTATTGGCAGCAGCCTTTGTTTCGGGCTGTGCGCAGAAACATAAAGAGGGAGAGCTGGATGTCATTAGCAGTATGAAAATGAATCAGGATGAAACACTTACTGTTGTTGCAAACAGAAAACAGATTGAAGATAAAGAGGATTTTGCAAAACTCCTTGTCAAAAAATGCAAGGAGAATTCTTTTCAGTCTGTTAGATTCTCTACAGATTATGGGTATGCGACCAGCCTGAATCTTAGAGTATATCTCTGGGAAGATGAGATAGAAGGACAGGAGCCGGTAATGGTGGTGGAATATAAGCCTGTTGAATGGGGAATGGACTATGATATTGTCCATAATCCGGAAAAGTTCCAAATGTATGTGGATGGAGAGCTGATGGAAAATCCATAGATTTTCAGATAAAAATGGATGAGCTGTTGGAGAAAAAGAGTAAGTGAACATTTCCCTTGAAAATGTGTACAATCCAATGAGAATAATGAACTTTTAAGACCCGTAAACGGACACTTTCTGAACTTTGCTCTGATACAATGGTTATGCTGATGAAAGAAGGCATAGAAAACTGAATTAAATTTGAGAGACGGAAGCCTCAGTAGTTAAAAAAGACTACTGGGGCTTTTTTTCGTGCCTGAATTTTTCAGCCAATACCTGCAGGTTTTACCTGGCAGTAGTTGGTGGAGCAGGCATGAACCAGATCAGAGGACCGCCTTCTGAATTTGAAACTAACAAACAAATTTCAAATTCAGGAGGACGGATATGTATATTGAACATCCATATAAATACGACGGGAGATATTATGCAAATGTAGATGGAAAGATGATTGAAATCACAAAGGAAGTGGCTTATGCCATGAATAATTTTTACCGAAGCAGCCAGCCAAGGAAGGTCGAAATCAAGACTGAAAAAGGTGAGGTTGTTGAACGGAGACTGCGGGAAATCCCTTACAGCGAGACGAATGGACAGGATTATGAATTCTCTATCGAGGATTTCCCGGACTATAGCTGTGATGTGGAAGATAGCGTGATCAGCAGTGTGGAGAGACGAGATATCCATAAGGTGATTAATCAGCTGGATGCAGAAGAACGGATGATTATTTACAGTATTTATTTTGAGAATAAAACGCAGGTACAGCTGGCAGGGATTATGGGAGTGTCCCGGCAGGTTCTGGCGTACAAGCTGAAAACAATTTTACACAAGATGCGGAGAATGTATCAGGAAAATATTTTTTGAAAAATCAGCAGATTTTTTTTGCATCCGGGCAAGTCAGTTGAATTTAGTAATTAGAGAGAGTTTTAAGGACTCCTCAAAAGTACATTGGAAACTGAATACCCAGTAATAACTGACGTGACATCTTATGCAGGAAGCACAAGGAAACTGCCGCCATGACTCTGATGAATATCGGACGAGCGAATAAGCACTGACCGAAAATCAACTGGCAGGTTGATGATGCGATGATCTGTATAGGGTGCGATACACTTGCGGACCGTGAAAAGTCTGTAACCGGCAAACCTATGAACTGTCGGAGCCTGTGTGCGTGAGCATATGGGTTGTGATCTGGCGAATGCAGTCAGATAGGTTATTATTCCCTGCCTGCGTAAGCAGGATAAACGATTCGGGGTATCGAGGATAAATAGAATCGAGCGAGCACTGTTTAATAATCGAAAATTGGCTATAGAGGTTATGCGGCAGAGCGTTCATTTTGAATGTCTCTGCCGTATTCCTGTGGAGCTAATAATGGATGCTTTACGATTAAATTTCAGGATGGGAGGAACGAATAAATGAAAATTGAAAGAGGCGATATCCTTATGGTTAATTTGGGACAGGTTCCGGGTACTTCCCTTCAGAGTGGAATCCGTCCGGTAGTGGTTGTCAGCAATAATAAAGCGAATACATACAGCCCGGTGGTAACGGTAGTGCCGTTTACTTCAAGGGTGTACAAAAAACGTTATCTTCCGACCCATGTGTTTATTAACCGTTATGAAATGGTTGGCTTGAAACGGCATGGGCTGGTACTGGCGGAACAGATCACAAGCATTGATGTTCAGAGTATTATCCAAAAATGTGGTCATGTCAGTTCTGATGCAATGCGGAGGATTACCAGAGCGGTGGAGATTCAGACAGGAGTTTATGAGGAGGGGGATTATGACAGCAGAAGAATATAGAAAGTATCTGGAACAGGATTTTAGTGATGTAAATATTGATGAAATGACAGATCTACTGACGGTAAAAGCAGACAGGAATAAAAGCCTGAAGGAACGGCGGGAATCATATCTGAATAAGGTAGGAAATCCGTATCTGGTCCGGATCGGGAATATGAAGGTCAAAGTAAGGTTTGCCAATAACGGGATATCTTTGGAGCAGGCATTTGAAAATATGCTTCTGAGTGTCTGAAAAAGTACTGGAAAGTTTGGGGTGGCTGTGCTAAAATGTCTGTAAGGACAAATTATGCAGCCCCCTTTTATTACATGGGTTTTTTGACGTAATAAGAGGAGGTAAGATATGTATCAGAATTTCAATAAAATCTATCGTGCCGCCATCTATGTCAGATTATCCAAAGAAGATGGCGATCTTTCCAGTTCTGCAAAATTGGAAAGTAACAGCATTTCTAACCAGAAGGCTCTGATTCTGGATTTCCTGAAAGACAAAAAAGATATAGAAGTTGTTTCCGTCCGGGTTGACGATGGCTACACAGGCTCTAATTTTGAGCGCCCTGCATTCCAGGCTATGCTGGAAGATATCAGGCGTGGGAGTGTTGATTGCGTAGTGGTGAAAGATTTATCTCGGTTTGGGCGGGAATACATTGATTCCGGAAAGTACATTGAACGTTTATTCCCGGCTCTTGGTGTGCGCTTTATTGCCATAAATGACAATTATGACAGCCTTCAGGGAAAGAATCAGGCTGATGACATTATTATCCCATTCAAAAACTTAATCAACGATGCTTATTGCCGTGACATTTCCATTAAGATAAGAAGTAACCTTGAGATTAAGAGGAAAAAAGGCGAATGTGTCACACCTTTTGTGGCATTCGGGTATCAGAAAGCAAAGGCAGACAAGCATAGGCTGGAGATTGATCCGGTTGCAGGCAGTGTAGTGCAGGACATCTTTAAGATGAAACTGCAGGGAATGAGCCAGGATGCGATTGCCAACCGCCTGAATGAACTGGGTGTGCTTTCCCCATTTGAATATAAGATTAGCAGCGGGAGTCATTATGAAACCGGGTTCCGACAGAAAGAGCAGGCTCTTTGGAGTTCTGTTACCGTACGCAGAATACTGGAAAATGAGGTTTATATTGGAAACCTTGTGCAGGGGAAACGTACGACACCGAACCATAAAGTGAAGCAGTCCTACGTAAAGCCGGAAGATGATTGGATCCGTATTGAAAAGAACCACGAACCGCTGGTAAGTGAAAGGGATTTTGAGATCGTCCAGCGGCTTTTGGGGATGGATACCCGTACTTCTCCTGACCAGAAGCAGGTGTATCTGCTGTCCGGCATTGCTGTATGTGCGGATTGCGGGGCACCGATGACGAGAAAGGTCTCAACAGTGGGTGGAAAGAAATATGCCTATTATTTATGTTCCACAAATAAAGAAACGAAACGCTGCTCCAGTCACAGGATCCCGGAAAAAGATCTGGAAAACGTGGTATTGGTAATGCTGAAACAGCATATCCAGAACATCCTGCATTTGAAAAGGGTGTTGGAGTTTATCGGGACTGTACCATTTCAGGAAATCAATGTGAAAAAACTCCAGGACAGGCTGGAAAAGAAAAAAATGGAGACAGAACGCTGTAAGGAACTCCGCATGATGCTTTATTCCGATATGAAAGAGGGCATCGTATCAAAAGAAGATTATGTAGAACTTCATGCAGCATATGGAAAAAGGCTAAGGAATGCAGAAGAGAGTATCCGGGCAATCCAGAAAGAAATGGATAACATGCTGGAAAAAGCAGACGCTTCTAACACATGGCTGGATTATTTTGTGAAATATCAGGATATTGAAGTGCTGACCAGGACGGTAATTGTGGAATTGATTCGGGAAATCAGAGTCCATGACAAAAAGAATATTGAGATCGTCTTTGACTTTGATGACTGTTATCAGGCATTGCTGACACAGCTTCCGGCTATGGGAGTGGAGGTTGCAACAGATCCGGATAACAATCTGCAGGTCAAGATAAAGGAGGTTGTATAAAATGGCACGAAAAAGCAGGAAAAGCATTCCTGAAACGGTCAGCAGTGCAGCCGTCCAGGAAGAGATCAAAAGACCGTTCCGGGCAGGGTTATATGCAAGGATTTCTACGGAAACAGAGGAAACGATAGAGAGGGGGACGATAGAAACCCAGGTGGAACTGATGAAAAACTATGTGGCTGATACAGAGGATATTTCGGTTGCAGAAGTTTATAAGGATTCTGATTATTCCGGTACAAATTTCGATCGTCCTGGATTTACGCAGATGATGGAAGATATCAAGCATGGGAAAATCAACTGCGTGATTGTAAAGGATTTGTCTAGGCTTGGCAGGAATTATGTAGAAACAAGCAATTATATTGAGCGTGTATTCCCGTTCTTTCATGTACGGTTCCTGGCAGTGACGGATGATTTTGATTCTTTCCGTGAGGGAGTAGATCTGACGGTTCCCTTAAAGAATATTATCAATGAGTTCTATTCCAAAGACCTTGCAAAAAAGAGCAGCAGTGCAAAAAAAGCCCTATGGAGAGAAGGAAAATTTACCGGTGCCTGGGAACCCTATGGATATAGGAAATCAGAACAGGACAAGCACCAGCTGGTAGTTGATGAGGAAGCTGCCGGGCATTTACGGGCAATTTTTTCTATGTATATGGATGGCTGCAGCTACAGTGATATTGCAAAAAAACTGAATGCAGATGGTGTCTTGTCCCCAACTTTGCAAAGGGAGTATTACAGATCCGGGGAAAAACCGTCCCCAGAGTCCAAACCGTGGAATAATTATGAAGTAAAACGTGTGCTTCAGGATGTACATTGTACCGGCGATTCCGTATATGGAAAATATCAGCAGAGCGTTTTTCAGGGAAATAAGCAGAGAAACCGACCAGAGAGTGAGTGGATCTATGCAGAGAATACCCACGAAGGGATTATAGATAAAGAGCTGTTCCGCCAGGTGCAGGAAAAAATCCGGGAATTTACGGAAGAATATAAAAAGAGGCATCAGCTGAATAATGGAGCCATCCGGAGCCAGAATTTTTATACCGGCAAGATCAGGTGTGGAGGATGTGGCAACCGCATGATCCTGTCCAGGGAAAAGTCCGGGACATTTTATTATATCTGCGGTGCCAATGCAAACCATAAATCAGGAGGAAACCAGTGCAAGGGGCACAGGGTCAAAAAAGAATACGTGGATGAAGATGTCCTTCGTCTGATCCAGTCACATATGAAAAACGTATTGGATACAGAAAAAATGATCCGGGAAATGAACTCCGCTTCCAGAAACCAGACGCAATATTTGCTTTTGGACAAGGAAGTAGGGAAACTTCGGCGGGAACTGAGCCGGATCAGTAAGCGTAAATCTGATTTATATGAGGATTATTCGGAACGCCTGATTACAGAAGAAGAGTACATGCAGTTTTCCCGTATCTATTCCAATGAAATAGAAAACATCAAGAGCCGTCTGGATGCAGTATTGACGGCGCAGGTACGGTATTCCAAAGATTATCATATCGAAGAAGGATGGGGGAAAGTGATACATACTTATATGTCTAAGCGGAAGCTGACAAAAGAAATGGTGGAAGCCTTTGTGGATTCCATTATTATCCATGGTAAGTATGATTATGAGATCAAACTGGTATATGATGACCAGTTCGCTGAATTGCAAAAGATAATGAAAGAGAAGGAGGCACAGTCAAGATGACAGAAAATAGGAAAACAGCTGTCTATATCCGTTTATCTATGGAAGATGGGAATGTGGATGGCAGAACCAAACTGGAAAGTGACAGTGTGACTTCTCAGAGGATCCTGTTGAAATCGTTTGTGATCGATCAGCTTGGCGTGGATGAGGCAGATATCCTGGAATATGTGGATGACGGTGTCAGCGGCACCCATTTCAAACGCAATGGTTTTCAACAGCTGCAGGAGGATATGAAAAGCGGACAGATAGGCTGTGTAGTTGTGAAAGATTTTTCCAGGTTTGGCAGGGACTATCTGGAAGTGGGATTTTATATTGAATATATTTTCCCGCTTCTTCAGATCCGGTTTATTTCCATTAATGACAGTTATGACAGTGAAGCCAGCTCTGGAATGACCGGCGGTATGAATGTGGCTTTGAAGAATCTGGTTTATAACATGTATAGCCTGGATTTGTCGAAAAAAATTTCATCCGCAATGCATACCAGAATGAAAAACGGTACAAGGCTTCCGGTAAATGCCAGATATGGTTATAGAAAGGGCAAAGATGGAAGGTTGGAAATTGATCCGGATGCGGCTAAAGTGGTGAAGATGATCTTCCAGATGGCTGCAGAAGGTATGAGCTTTGCAGAGATCACAAGGGAACTGAACAAACAGGAAATTGCCACCTGTGATGAACGGAAAATCTCAAGAGGAGAGCAGGTTCAGTTCCAACGGTTTGATACCATCATGAAAAAACGCTGGAATCCAACCACAGTATCTGCAATCATCCGGGATGAGATTTATATTGGAACCCGGATATGGGGTAAAACACGCTGCAGTATGCACACCGGTCATAAAACGGTTCTTAATGACGAGTCTGACTGGATCAGACTGGAAAACCACCATGATCCGATTGTTGACAGGGAACTGTTTGAAAAAGCGAACAGACTGCATCCGAAAAAATCCAGGTGTGTTGCAGAAACAAGAACCAATTATACGCTGGCAAGACGCAAGAAACAGCCAGCACTGATGCTGTGTGCACACTGTGGTCATTGTCTGGTAAGAGAAACGGAGCATCTACTGAAATGCTCGGATGGGCGTACCAGCGGTGATCATGTCTGTCGAAGTTTGGTGGTCAGACGTGAGCCAATGGAAAAGCATATCCTGGAGCTTGTTCATCAGTTTGCATCTTCCATGCTGGAAAACCGGAAGATTGTTGAATCAAAGAACCAGAGCAAAGGTATGGAGACGAATGTTGCAGAATTGTTGAAACAGAGCCGCCAGTTGTCTTCTGAAAAAATGAAACTTTATGATGACTACAAGGATGACCGTATTGACCGGGAATCCTACAAGCAGAAAGCGGAAAAGATAAGCAGACAGTTGGAGGAAATCAGACGAAAGATAGCAGAGTCTGAACGTGATGCAAAGATGCTTGAGCAGGACAATACAGCGAAGGAAATGAAACTGGAAGAATTTCTGAACATGGAGAAATTCGATACAGAGAAATTACGGGAGATCATCAAGGTTATCCGGGTGCATAGCCAGGAGGAAATCGAAATTGAATGGAATTTTGATGATGTATTTTTAGGGTAGAGATAAAATGTTCTGGACAAGAGCGATTTTGTGGAAGATAATAAAAGTGCTGGGGGTACCTGATTGGAATGGTCAGGTACTTTCCGGCAAGAAAAAAGAAATATTTTTTTTGTCCCATACTTGACACGTCCACATGTATGTAGGCACACCTTTTGCTCTAATATGGCAAAATCCGGAATGAATCCGAAAACCTTGCAGTATATCATGGGTCACGCAGACATCAGTGTAACCTTGAACACTTACACCCATGTGAATTTTGATGATGCAAAGGAAGAAGTGTATCGGATAGCGAATAGTTAAAAAAGCCCGTTGGTAAGGACGCTTGCTTTACCAACGGATTTACCAAGATTGCAGGGAAAAACATAAGAAAATACGAGAAGATTTGAGAAGATACCTTGAAAAGAAAGGACAACTCAAAAGTCGGAAAACCCTGAAATATCAAGCGTTTGGGAAGAAATACAAGACTTAAATGGAGATATGAAAAGATGATTAAGGTATTATTTATCTGCCACGGCAACATCTGCCGTTCCCCCATGGCAGAATTGATTATGAAAAATTTAGTAGAACAAGCCGGTCTTTCCGCCTGCTTCCGGATCGCGTCTGCCGCCACCAGCATGGAGGAGATCGGCAATCCGATTTACCCGCCGGCCAGGCGTAAGCTGCAGGAGCATGGGATTTCGGCGGAGGGACACCGGGCCAGGAGGATGGAGCGGAGCGACTATGAGGCGTACGACTATCTGATCGCCATGGAGCAGTATAATGTCCGCAATATGCTTCGTATTCTGGGGAAGGATCCGGAGGGGAAGATCCATTTGCTGCGGGATTTTACGGATCATCCGGGGGACATTGACGATCCCTGGTACAGTGGAGACTTTACTACGGCTTACCGGCAGATCCTGGAGGGGTGCCGGGGATTGCTGGAGTATTTGCAGAGGTAAAATTTGTGAAATGTCTGTGAAAGAATTCTTAATTCTACAGCATTCGCTTGTATTTGCAAAATAATAGTGCTATAATCCCTCACTGTAACCGAAATGTAATAAACAGTTCGGATAGAGAATCAGGCTGTAATGGAGATGCAGCTATCATTTTATTAAGGAGAGTGGATTATTATGAAAAAGAAAGTATTAGCAGGTATGTTGATTCTGTCTATGGCAGCAGTGGCTATGGTAGGATGTGGAAAGAAAGAAGCAGAGACAGAAGCTCCCAAGACGGAGGCGACCACCGAGGCACCGGCGGCTACCGAAGCACCGGCAACGACGGAAGCTGCGGAAACGGAAGCTGCGGAAACGGAAGCAGCGGCGACGGAAGCAGCAGCTACTGAGGCGGCATCTACCGAGGCACCTGCTACGGAAGCTTAAGCCACAGGCGAAAGAGGTTATCTGGCTTTGCCGCGGAACGGGGAAAGCGGTCCAGGGCAGAAGCGCAAAAAAAGAAATTATAACGGCATCGTCAGGAAACAGACGAGTGCTTTGAATTTATTGATATGTTTTATCAGAAAAGCGGTGTGGCTTCGGCTATGCCGTTTCTTTTTTGCCTGTGCCTGTGCATTTAACTTTAATGAAAATTTTGTGTACATCTCAGGAAAAATATACTATACTGGACATAGTGCCGGGCGGGGCCTCTTCATTCATTTTGCAGTATGGAGGAAACGGGTAGAAGCGGCGGCAACTGGCGATGCAGGGAACGGAGTATAGCGATGAATAAACAGGATTGGTATAATATGGGGGCACAGATCGGAGATTTGGTGCAGTCTGCCATTGATAATCAGGATTTTCAACAGCTGAACCAGTCGATTACGAAGGCGATCAATGAGACACTGGATCTGGTACAGAAGAATATGCAGAATTTGCGCCAGAATACAGGGGAGCAGCGGGATCAGGCGGGAGAGCAGAACACATCCGGTCAGCAGAGAGATGCAGGGGATCATAGGCAAAATGGAGATTCCTGGCAGTCTGTGGCGGGCTCCTGGCGGGAGGCTTACGAGCGGGCAGCGGGCGGCAGGAGAAAAGGTGCGGAGGAGTGGAAGCGTAATCCAGGCGGAGATGAAGGCAGGTCCGGTTCTGGGAAAGCGTATCACTCCACGATAAAAACGGAGCAGGGCTATGGCAGGATCCGGTTTGAGGCAGAGAAGGGAAGACAGGAGACGCAGGACGCTTCCGCCAGGGCATTGAAGAGCTATAAAGGTGTAACTTATATGGCAGTGGGATATACGTTTGCCGGAATTTTCGGGGTACTCGCACTGATATTTGGTGTTCTTTCCAGAGCACTTGCGCCTTTTTTGATTCCCACGGTGGTTTTTTGCATTTTTACCGGTGGTTTCTTAGGGATGGCCTGTAAGGGAAGCAAATTTCAGGCACAGTTAAAGCGACAGAAACGCTATTTGCAGATCATGGGGGAGCGGGATACCTGTACGCTGGAGGAACTGTCGGCAGGAATCGGTAAGTCGAAAAAGTATGTGCAGAGGGATCTTCGGGAGATGATCCAAAACCACATGTTTCCGCAGGGAGCCTATCTGGATGCCGGAGGGACCTGCCTGATGACCAGCCACACCGCATACCGCCAGTATCAGGATGTGATGAAGCAGTATGAGCAGCGGCGGGTGCAGGAAGAGACAGCGAAGCGGGCCGCAGGGAATGGGCGGCAGGAATGGGAAAACCGGGAGACATCAGAGGCCGGAGACGGAAGTCAGAGCAGAAGAACAGAAGCTGGCAGGGGCAGCCGCAGAGAAAAGGCGGAAACAGGTACAGATTTGGGGCTTTCTGAAGAAATTAGAGAAATTTTGCGGGACGGCAAGGAATTTATAGCACATATTCATGAGTGCAATGATGCGTTGCCGGGACCGGAGATATCGGATAAGCTAAACCGTCTGGAGATGGTGGTGACCAAGATTTTTAATCAGGTAGAGCAAAAGCCGGAGAGCGCGCCGGATCTTCGAAAGATGATGCGCTACTATCTGCCAATTACCAGGAAGCTGGTGGATGCCTATCGGGATTTGGATGCTCAGCAGGTGGAGGGCCAGAATATCGGGAAAACGAAGAAGGAGATTCAGGATTCCTTAGATACGATTAACACGGCCTTTGAAAATCTGCTGGACAGCTTTTTTCAGGATACGGCCTGGGATATTTCGACAGATATCACGGTGCTGCGTACCATGATGGCCCAGGATGGTTTGATGAAGCAGGATTTTGAAACCGAAAAAGAGACCCAAAAAGGAGAGAAAAGATGAGTAATCAGTTCAGTGATTTTGACACAACCCCTACATTGACCTTCGGAGAACCGGTGCAGGAGCCGAAGGAGGAACCTCAGATTCCGGTACAGCCGTCAAAGCCGGAGGAGCCTCAGCTGGATGATAACGTTTTGACAGATGAGGAGCGGAAAATGGTGGAGGAGTTCAGCAGGAAAATCGACCTTCACAACAGCGGGGCGATTCTGCAGTACGGTGCCGGAACCCAGAAAAAAATGGCGGATTTTTCCGAGAAGGCTCTGGAAAATGTAAAGACCAAGGATATGGGCGAAGTGGGGGACATGATTTCCGGTCTGGTGACGGAGCTGCAGAGCTTTGATGCAGAGGAGGAAGAACGGGGCTTCCTGGGATTGTTTAAAAAGCAGAGCAATAAACTGATTGCCATGAAAGCGAAGTATGAGAAGGCAGAGGTGAATGTGGACAAAATTTGTACTGCGCTGGAGGGTCATCAGGTGCAGCTTTTGAAGGACATTGCGGTTCTGGATAAGATGTATGAGCTGAATCTGAACTATTTTAAGGAATTATCCATGTATATTTTGGCCGGAAAGAAACGGCTGAAAGAGGTGAGGGAGGGTGAACTGATGGAATTGACGGCCAGGGCGGAAGCTTCCGGTCTGGCGGAGGATGCCCAGGCGTCCAAGGATCTGGAGGCCATGTGCACCCGCTTTGAGAAAAAGATTCATGATCTGGAGCTGACCCGTATGATTGCCGTACAGACCGCGCCTCAGATTCGTCTGGTACAGAACAGCGACACTATGATGGTGGAGAAGATACAGTCCACGATTGTCAATACGATTCCGCTGTGGAAAAACCAGATGGTGATTGCCATGGGGGTGGAGCATTCCAACCAGGCAGCTAAGGCGCAGCGCCAGGTGACGGATCTGACGAATGAGCTGCTGAAAAAGAATGCGGAAACCTTAAAGACGGCGACCATCGAGACCGCAAGGGAATCGGAGCGCGGCGTGGTGGATATCGAAACCTTAAGACAGACCAATGCGTCTTTGATTTCCACGCTGGACGAGGTGGTGAAAATTCAGACGGAGGGCCGTGCAAAGCGCCGCAGTGCAGAGGTGGAAATGCAGAAGATGGAAAACGAACTGAAGAATAAACTGCTTCAGATGAGCAGATAGGAGATGAAGAGTTGCAGAGAGAACTGATCGCTCAGTGGGTACTGTGTTTTTATATTTACTGTTTTGCAGGATGGATTTGGGAGACCTGTTATGTGTCAGTTTGTGAGAGAAAATTTGTAAACAGGGGATTTATGAAGGGGCCCTTACTGCCGATTTATGGCAGTGGAGCCCTTTGTGTTCTGCTGGTCAGTGAGCCCTTTAGAGGAAATTGGGTGCTTATGGCGCTGGTGGGAATGCTGGCGGCTACGATTCTGGAATATGTGACCGGGGCGGTAATGGAGGCGCTTTTTCGTGTCCGTTATTGGGATTACAGCACACAGTTTTTGAATATCAACGGCTATGTCTGCCTGAAATCCACGCTTTGCTGGGGGGTGATGACGCTGGCGGCGGTATATGTGATTCATCCTCCCATTGCGGCCTTTGTGGAGAGCCTGGGGAAAATATGGGTATACCGGCTGGATGCAATCATCACCCTTGTGTCGGTGGCGGATTTTTCCACTTCCTTCAAGGCTGCCAGGGATTTTGGCAGTCTGCTGATTTGGGCGGAAAAGCTGAAGGAAGAGATGCGTGGTATTCAGGTGGGGCTTGAGGAACTGACGCAGGATCTGAAGGAGCGGGTGGTGGAGCCGTTCCAGGAGAAAACTGGCCGGACCATGGAGGCATTCCAGGAGAAGACCGGTCGGACCATGGAGGCATTCCAGGAGAAGACCAGCCGGACTGTGGAGGCATTCCAGGAGAAGACTGGCCGGACTATGGAGGCATTCCAGGAGAAGACTGGTCGAACCGTGGAGGCATTCCAGGAGAAAACCGGGCGGACCGTGGAGGCATTCCAGGAGAAAACCGGGCGGACTGTGGAAGTTTTACAGGAGGAGCTTGGGAAACTGTATAACCGAAAAGACGCTATGCAGGAAGTGCTGCGCAGCGGTTATTACCGGGGAGTTAACGGCCTGCTGAAGCGAAATCCGGGTACCGTGTGGAAGCGGAATCCGGAAATTCTGGATGAAATAAAAAAGATGTTTCGGGGAGATCCGGAACAGAACGGGGATAAGTAAAACAGATAGAAAGAGGGAAAGATGCAATGGAGATTGTAGAAGAATTTGTAAACGGATTTTGCAAGGCGCAGAATCAGTCAAGAATAGTGCTTTGTGAATACCGGAGAGAGCCGGACGGTACCCGGACATTTCTGGAGTCGGACTGTGCCTACGGGAACTGTATTCACAGCGGGCAATGTCAGCTTATGGCCCGCGCAGTGTCCCAGGGACAGTAACATACTAAGTACAATGAAAATGAAAATTATTACAAAAATATTGTTTCCAGAATACTTGCTCTCATGTTTTGAATGAGCTATAATGAAACATGATATGCAGCTGGGCGAACCGAAAAAGAGATTACATATGCCGGCGCAAAGAATGATCGAAGGAGAAACGGAAGATGAAAAGATGTATGTATTGCGGCAATGAAAATGACGACGCCAGTCAGAATTGCTCCAAGTGTGGGAATCCGTTGCTGGAGCTTCCGCCGCAGCAGGCGATGAAGGCGGAGGAGGTTCCGGAGGAAGAGAACGCCCTGGCGGACGAGGAGCCGGACCTGGATCCGCAGGATATAAAGATTTCAGAGGAAGGATTGGATGACGGAAGGTTTTCCGGTCAGGGAATGCCCTATGGCCAAAATCCCGGCGCTTATTATGGGGATCAGGGATATCCCCGGCAGGATGTGCAGCGGGGACAGACCTACGCGGCGCAGCAGCAGCCCTATGAGGGACAAAGATATGGCTATTCCCAGGAATACGACCAGCCGGATGTGCAGCAGCAGTATGGCGGCCAGGCTTACGGCTACCAGCAGCAGGCGCAGCAGTATGGGCAGCCTGTGCCGTCCCAGGGTGGACATGATTACGGAAGGGTGCAGTTTGCGGGGGCAGGAACGGGAGGCGGCCAGCAGCTGATGCAAAAGGCCAGAAAGATGGTGAGGTCTCCGCTGTTTTTCCTTATGCTTTTGCTTTATACGGCTGCGACTGTTTCTTCTATTATTAATGTGGTGGGAGGCAATGTGATACATACGCTGAATGCGTTCCAGGCGGCGGCGCAGTCTGCACTGGGCTCCAGCATGGCCATCACTTTCCTCAACGGCGTGATTGATATGGTGGAAGGGTTAAGCGCTACGATCATTCTGGCGGCGGGTGCAGTGTTGAGCCTGCCGGGCGTGATTGTCTGTCTGGGGCTTTGGCTGATATTCCTGCTTACGAGGCGGGACGGTGGTCCTGTTTCCACTACAGGGTATACCATGACGAAGGTGATGCTGCTTTTGAAGTTTATTTTCCTTTGTCTGCTTCTGACGGCAGGGTTAATTATCTCTGTGGCCTTTGTGGTGGCGGCGGGAGCTGCTTCCTCGACGGCGTCGATTATCGTGGGCATCATTTTGCTGGTGATTATGATTCTGCTTTCTGTGTTTACGGTGCTGTTTTATGTCCAGCTTCTGCACAGTATCAAGGTGATTAAAATGAACGTGAAAACCGGTGCGAATCTGGGAAGAATTCCGGTCTTTGTTCCGGTGATGGCGATTATCCTGTGTATTCTTTCCGTTGTGGGGATGCTGCCCATGTCCCCGGACGATTATCTGGGGCTGGTTTGTCAGGGCACTTCGGCGGCATGGATGCTTTTTGGCGGAATTTGGCTGATGGTTTACCGCGCAAAGACCAGATAAAACATGTTTTGCTTTGAAAGGGGATAGGTGACAGCTTTTGAGGGAGGCGTGAGCTGCACTTAAAAATACAAGGGGAGAATATTTGTGAAGAAAGTATTAACGACAGTGATTATTATCTGTTTTGTGCTGCTGGCCGGTGCAGGGATCGCCGGTGGGATTTATCTGAAGCAGCAGTGGGACAGAACGACTTATTTTGAGAACACAACCATAAACGGATTTGACGCATCGGAGAAAACACCGAAGGAAATGCTGACTATGCTGGTGAAGGCATACAGTGTCCCCATGGTACAGCTTAACGAGCAGGGAGAGGAAGCTATGAAGATATCCCTGGAGGAGCTGGGCTATACGGTGGATGAGAGTGCGCTGCAGAAATCTCTGGAGGAGGCGCTGGGCAAACAGAAAAGCAGCATTACTGTCCTGGTTCAGAGTTTAATGTATGGCAACAATTTTCAGGTGACGGTGCCTTTTTCCTTTGATGAGGCGGCATTTCAGAGCGCGGTGAACAGCGGGGCTCTGAAAAATGAGCGGGTGGACAGTGTGGATGCCCGGATGTGTTATGATGCGGAGAATAAGAATTATTATATTGAGCCGGAGGTCAACGGTACGAAATTCGCCGACGGGGATCTGCAGGCTTTGGTGAAGAAACAGGTGGATGACCTGGTGGCTGCCAGGGACCCGCAGCCGGATCTGATCATTGACATACCGGATTCGATTTACATAAAGCCACAGGTTACCCATGACGACATTGAGTTGAATAATCTGTGCAATATTTACAATCATTATGTGAAGGCAGAGATCACCTACCTTTTCGGGGAGGAAAAGGTGGTGGTGGACTGGGATACGATTCAGAACTGGTTGATTCTGGAGGACGGAAATGCCAGCCTGGATGAGGAGGCCATCTATAATTATGTGATTGAGCTGGCTCAGAAGTACAATACGGTTTTTTATGACCGCACCTTTGAGACTTCCGTAGGTACCACAGTGACGATTCCCGGTAATCTGAACGAATACGGTTATCTGGTGGATGAGGACGGGGAGTTTTCCCAGCTCCTGGCTGATATTCAGGCGAATACCGCAGTGGAGCGGGAGCCGGTGTATTCCCACACAGGATACAAAAGAAACGGCCTGGATGATCTGGCCGGTACCTATGTGGAGATTAACCTGTCAGCGCAGCATGTCTGGTTCTATGTGGACGGCAGCCTGGTGGTGGAGAGTGATATAGTCAGCGGTTCTGTAGCTAAGGGGACGGAGACTCAGACGGGAGCCTTTCCGCTGGCTTATAAGGAGAGCCCTTCTGTGCTCACGGGGGGAAATGCGGAGAACGGCTGGGAGACGCCGGTAACCTACTGGATGCCCTTCTTTGACGGACAGGGGCTGCACGATGCTACCTGGAGAAGTTCCTTTGGCGGCAGCATTTATCAGACGAATGGTTCCCATGGCTGTGTGAATTTGCCCCTTGACGCGGCGCAGAGGATTTATGATAGCATTGACACTGGCGTGGCTATCATTCTTTATAAATAGAATGGATTAACGGCCGGATACCGTGACAGTCAGGTATCTGAACTGCTGCGAATAAAATGTGGCCCTGTAGGATAGAATCAAACAGGGCCTTTCTTTCATTTCAGAGGAAAGTGCGTCCTGGAGTGCCGTTGGTGAAGGGAGTATAGTATGGATAGGGATCAAAATGAATTGGATGGAAGAAATCTCTGGGAAAGAACCGGACACCGTGGTGGACTGCTGGAGAGCGAGAATGTCAGGAAGAACCGGAGCGGGAGTCGGTATGCCCAGAGTGAAAGTCACCGTGGGCGGGAAGAGAGCCGGAAGGGCGGCAGCCGTTACGCGCAGGCTGAGAACCGGGGCAGGCGGGAGAACGGAGCAGGGAGCAGGAACCGCCGGGCGGGAGGAAGCAGAGAAGCGGCCGCCGCGTCCTTTTTGCGGGAGCCTTCGGATAAAAAGGGGAAGCGGGGGATTGACCCGGTAAAGACGGCTTTTCTGGCACTGGCGGCGGTGATGGTGATTGCGTATGTGGTGGTGGCTGTCTATTTTGGAGGTCATTTCTATTCCGGCTCCCAGATTTACGGTATTGACTGTGGCAGAAAAACGGTTGCTCAGGTGAAAGAGGAGGTAAAGGAGAAGATCGGTGAATATGCGCTGACCGTGGAGCTGCGGAATGAAAAGCAGGATATCATCACCGCCAGCCAGATTAGTCTCCAGTATCAGGATGAGAGCGGTATTGAACGGCAGTTAAAAAAGCAGCACTGCTATGTATGGCCGGCAATGATGCTTTTGGGCAGATCCAATGATCTGGACATTGGTACGACCTATGACCGGGACAGTATCGATTCGGTGCTGCGGCAGATGAATTGCTTTTTGCCGGGAAATGTGGTGGCACCCCAGGATGCGTACCGGGGCGATACCGATTATGGCTATGAGGTGGTTCCGGAGGTGATGGGGACCACGCTGGATTACGAAAAGACCAAAGCGGTGATTATGGACGCACTGGATAAGGGAGTATCCAGCGTATCGCTGGATGAGGCAGGCTGTTACATTGATCCGGTGATCTATCAGGATGACGAGGCGCTGAATGCGGAGGTGGAGGAGCTGAATGCTCTGCTGACAGCCCATGTTACCTACGACTTTGACGACCGCCAGGAGGTGGTGGATGCCAATGTGATAAAAAACTGGATTTTCCAGGATGAAAACGGCGATTATTATATCGATGACAATCATATTTGGGCCTATGTGGAGGAACTGGCCGGGAAGTATGACACATTTGGTAAAGAGAGGGTGTTCTACACCAGTATTGGAACGGCGGTTACGGTAACCGGCGGTGATTACGGCTGGGTGATTGATCAGAATGCCACCGCAGAGATTCTGCGCGATTTGGTGAAGGAAGGAAAAACAGAAACGCTGGAGCCCATTTACGTTTATACGGCCATGGACCGGAAGGAAAATGACATCGGCGGTACTTATGTGGAGGTCTGCATTTCCATGCAGGAAATGTGGTGTTATGAAAACGGTTATCTGGTGGTGGATACCCCGGTGGTTACGGGCAATCCTAATAAGGGAAACGCCACGCCCTCCGGAAGCGTTTGGGCTATCGATGCCAAGATGCGGGATTATGTGCTGCGGGGCGAAGGCTATGCGGCTCCGGTAGACTACTGGATGCCCTTTGACGGGGATGTGGGAATTCATGATATGCAGAACCGGTATTATTTTGGCGGGTCTATTTATCTGAGCAACGGTTCCCATGGCTGTGTGAATACGCCCTACGAGGCGGCACAGACGATCTATAATACGGTGTCCATTGGGACGCCGGTGATTGTATACGAGTAGCCTGAATGGAGGATGGAGGATGTACCAGTATATATTTTTTGATTTGGATGGAACACTGACGAACCCTAAGGAGGGTATTACGAAATGCGTGCAGTATGCTCTTCGCCATTACGGCATTGAGGAGCCGGATCTGGATAAGCTGGAGCCCTTTATCGGGCCGCCGCTGATTGGTTCCTTCATGGAATTTTACGGACTGGAGGAGGAGCAGGCCAGGGGAGCTGTGGTAAAATACCGGGAGCGGTTTAAGGATACGGGCATCTTTGAAAATGTGGTTTACCAGGGAATACCGGAAATGCTGGAGGAGCTTCAGAGACAGGGAAAGCTGTTGGTGGTGGCTTCCTCCAAGCCGGAGGAGTATGTGCTGCGGATCCTGGAAAGGTTCGGTCTTCGCGCTTACTTTTGTGAGGTGGTGGGAGCCAGCATGGATGAAAGCCGCACTGCAAAGGCGGATGTGATCCGGGAAGCCTTTGCCCGATTGAATATTACGGAAGAGATGAAAGCTCATATTTTGATGGTGGGTGACCGGAAGCACGATGTGGAGGGGGCAGCAGCCTGTGGGATTGACTGTCTGGGAACCTACATAGGCTTTGCCCGCCCAGGGGAGTTAGAGGAGGCGGGAGCGGTTTATATTGCCCATACGGTGGAGGAGATGCGGGAGATTCTCCGAAGCCATTGAGGTTACTGCTCAGGCGCCGCTGTTTTGCCGTGGGCAGCAATGGGAGTAATACAGAGGGGAGGAAGAAGAATGAATGAAAGAAAACCGGAGTTTGAAAAGGTGTTTCGGGCGCTGGGGGATAAGCACCGCCTTTTTATTCTGGATCTTCTGATGGAACGGGAGATGAATGCGGGGGAGCTTCTGGAAAAGGTGAGTGTTGTGCAGTCCACTCTGTCCCATCATATGAAAGCGCTCTGCGAATCAGGTCTGGTGGCAGCCAGAAAAGAGGGAAAATGGACGTACTACACTGTTGAGCAGGAGGTAGTGGAGGCAGCCCGAAAATTCCTGAAACGTTATCTGGGGGAGCAGGAGACGAGGCAGGAAAAGGAAGCAGCGGATGTCCCGGCAAAGGAAACGGTCCGGCCCGGTGCAGCGGATGCCCTAACGGAGGAAACAGTTCGGTCCGACATGGCGGATGTCCCGGCAAAGGAAACGGTCCGACCCGGCGCAGCGGATACCCCGGCGGAGGAAACGGTTCGGCCCAGCGTGGAAGCGGAGCCTGCGGTATCCTCCGATATCGATATGCGGGAGCGAAAAAAGAAAAAAGCGGAGAAGGGCAGGAAAGATCTCGATAAGAAAAAAAACGGCGGCAAAAAGAAGGAGTCCGGCAGGAAAGAAAAGGAGCGGGGGAAAGAAAGTCCTGATAAAAAAGAAGCCCGGCTGGAGGGCAAGAAATCAGAGAAAAAGATGAAAAAAGAGGAACGGAAAAAATGGCAAAAGCAAAAGAAATAAAAACGAATGCCATGCGCATTCTGGAAAAAGAGAAGATTCCATATTCCGCCATGACCTATGAGTGCGGGGAATTTGTGGACGCGCAGAAAATTGCAGACCAGCTGGGAGTGCCTCATGAGAAGGTCTACAAGACATTGGTGACGGTGGGACACAGCAAAAATTATTTTGTGTTTGTGATTCCCATCGACAGAGAGCTGGATCTGAAAAAGGCGGCCTGCAGCGTGGGGGAGAAGTCAGTGGAGATGCTCCATGTGAAGGAGATTAACAGTGTGACCGGTTATATCCGGGGCGGCTGTACGGCGGTAGGCATGAAAAAGCAGTATGTCACCCGGATTGACGGCAGTGCCCGGACGCTGGAAACCATGGTGGTCAGCGGCGGCAGGCTGGGTGTGCAGATCGAATTAAAGCCGGAAGATTTGTGTCGTGCGGCCCGGGCAGAGTTCGCAGAGATTGTAAGCTCATAGCCGGGACGGCCTATATATTCGCGGTATACCGGCTGCTACTGTTTCGGTGTCAATTTTCTTCGTGTTTTGTTAATTTGTAGGACGCAGGAAAAGACGGGGCGGGCGGGCAGATGCCTCTGGAAAACTGCTCCGGATACAAGAAACGCTAGGATAGAGCCGCCCTCCGATTCCGGGCACCGGGGCAGTTCGCCAGGAAATCCTGATGATTTCCCGGCTCAGTGC
>CAMNQN010000007.1 GCA_946549155.1 uncultured Lachnospiraceae bacterium | reverse complement strand
TTGTGGCCCTGCACGCCCGCCTCTTCCTGCGTCCGGGTAATTAACAAAACACGAAGAATATTCACCTGAACAGTAACCCGTGGTATGGATTGCCGGAGATTTTTTGCGTTAGATTATTTACGAATCCCGGCGTTCGGTGCTATACTGGACAAAAGAAGAGTAAGGAATGAAACGAATCAGGAAAAGTATTAAGCTGCAAAAATGAGAAAGAACAAGGAGTAAGAAATCATGAAAACAGATACAGAACTGCGCAGCCTGCTGCGCTCCATCGACCACAAAAGCTATCCTGCGTACAAATCACTGGCGGGAGCTTACCGGTTCCGGAATTACGTGCTGGTGATCGATCATGTGCAGGGAGACCCCTTTGCGTCCCCCTCCAGCCTTCATGTGGAGGTTTCCCATGGGGAGGCCAGGTTTCCTCAGGAGTATTACAGAGAGGATTGTTCCCGGATTGCCCTTCAGGATTATCTGGTGCGGAGGCTGTCGGAGCAGTTTGAACAGTACAATTTTAAGGCGAAGGGTTCCGGAAAGAGCGGCCTGCTCTCCATCAGCCGCTGCGGTCAGGAGGTGCTGGAGCGCAGTGCCTGCCAGATTACGGAAAAGGGTATTACGGTGCGCTTTCACGCGGGCTTTCCGGCCTTTGGACGCACCATCAATGCCGGAGAGCTGGAGAAAATTTTGTTTGAATTTCTGCCCCGCAGCATTGGCAGCAGCCTGTTTTTCGGACAACTGGCTAAACCGGAGCAGGAGAAGGTGAAGGCGGCGGTGTGGCTGGCGGAGGATCAGACGGCCCTGCGGAAGCTGCTGCGGGAGGAGAAGCTGGTGGCCTTTGTGGCTAACGGCGCGGTGCTGCCCAGAAAGAGCGGCGTCTCGGACAAGCCGATGACGGGCAGTGTGCCCTTCGAATCTCCGAAATCTATGGAGCGCACTTTCCATCTGCCCCACCGGGGAGATATTACAGGGATGGCGGTGCCGGAGGGCATCACCCTGATCGTGGGCGGTGGCTATCACGGAAAATCGACCCTGCTGGAGGCTATCCAGATGGGGGTTTACAATCACATTTCCGGCGACGGGAGGGAATTTGTTCTGACGGAGGATACCGCGGTGAAGCTGCGGGCGGAGGACGGACGGTCCGTGCGGAATGTGGACATTTCCTTATTTATAAACGATCTGCCCAATAAGAAAGATACCACGTCCTTCACCACGGAGGATGCCAGCGGCAGTACCTCCCAGGCGGCAGGGGTAGTGGAGAGCATGGAGGCGGGTTCTCGCCTGTTTCTCATTGACGAGGATACCTCCGCCACCAACTTTATGGTGCGGGATGAATTTATGCAGCAGGTGATTCGCCGGGAGAAGGAGCCCATCACGCCCTTCCTGGAGCGGGCCAGGGATCTGTATGAGCAGGCCGGGATCTCCACGATCCTGGTGGCGGGCAGCTCCGGAGCTTTTTTCTATATTGCAGATTGGATTCTCTGTATGGACTGCTATCGTCCGGTGGACATTACCGCGCAGGTAAAGGAGCTGTGCAGGGAGCACGCGGCCCCCAGGACCCGGGTGCCCGGATTTGCCGTGCCGGAATTTAAGCGGGTGCTGCCCGCTTACGGAAAGAGCGGATCACGGGGAAGAGCAGACTTATCCGAAGAAAGCGTTGGCGTGCAGGCCGGAGGCGGAAGCAGCAGCGGCCGGGGCCGTCAGGGCGGAGAAGCCTACCGGGGTCGGGGAGGCCGTCCCCACGAGCACATGAAGGTAAAATCCTTCGGCCTGGAATCCTTCTCCCTGGAGAAAGAGAATATCAACGTCCGTTATCTGGAGCAGCTGACGGACAACGAACAGACTACCGCGCTGGCTTATCTGCTGCGGGCCGGTCTGGAGCAGACGCTGGACGGCAGACATACGGTGCGCCAGGTGGTGCAGACGCTGATGAACCGCCTGGAGAGCCAGGGCTGGGAGCCCTTCTGCTCTTCCTACATTCCCTGCGGCCTGGCCAGGCCCAGGATCCAGGAACTGTATGCCTGCCTGAACCGTTTCAGAGGATAATTTCTATCAGGGGCACAGTTTGACGTGCCTTCCCTGGAGCAGTTCCAGTAATTTTCATATCGGAGAAGGATCCGATTCAGATAACGATAATGGAATTTGTTTTGGTTTTTGGAATAGTACCAGAAACGGGACAAATTCCTTTTTTTGTTGCAGTGGCATTTCTCCGGGGCCTTCGGTAATCTGCTGAAAATATGACAAATGTCACATCATTTTCCTTACAAATTTCAGGTGAAATCCCAATTCCTCTTGTATATAATGTAGAAAAAATAAATGAGTCGGATGAAAAAAACGGATAAAGTAATGATTCCGATAAAGAGAAAGAGGAGGTTTTATGGGAGAGATAGCTGTTTCGATGAAACACATCAATAAAAGTTTCCCCGGTGTGAAAGCCCTCGATGACGTTCAGCTCACACTGAGAACCGGCGAGGTCATGGCCCTGCTGGGAGAGAACGGCGCCGGCAAATCGACCCTGATGAAGATCCTTTCAGGCGTGTATACCAGAGACTCAGGCGAGATGAAGGTCTTTGGCAAGAAGATCGAAGGGGATCTGGACACAAAGCGCGCCCAGGATCTGGGTATCGCCATTATTCATCAGGAGCTGAATATGTGCCAGCACCTTACTGTGGCCAATAACATGTTCCTGGGCAGGGAGATTGTGAAAAACGGCCGCCTGGACAGCAAGGAGATGAACCGGCAGGCAGCGGAGCAGCTGGCGAAGCTGGGCATTACGGATCTGGATCCGGAGGCTACCGTGGGGGATCTTCCCGTAGGCCGCCAGCAGATGGTGGAGATTGCCAAGGCCCTGCTGATTCATGCGAGAGTGCTGGTGATGGATGAGCCCTCCTCCTCTCTTTCCAATGCGGAGATTACGGAGATGTTCCGGATCGTTCGGGAACTGAAGGCCATGGGTACCGCCATTGTTTATATCAGCCACCGTCTGCAGGAGCTGCATCACATCGTGGACAGCGTGACGATCATGCGGGACGGCAAATACATTACGGAAGGAAAGTTTACGGACTTTACCATGGATGAGATTATCGCCAACATGGTGGGCCGTGAGATCACGAATCAGTTCCCCAGGGATTTTGTCCCCAGAGGGAAAGAGATTCTGGAGGTGAAGCATCTGAACGCCGGAAGAATGGTGCGGGATGTGAGCTTCGAGGTTTATGAGGGAGAAGTGCTGGGATTTTCCGGTCTGGTGGGCGCGGGGCGTACCGAGACCATGCGGGCTATTTTCGGAGCGGATCCCAAGGAGTCCGGAGAGATCGTTCTGGATGGAAAGACGCTCACCATCAATGCCCCGGAGGACGCCATCCGGCAGGGAATTGTGCTGGCGCCTGAGGACCGGAAAAAAGAGGGATTGTGCACGAAGCTGTCCATCCGGGACAATATCGCCTTGCCGAACCTGGATATTATCTGCAGCAAGTCCGGTAAGGTCAACAAGAAGACAGAAGATGAAATGATAGAAAAGGGCAAGAACACTCTGACCATCAAGATGGCGGGTCCGGAGATCGAGGCGGGAAGCCTTTCCGGAGGAAACCAGCAGAAGGTGGTGGTGGCGAAGTGGCTGGCCAGAGAATCCAGAGTGGTGATCTTTGACGAGCCCACCCGCGGCATCGATGTGGCGGCCAAGGTAGAGATTTATCAGATTATCAACGCATTGAAGAAGCGGGGAGTAGGTGTGATCATCGTCTCCTCCGAGATGCCGGAGGTAATGGGTATTTCTGACCGGGTAATCGTAATGTGCAACGGCCGGATTACCGGAGAGGTAGATCCGAGGGCCACCACGGAAGAAGAGATCATGACCTACGCCACACAGTTTGGTGACAACGCCGAGTAGAGGCTTTGCAAACCCTCCGGCGGCAGACCTGACGCGGGGCCGCACGGAGCATAATCAGTGAACAAAAACAGAAAAAAGGAGTGTAACCTGCTATGAATAAGAAAAAGAACTCATTTCAGAAATTTATGGCGATTCCGGGTATGGCGTCGGTGATCACCGCCTTCGCCGGCGTGGTAATCCTGATGATTATCTTCGCTGTAATGAACCCGAATTTCGCGAAACAGAGAAATCTGCTGAATCTGACCCGCTCCATCTGCCCGTACCTGCTGGTAGGTATCGGACAGGGAATCGTGTGTATTACCGGCAACATTGACCTGTCCATCGGATCGGTTCTGGGTATGTCCGCGATGATTTCCGCCACATTGATCTGCAATGGGGTAAATCCGATCGTGGCGCTTATCATTGATCTGGCAGCCTGCCTGGCTGTGGGTGTGGTGAACGGTATCCTGGTAGGTAAATTCAAGCTGCCGCCCTTCATCGGAACGCTGGGTACCATGACCATCTGCCGTGGACTGGCAGAGATCGTAAACGGCAACTATAACACCGGCGATATCGGGAACGCTCCTCTGGCGGAGGGCCTGCGGGATCTGTTCTACTATGGAAAGATCGGCTTTTTGTACTATGGCGTTATTGTGACTCTGATTATCTGGTTTGTGTTCAACTACATCATGAATTATACCCGTACCGGCCGTCATATCTATGCTATCGGGTCTAACGTGGATGCGGCCAGGCTTTCCGGTGTAAACGTATTTAAGACCACCGCCACCGCTTATATGATCTCCGCCTTCTGTTCCTTCGTGGCAGGGCTGGTGACCATGGCTGCAGCCGGAATGGGCTCCATGCAGGCGGGCTTAAGCTATGAGATGTACGGCGTAGCCGCAGCCGTTATCGGCGGTATCTCCACTTTGGGAGGCAGCGGACTTCTGGTAGGCGTAATCGCCGGCGCTTCCGTATGGGCTATCCTGCAGAACGGCCTGACCCTGGCCAATGTTCCGGTAGCTATGCGAAACATCATTATCGGTATCATCGTAGTGGCCTGCGTACTTCTGGATATTATGCGCCGCAACGGCATGCTGGGGAAAAAGAACAAATAATTTCAAAACGGTTTCAGAGGCCGTGACGGTCTTTGACAATAAAAAATCATTTTAGGAGGAGAAACAAAATGAAAAAGAAAGCATTAGCAATGGTTATGACAGCAGCAATGGCACTTAGCCTGGGTACCGTGGGATTTGCGGAGGAGACTCCGGTGGAGACCAAGGTAGCTCTGATTACCATGGATCAGATGGATGTGCACTGGGTTCGTCTGAAAGAGGCTGCAGAGGCGAAGGTGGCGGAATACAACGAAGCCGGAAACAACATTGAGATGACCTGGATGGCTCCGGAGACCAAGGATAACGCACAGCAGATCCAGAAGATTGAGGCTGCCATCTCCGACGGCGCAAACTACATCATCATCGCCTGCAATGACGCTACCTCCTGCAACAATGCATTACAGGAAGCGCTGGATGCGGGAATCAAGATTATTTACGTAGATGCTCCCGCAAGCCTGGAAGGCTCTGCAACGTTTGCAACGGACAACTACGCAGGCGGCGTTCAGGCCGGTGAGTACCTGAAGGCAGTTCTGGATGAGGCCGGCGTTACTGAGGGAACCATCGGTATCGTGGACGCACAGGCTGGTGTAGACTCCTGCCAGAACCGTTATGACGGTTTTGCTTCCGTATTTGAGGGAACCGATTTTGAACTGGGCGAGCGTCAGTATTCTGACGGCGACAACGCAAAGGCTCAGGAGCTGGCAAATACTCTGATCGCCAACGGCGTTGTGGCAATTTACGGAACCAACGACGGCGCTACCAATGGCGCGGCTGCTGCGGTAGCTGATGCTGCAAAGGATGACCTGACGATCTACTGTGTAGGCTGGGATAAATCCGACTCCAATATCGCTCATGTAGAGGGCGGCGAGCTGCTGGCATTCATGGCTCAGAACCCCAACGTAATGGGTGAGGACGCCATCGACGCTGTAGTTGCGATGGAGCGCGGCGAAGATCTGGGCGGCGAAGTAGTTGACACCGGTGTTTCTACCGTTGACGCTTCCAACGTAGCAGATTTCAAATAAGAATTGACAGCAATACAGGCTCCTGATGGTGCAGGGTTCCCTTAAGGGAGCTCTGCACCTTTTATGTTACTGTTCCTTCCGCCTGCGGCAGCACGCCTGGCGCTGCTGTTTTGGAAGCTTCAGGTATTTTTCGTGAAAACGACTCGCTAAAGGGTGTTGGCCTGTGATATACTGAAAGAAAGAAAAAAATAAAAGAGACTGCATGAGGAAGGGTTATGAAGAAGAAAATTTCCTGGAAAAACGGGATAGGAATTTCAGGGGCGCTGATCCTGTTTTTGATTTTGGGCCTGGTCAGCGTGGCCGGGGAAGACGGCTCCGGATCCAGAGGGGGAGGACGCTTTCATCTGATGGGGGCTACTTATATGTCCCGCAGCAATCCTTTCTTTGATGTCCTTCACGAATCGATTCAGGAGGTGCTGGAGGGAAACGGGGATAGGATGATCAGCCGGGATCCGGCTCAGGATCAGGAGAAACAGAATGAGCAGATTCTGGATATGATTGAGGAGGGCATTGAGGTGCTGTTCTTAAACCCTGTGGACTGGGAAGCGGTGGAACCGGCCCTGGTGGCCTGCCGGGAGGCAGGGATTCCCGTTATAAATGTGGATACCCGAATCAAAGATACCAGCTATGCGGTGTCCGTGATCGAGTCAGACAACTACAAGGCGGGACAGCAGTGCGCGGAGGATATGATGACGCGGATCAAAAGAGCCCGGATCATCATTCTGGAGTACCCTGGACAGGCTTCCGTCTGCGACCGTGTGGAGGGATTTCTGGACACCATTGCCGGGCAGGAGGGATACCAGGTGGTCCGTCAGGTATCGGCGTCCGGCGAGATGGAGGTGGGCGCGGAGGTGATGGCAGAGCTTCTGGAGGAAGGGGTGGAGTTTGACGTGATTTTCGGAGGAAATGACCCCATGGCGCTGGGGGCGCTGTCGGCATTGCAGCAGAGGGGAAGGTACGATACGGCGCTGATCTACGGAGTGGACGGCTCTCCTGATTCCAAAGCCATGATGAAGCTGGGGTATGTGACCGGCACCAGCGCCCAGAGTCCGAAGGAGATCGGAAAGGTGGCGGCCCAGATGGCATACCGCTACCTGGATGGCGAACCGGTGGAGGAATACGTGCGCATTGAGCCGGTGATGATTACCCAGGAAAATATTGATGAGTTTGAAATGAACAGCTGGCAGTGAGGGGAGAAACGGTGAAGAAAGAAACGGTAAAAAGAGAAAATATGGTCTTTCGTACCGCGCTTTTGACCATCAATGTGATTGTGATCCTCTTCATTGTGGTGTTTATCTATATCACTACGGAGAAGATCAGGATTGATTATAATGCCCGGGATTTTCTGGGGAGTGTGACGGCGATTCCCTGGAATCCCATGCAGAATATTTTACGCTGCGGGGTATTGCTGCTGGTATTGCTGCTCTCCTTCGGGCTCAGGGAGTTTGCTTTCAGGGGAAACGTAAAGATTATCGGCTGCAGCCTGGGGCTGGATGTGGTGGTAGGCTATCTTTTGATTTATTATCTGGATTTTAACTATACGGGTATTTTGCTGATGATCTCCGCCAATATCCTGTTTTATCTTCAGGACCGGAAGGAGGCGTATCTGCTGATTGCGGTTACGGTGGGCGGCTATCTGCTGGCCGGCCATGACCTGATGGACATTCGGTCGGGGCTGTATTCTCTGATCGATTATATTCAGTATTTCGATCTTCCTACCCAGCAGCTCTGTTTGATTTTTTATAATGCGCTGAATTCCCTGAATATTGTACTGTTTGCGGTGTACTGTATTTATGTGATCAGCCGCCAGCGGGAGACCATAAAGGAGGTCAACACGCTTTACGACGAGCTGGAGAATGTCAATGCGCAGCTTCAGGAGTATGCGCAGATGGTGGAGAAAATGACTCAGACCAGGGAGCGGAACCGGCTGGCCAGAGAAATCCATGATACCATCGGCCATGTGCTGACGGAGATTGTGATGGGGCTGGACGCCTGCCTGACCATTGTGGATATTTCGCCGGAAAAGACGAAGCATCAGCTGGAGATGATTTCTGAGGTGGCCCGCAACGGGATCAAGGACGTGCGCCGGTCGGTGAATGCGCTGCGGCCCGATTCCCTGGAGCGCCTGAACCTGAAATTTGCTATTCAGAAGATGATTTCCGATATGACCGGTGTGACCGATGTGAAAATTTATTTTTTCTGCGACGATGTGGAGTTGAAATTTGATGAGGACGAGGAGATGGCGATTTACCGCGTGGTGCAGGAGAGCGTTACCAACGCGATGCGCCATGGACAGGCCAGCACGATTTGGATTACCATCAAAAAGCAGGATTCTGTGGTGAAGCTCCAGATTCGGGACAATGGAAGGGGATGTAAAGAGATTAAAAGCGGCTTTGGCACGAAACATATTCAGGAGAGGATTGGAATGCTGGGGGGCACTGTGGGGTTCGATGGCAGCCATGGATTTGTGGTGAATGCTGAGATACCGATTAGATGGGGGGAGACCTATGATTAGAGTATTAATAGCAGACGATCAGGAATTGATTCGGGAGAGCCTGAAGATTGTGATCAGTAACCGTCCGGGACTGGAGGTTACGGACGTGGCGGCAAACGGGCAGGAAGTGATTAAGTGCGTCCGCCAGAACAAGCCGGATGTGATTTTGATGGATGTACGGATGCCGAAGATGGACGGCGTGCAGTGTACCAAGATCATTAAGGAGAATTATCCGGAGATCAAGATTGTAATTCTGACCACCTTTGATGATGATGAGTTTGTGTTTAACGCGTTGAAATACGGGGCCAGCGGTTATCTGCTGAAGGGTGTGTCCATGGACGAGCTGACGGAGGCCATCAATACGGTGTATGACGGCAAGGCCATGATCAATCCCGACATTGCCGCCAAGGTGCTGCGGCTGTTTTCCCAGATGGCCCAGTCTAATTTTGCGATCCAGGTCAGCAGTAAGGAGGCGGACACGCTCACCAGAACTGAGTGGAAAATCATTGCCCAGGTGGAGAAGGGGGCCGCCAACAAGGAGATCGCGGAGGCGCTGAGGCTTTCCGAGGGCACGGTGCGCAATTATCTCAGCAGTATTTTAAATAAGCTGGGACTGCGGGACCGGACGCAGCTGGCGATCTGGGCGGTGCAGACACGGGGCGACAGGTGGGAGAACTAGGATGAAAGTGTTTCCACGGAGAGATATGGACAGAAAGGCAGAGAGGTTTCAGGTGAAAAAGAACTATGTGGCAGGGGCGGCGCTTGCCCTGGCGCTTGCCGCCGGCGGAGGCGCGCTTTATATGGCTGCTCATCCCAGGGAGGTTGTGCTGGAGTTTGGAATGTTTGCCGGAAGCAACTGGGATGTGGAGAATCCCAACAGTTATACGATTATTGATCAGGCGATCCGGGAGTTTGAGGAGGAGCACGAGGGTGTGAAAGTCCATTATTACAGCGGTGTGCTTAAGGACGATTATTCCGAGTGGCTGTCCAGAAAGCTTCTGGAGGATGAGATGCCGGATGTGTTTATGGTACTGGACGATGATTTTAATCTGTTTTCGTCCATGGGTGTGATGAAAAACCTGGATGGTTTGATGGAGAAGGATCAGGATTTTGATCAGGATGCTTACTATCCTATTACGCTGAAGGCGGGGGAGTACGGGGGACATCAGTATGCCCTTCCTTATGAGACGGCGCCCACGCTGATGTTTGTGAATAAGACGCTGCTGGAGCAGGAGGATATTGAGATGCCGTCGGCGGACTGGACCTGGGAGGATATGTACGAGATCTGCCGCAAAATGGCGAAGGACACAGATGGGGACGGCACGACGGATCAGTTCGGTACCTATAATTATAGCTGGATCGATGCGGCCTATTCCAACGGGGAGCAGCTTTTTGATATGGAGGGCCAGCAGTGCTATCTGGCGGGGGCCGGGGTGTCAGACGCCATCAAATTTGCGGCCAGGATTTCGGATCTGAATAACGGGCAGAAGGTGAGTCAGGAGGATTTTAACAGCGGGAACGTGGCCTTCACGCCCATGTCCTTCGCGGAGTACCGCAACTATAAGACCTATCCCTATAAAATAAAGAAATACAAGGATTTTCAGTGGGACTGCATTACAGTGCCCTCCGCTGAGCCGGGAAAGAACAGCTCCGTGGTGGAATGCCTTCTGATGGGGATCAGCAACCGGACCAGGCACGAGAAGCTGGCCTGGGAGTTTTTAAAAAAGCTTACCTACGACGAGGGTATTCAGATGAATCTTTTCCGCTACTCTCAGGGCCTGTCTGCACTGCGGCACATCACCAATTCCCGGGAGGCGGAGGTCATCGTTCTGTCCAATATGGAGAGCGGCGCATCCGTGATCAGCATGGAAACTCTGAATAATGTGATGGAAAACGGTATCATCACGCCCAAATTCGCAAAATATCAGCAGGCGCTGTCCCTGGCGGACAGTGAGATCAGTAAGATCTTTGATGAAAACGGGGATATTGATATCACACTGAAGAAAACCCAGCGGACTATAAACAGTTATCTGAAGGGATAAGGGAAAAAGTCAGAAAATATATAAAAATGAAATAAATTATAAAAATACTATTGACATATCTGGAAAATAATATTATAATAACCTCAACAACAGACAAAGAAACAAAAAATTAGGAGGACAGTCCAATGGCTTAGATAATCGGAAACCAAAGGCTGAGTAAAGAGAACAGGAGGTTATATAGTGAAACTTCAGATTATTCACTGAAAGAGCTATCTGATGACGAGAAAGTCAGATAGCTCTTTTTTTATGCTCTTTTTTGAATCAAACGATGGATGCGGGAGAAAAGAGAGGGACTATTGCAAAATGGAAAATGCAGAAAGAAGCACGCGAGGGTATAAAAAACAGGGTAAGTGAAAAAATAAATAAGAGATATGAAATGAAAAGCGGAGCGCAAAAGGAGGAGAACAATATGTCAGCAGTGAATCTTACGAATACCGATTTTCAGGAGAAGGTCTTGCAGGAAGAGCGGTCGGCCCTGGTGGATTTCTGGGCGCCGTGGTGCACGCATTGCCGCCGTATTTCTTCCGCTTATGACAAAATTGCGGAGCAGTACGGGGACAGGCTTTTGGTGGGGAAGATCAATATTGATGAGGAACCGCAGCTGGCGGACAGGCTGCAGATCGAGGTGATTCCCACGCTGATGCTGTTTAAGAACGGGAAACCTGTAGACAGCGTTGTGGCGCCGGAATCCAAGGCGCAGATTGAGGCGTTTATCCAGCGAAATGCGTAAGGCGGTGCTGGAAAATGTTTGCCGGCAGGACGGCGGAAAGAGAAGCTGCGGACAGGAGGAAGGGAACATGGAACACATTTACGATATGGTTATTATTGGAGGCGGGCCGGGCGGTTATACGGCGGCGCTGTATGCTGCCCGGTCAGGTCTGGAGGTGGTGGTCCTGGAAAAGCTGTCCGCCGGCGGACAAATGGCACTGACGACGCAGGTTGACAACTATCCGGGGTTTGACGAGGGAATTGACGGCTTTACGCTGGGGGAGAAGATGCAGGCCCAGGCGGAGCGCTTTGGAGCAAAAACAGAATATGCGGAGGTATTCCGGACAGATTTTCAGAGGAAGATAAAGGAAATTGAGACCAGCCAGGGTGTTTTTTACGGGCGGACAGTGGTGATTGCTTCAGGGGCCGGCCCCAGGAAGCTGGGAATAGCGGGAGAAAAGGAGCTGACCGGCCGGGGTGTGAATTACTGCGCAGCCTGTGACGGTATGTTCTATAAAGGGAAGACAGTGGCGGTGGTGGGCGGCGGCAATTCCGCCGCGGAGGATGCCCTGCTGCTGGCACGTATCTGTGAAAAGGTGGTTGTGATTCACCGCAGAGAGACGCTGAGGGCCGAAAAGGTTTATCATGATCCGCTGATACGGATGAAAAATGTGGAGTTTTGCTGGAACAGCACGGTAAAAGAGTTCCTGCACAGGGAGAAGCTGACAGGATTGAGGCTGGAGAATGGGAAAACCGGAGAAGAGACAGACCTGCCGGTGGAGGGCGTATTTATCAGCGTGGGCCGTACCCCGGTGACAGAACTGTTTAAAGGTCAACTGGAGATGGACGCCGGCGGTTACCTGATTGCGGATGAAACCACCCGTACCAGCCAGCCAGGCGTGTTCGCCGCAGGCGATGTGCGCACAAAACAGGTGCGCCAGATTGTTACCGCGGCGGCGGACGGGGCTGTGGCGGTGCATTATGCGGAGGAATACCTGGCGGGGAAGCGGGCCTGTTCCAATGCCAGTGTATTTCGTGTTTAATTAATTACTCCGCCTCTTCCTGTGTCCTGGTAGTTAACGAAACGCAAAGAACACTGACACAGAAACAGCAACATATACGGCTGACCCTGAGATTTTGCGTGAGAATCCCCGTTGCGTTTCCCCTGAGCTCTATGATAGAATGAACTTAATCCTGGAAAAGGATATTTTACTCCAAATTTAAAGCGCTTTAAATGCGTATAGGGAAAGGGGAGATTGCTGTGCAGAAGGTTGTCATTGCAGATGATGAGGAGAAGGTTTGTCAGTTGATTGAAAAGCTGATTAATTGGGAAGAGCTGGATATGCAGGTTGCTGCGGTAGCTCACAATGGGCTAGAAGCCTATAAGGAGATTACGGAAAAAAGGCCGGATGTCGTAATCACGGATATCTGTATGCCAGGGATGGACGGTCTGAAGATGATACGGGAAATAAAAAAACTGTATCCTCAGATAAAAATGATTATTATCAGCGGATACCGGCATTTTGAGTATGCGCAGAATGCCCTTCGCTATGGGGTAAACGACTATCTTCTGAAGCCTATCAAGAAAGCGGATTTATATAATACCTTACAAAAAATCCATGAAGAATATTTGCAAAGGACAGAGCAGCTTACCTTTGAGGAGAAATATTTATTATCTATGAAAAATGATGTGGAAAAAATCAGAACAGGATTTCTTTCTGATTTGTTGTATCCGAAAGGGAAAAAAGAAGAAAGGATTCTCTTGGAGAAGGCGAATGAGGACTGCTATTTTCGCTTCTGTGAGGGTGTTTTTCAGATTATCTGTATAAAAATGGATGGAGTAGGAATAGAGTCGGCGGGCAGTTTCCCGGTGTTGGCGGATAAGGTGAGGGCTGCATTGTCTCATAACCTGAAGGATATCTGTTATGATATGGAGATTTATTTTGAGAGCAGCCGGGCGTATTGTCTTTTGAATTACAGCGATCAAAAACGAAAAAGCATTCATAAAAATTTGAAGAATATTTTAAATGATCTTCTTTTGATTGGAACGATTCTGCAGGGCTTGCATATCACCATTGGCTGCGGAAGTACAGTGGCATGTTTGGATCAGATTCGGATATCCAGGCAGAACGCCCTGCGGGCTGTGGAACAGCGGCTTTTGGCGGGAACAGACCGGGTAATAGAGGAAAAAGATATTCCGTTTACAGCCAATGAGGCGCATTCCCGGAATCTGGCAGATCTGGGTTTATTTCGGGAGTTCAATCGGAATATGATGAATGCTTTGGAACGTCTGGAGGAGGGACAGGTTGCTCAGCAGATTGATTTTTTGCGGGAAAAGCTTTTGTTAGTGGAGGCCATTACAGGCCATGAAATTTTGCAGATGGCCAAAGAGGTTTGTAATGTTTACCTTTTATATATGCGTCAACAGAATTTTATCGTTCCCGACGGAGAATTTTTTGTGGAAAATTTTAATGTGGCAGCAGAGGAGTTTTATGAGGTGGACGCGCTTTTTGCGTATTTGAAGGAAAAAATTCTGACTTCCTTTCATAAGGCTGCTGAGGAAAAACGGATGGCGGATAATCGGCCCATCCGGATTGCGAAACAGTATATCCGAGAACACTATGACGAACCGCTGACGCTTGAGGAAATCAGTGAGGTGGTGGGATTTAACACCACCTATTTTAGCTCTCTGTTTAAGAAGGAGACGGGGAAGGCGTATTCAGAATATCTGTTTGAAATACGGATGGAACAGGCAAAGGCAATGCTGCGAGGCTCCAATGAGAATGTGGCGAGTATTTGCGAAAAGGTTGGGTATAGCGACGTAAAATATTTCACAAAATCCTTTATCAAATATAGTGGGCTGAAACCAAAGGAATATCGGAAGCTTTATTCCTGAGTGGACTGGGGGAGGAAGAGGATGAGACACAAATTAAGATATCTGATTTTCCGCTTTCACTTTATTGTGGCAGTGTTGTGGCTATTCTGTATTGTGGCTATGGCAGCGCTGTCCGCTTTGTTGCTGCAAAAAACGGGAATCAGTACCTGGCTGGCTGTTTGTTTTCCGGTGGGACTGACTGTGGTGGGGGTCTGGATTGTTTATATATGGTATTGGCGCCCATTGCGGGAAACGAGAAAGGTATTAAAGCTTTTTGCGGAAGGATATTTCACGAAGGATGTATTTGAATTAAAGAATCCCCTGTGCCCGGAGATGGAGGATGCGGTGAATAAATGCCGGGATATTATTAATGGGAGGGAATGGATTAAGCATGCCCAGAAACGATCAGAATATTTGGCGCTGCAAAATCAGATTAACCCCCATTTTCTTTATAATACCCTGGAAGGGATTCGAGGGGAAGCGTTGGTGGCCGGAGTGGACAGTATTGCGGAGATGACAGAGGCGCTGGCCCTCTTTTTTCGCTATACGATTTCCCAGATGGATCAGTTGGTGACCCTGGAAGATGAATTGGAGAATGTAGAGAATTATTTTTTTATTCAGCACTTTCGGTTTGGCGACCGGCTCCAGCTTAAGATAGAGGTGAGCGAATATGATGAGGATAATGATGTAATGCGATATCGGCTTCCGAAATTGACGCTGCAGCCCTTGGTAGAAAACGCGGTGTTTCACGGTATTGAGCGAAAAATCGGGACGGGAACAGTGGTGATTCGGATTGAACCGGATGCCTCCCATCTGAATATTACCGTTTCGGATGACGGGATAGGGATTGAGGAGGAGCAGCTTCAGCGTATGAACGAGAGATTTCATAAACTGGATATTCGGGAGGAGAAGGCGGAGGATTCCAAAAATAAAAGCGGGATTGCAGTCAATAATGTAAATAGTCGGATAAAACTGTTGTTTGGAGAGGAATATGGGCTTCACATTTACAGCCTTTTGGGGAATGGAACGGATGTAGAGATTACATTACCCCTGATTGAGGAGTAAGAGTATGCGGGAAGAGGTTTTGCGGCTGGAGAACGTCAGCCAGCAGATAGAGGGAGAATATTATCTGAAGGATATTAATCTGCACATCTTAAAGGGGGAGATTGTGGGCTTTGTGGCACCGGAGACCAAAGGAAAAAAAGAATTGATCCAGATATTGGAAAAAAATATTCCGATTACTTATGGTAAAGTATACATTAACAACCGATTGGTAAATAGTTATGTTCACAGTAACCTGTCTTATAACAAAATTTATGTGATTGGCCAGAAAAGCACGCTGGTTTCCGATTTGAATATTGCGGATAACCTTTTTGTGCTGCGCCGGGGTTTTCGGAAAAATGTGATTAATAAAAAGGTGCTGCGGGTGCAGACAGAACGTCTTATGACGGAGTTTGGCCTGAAGCTGAAGCCGGATACGGTGGTTATGAGGTTGAAGCCGATTGACCGATGTATGGTGGAATTGGTGAGGGCCTGGCTGATGGACTGCAGTCTGATTGTGCTGGATAACTGTGACAGCTTTCTGGGTGAAGAGGATATTGGACGGCTTCAGGGCATGATACAGGAGTTTTGCCGCCGGGAGGTTGCTTTTTTGTATATGGGGAATCATCACGAGGAGATTTATAAAGTTTGTCACAGGGCGATTCTCTTCGCAAATGGTCAGATTAGGAAAAAATTTTCAAAGCAGGAGCTGGACGACGAACATATCAATCCATATATCACCCGTTTTGGAGCTGTCCCCAGGGAAAGGCTGCAAAGCAGCCGGGAGGAGCTTTTGAGCATGACGGATATTACTTATCAGAATCTTCGGGGCTTTACGATGTCGGTGCGAAAGGGGGAGTGTGTGGTTTTGCTGGTGAATGACAGCAATGTGAGCCGGGATATTCTGAGCCTGATGACCGAAGGGGAAAACCCGCAGAAGGGTCTGATTTCTCTGCGGGGCCGGGAGTATACCGCCAGAATGAGCAAAAAAGCGCTGCTTCACGGCGTGGGTGTTATTGAAGAGGATCCGGTACATACGATGATCTTTCCGGAACTGAGCGTATTGGATAATCTGACATTTTTGATGGACAGGAAACTTGATAAGGTGGTTTTGAAGAAGCGTTATTATGAGAGCATTTTAAGAGAGTATCAGGAGCTGATGGGAGATGCGCTGCGAAAGAAGAATGTGGCTGATTTAAGGAATGAGGATTTGTATCGTCTGGTGTATAATCGGATGTATCTGTTTCATCCGGATCTTATTTTTTGTGTGTCGCCCTTTGCCCACGGTGATATGCAGTGCCGTCAGGTAGTGCTGGAACTGATTTCCCAGCTAAAGGGAATAGGCATTTCTGTGATCATTCTTCAGGTCAATGTTTCTGATTCTATGATAGTGGCAGACCGCCTTCTAGTGGTTCATGGGGGAGAAGTGGAAAAAGCATATGATAAGAACGAGTTCTATCTGATTAAGCGCTGAGGCCGCATCAGAAGAAAGCCCCCTCTAATCAAAAGATACTCCCCTATTTTCGAAAATATAAATTTGTTATAATGATGTCTGTAAAAATAAAGAGGTGTTATGCAAAATTACCATAAAAGGAAGGATACAGGCAAGATGGAAAGACAGCAGATTGTCAAAATGAGGGGCATCATGAAGAGCTTTCCTGGCGTGAAGGCGTTGGATGACGTAAAGCTTGATCTCTATTCAGGTGAGGTTCTGGCTCTTCTGGGGGAAAACGGCGCTGGAAAATCCACATTGATGAAGGTCCTGAGCGGTGTTTATATGCGGGATTCCGGAGAGGTGGAAATTTTCGGACGCAAAATAGAGCAGGATTGGAATACCACCAAGGCACAGGAGGCAGGTGTGGCAATTATCCATCAGGAATTAAATATGTGTCGGCATATGAGTGTGGCGGAAAATATTTTTCTTGGGAGGGAAATCATAAAGAACGGACAGCTGGATAATAAGGCCATGAATGAGGAGACGGCAGGTATTTTGGCTCAGCTTGGTATGGATATCGATCCCAGGACTGTGGTGGGGGATCTGCAGGTGTCAAAGCAGCAGATGGTGGAGATCGCCAAAGCCCTGTCCAAGGACGCGAAAATATTGATTATGGATGAGCCAACCTCTGCTCTGACTTCCAAGGAAATAGATGAACTGTTTGCTATTATCCGTAAGCTGCGCCAGGAGGGAAAGGGAATTATCTATATTTCTCATCGGCTGGAGGAACTGAAGCATATCGTGGACCGGGTAACGATAATGCGGGACGGCCGATACATAACGGAGATGGAATTTGATGAAAGCCGCATGGACGAAATTATTGCCCATATGGTGGGCCGGGAAATCAAGGAAAAGTTTCCCAGGGTGTTTTGTGAGAAGGGGGAAAAGATCCTTGAGGTGAAGCATCTGAACGCAGGAAGGCTGGTAAGGGATATTTCCTTCGACGTTTACGCAGGTGAGATCGTGGGTGTGGCAGGGCTGATGGGAGCCGGACGGACGGAAACCACGCGGGCCATTTTTGGGGTGGATCCCAAGGAGAGCGGAGAGGTTTTTATTGATGGGAAAAAGGTATCCATCCATTCTCCGGTAGATTCCATTAAAGCCGGACTTGTACTGGTGCCGGAGGACCGGAAAAAAGACGGACTGTGTACCAGGCTGAGCATTCGGGATAATATTTCTCTGCCGAATCTGGATATTTTGTGCAACCGTTGGGGAACCGTGAATAAAAAGGCGGAGGGGGAGATGTCAAAGAAGGCGGTGGAGAACCTGAAAATCAAGCTTCCCAATACGGAGGTGGATGCAGGCAGCCTTTCCGGAGGAAACCAGCAGAAGGTGGTGGTAGGTAAATGGCTTGCGCGCAATTCCAGGGTTGTGATCTTTGACGAGCCTACCCGGGGGATTGATGTGGCTGCTAAGGTGGAGATTTATAATTTGATGAACAATCTGAAGCAGCAGGGAATCGGTGTACTGTTTGTGTCCTCCGAAATGCCGGAGGTTATGGGAATGAGCGACCGAATCATCGTGATGTGTGATGGAAAGATTACAGGGGAACTATTTCATGACAACGCGACCCAGGATCGGATTTTAACCTTTGCCACAAGATTTGAAAATAAATTGGAACAATAAAGGAGAAGAAGAAATGGATTCAAAAGAGAGTGTTTTTAAAAGAATCATGGCAATCCGGGGGATGGGACAGGTGGTTACGGTTACCTGCGGCCTGATTGTGCTCTGCTTGGTATTTGGTGTGATTAATCCTATGTTCTTTACATATCGGAATATCGCCAATCTGCTGCGGCAGATTGCACCGACGCTGCTGACCGGCGTGGGACAGTCCTTTGTCCTGATTACCGGAAACATTGACCTGAGTATCGGTTCTGTGGTGGGGATGAGCTGCATGATTTCCGCTACGCTGATGACGAAAGGCGTGAATCCCTGGGTGGCGGTGATCATCACCATGGTAGTCTGCATTGTGATGGGTGTACTGAACGGCGTTCTTGTGGCACAGTGTAAGCTTCCGCCTTTTATTGCTACGCTGGGAACCATGACGGTGGGCCGTGGGATTGCGCAGATTGTCAACGGCAATTATAATACGGACTCCATTGGAGAGGGAGCGAAATTTTTCCGGACGGTATTTTACAGCGGTAAGATTGCCGGTATTTTTACGGCCTTCTGGATTGCGGTGATTGTCTGGCTGATTTTTAACTGGCTGCTGAGCCGAACCCGGGTGGGGCGCCATATTTACGCGGTGGGCAGCAATATTGACGCGGCGAAGCTTTCCGGTGTCAATATTTTGAAAACAGTGATCGTTGTCTATTTAGTATCCGCTGTCTGCGCAGGTATTACAGGCCTGATCATTTGTGCCAGCACGGGAACCGGTACTATGGACGCCGGTACTTCCTATGAAATGTATGCGGTGGCGGCTTCCGTAATCGGCGGCGTATCTACGCTGGGCGGTCAGGGCATTCTTCTTGGTACTGTTGTGGGCGCATTCATCTGGGGCGTGCTTCAGAATGGTCTGCAGTTTGCGGGAGCGCCGGTGGCTATCCGGAATATTGTGATTGGCGTTATTGTGGTGGTGTCCGTATTGCTGGATGTGATTGTTCGATCTGGGAAAATGAAGCCTCGAAAACGCGGGTAAATAATGTGATTAAAGCGAAACGCTTTAATAAATAAAAAACTATATAAATATGAAAGGGAAGGTAAAAAACTATGAAGAAAAAAGTATTGGCATCTGTAATGGCATCTACGATGGCGTTGTCCGCACTCTGCGGTATGACCGCAATGGCGGAGGACTACAACATTGTTCTGGTAACCATTGACTCTATGGATCAGCATTGGGTAAATATGGATAAGGGCTGCCAGAAGGCGGCAGAGGAGCTTGGCGTAAATTATAAGTGGCTGGCCCCGGATGTAAAGGATGATGCGAAACAGATTGAGTGTATCAATAATGCGGTTGCAGGCGGATGCGATGCGCTGCTGCTGGCAGCTAACGGACCGGATGCGGTAACTGCAGCACTGGAGGAAGCGGATGCGGCAGGGGTTAAGATTGTACAGGTAGATTCCTTCTTTAATTTTCCAAGCGTACAGAAACTTGGTACGGATAACAAGGCTGCGGGACAGATGGCTGGAGAACAGCTTTTAGCAGCATTTGAGGAAAAGGGAATTACGGAGGGTACCATCGGTATCGTTTCTACGAATACGGCTACGGTTTCTACTCTGGATCGGGAAGAAGGCTTCCATGCGGCGTTTGAGGGAACAGATTTTGAAATTCTGGAAACCCAGTATTGCGACGGTGACGCGGCCAGATCGAAGGATGCAGCCACCAACTTTATTGCACAGGGCGTGGTAGGTCTGTTCGGTGCCAACGAAGGCTCCTGTGTAGGAGTGGGCAATGCGGTAGCAGAGGATGGAAACCAGATCCTGGCAGTAGGCATGGATAAATCCGATGCTGTTTTGCAGCTGATTAAGGATGGCGCTTTGGTATGTACGATGGCTCAGAATCCGGATGTGATGGGATATGAAGGTATCCAGTCTGCGGTGAAGGCTTTAAATGGTGAGGAGGTTACTCCTGATTATGTAAATACTGGTGTCTCCGTTTTGAACGCGGAAGCTCTGGCAGAGATGGAAGCAGAATAAGAATAAACACGGAAACGGGGAATGAATCATGAGCAACAACGAGATCGGAGAAGTTGTAAGAAAATTTATTGAGGACTCAGATGGGATTTTGAAACTGCGTCCAGCCTGGGTTCCCAGAGACTTTCTGGCGGGAGGCCATCGTCTGGGTCTGAAAGAGGAAGAGTATGACTGTGGGGAACGGGGAGAAATCATCGAGAGGTGGTTTTGTTCGGATACCCATGCGGTGAATACCATTGACATTCCAGAGGAAGGATTTTCTAAGCTGGAGATTCCGGGCTATACGATCACCATACCGGAGGCGCTGCGGGTCTGCAAAGAGGAGATCCTGGGAACAGAATATGCGAAAGATCACGACGGGATGGGGCGTCTGATTAAGATCTACGATTATAAGACCCGACTTTTTTTACATATTCATCAGAGACAGCAGGATTTGAATACTCAGGGAAAGGTGTCCAAGGATGAGGCGTATCATTTCCTGGATGCGCCGCTGGGAGCTCACCCGGAGACTTTCTTTGGTGTACATTCCTACATCGTGGAGAAGAATTTGCAGTACGATATTTTCCTTCCGATGCTGAAAAACTGGAATGGGGATGATGTCAATATGTTGAAACATTCCCGGGCGTTCCAAAATGTTCCGGGAGAAGGGTTCTATCTGGATTCTGGTATTCTCCATGCGCCGGGTACTGCCCTTACCATGGAGATTCAGGAACCCTCCGATGTCGGAGCCATCTATCAGGCTAATATCAATGGATATCCTGTGGATAAATCGCTGCTGACTAAGGATGTAGCTCCGGAGGATGCTGAGAAATGGGGAAGCTATGAGCTCGCCGCACTTCATCAGATTGACTGGGAAGCCTGTGCGGATCCTCGTTTCTATGAGAACCGCCGTCTGTATCCGAAACCCTGTGAGGAGACAAGACAGGGAGAGGTCTGCGAGGAGTGGATCTACTATGGCAGCCCTAAATTCAGTGGAAAACGATTGATTTTGAAGCCTGGTGAGAAGTTCTTCAGTAAGGAGAACGGCGTTTACAACATGTTTATCTGGAAGGGCCGGGCTGCGGTGAATGGTGTCCCCATGATTGCCGGACAGTTTGATTTGGAGCGCTGTGACGATGAGCTGCTGATTGTGGACAGGAAAGCGAAGGAAGGCGTTACGATTGAAAATACCGGAGACTGTGATGTGGTTCTATACAAATATTTCGGAAAGGATATCAATCCGGTAACGCCGGAAATTGGGTAGAATAAAATTCGTATTTTGTTAATTATCAGGACGCAGGATGAGTCGGGGCCGCATGGCCCCGACTCATCCTGCGTCCTGGAATTAATCAAATACGAAGAATATTAGTATTAGAACAGTAATTTTATATGAAACCTTCATAAATTTTTCAGAGAAAGGAAGTTGTCAATTTGTACATTTTCAGGTATTATTATCGGAGAAGAGAAATTAAAAAACAGAAGATGAGGGTTAGGGCCGCAGTGTGCGGGTAGCCATACGGACCGGAAATAAAAACATGAGAAATGTTACGTTAAAAGATATTGCACGAAAGCTGCAGCTTTCCGAGGCCACGGTTTCTTTGGCGATTAATAATAAAACGATTGTAAATGAGGATACGCGCAAAAGGGTTCTGGAATGTGCCCGGGACATGAATTATAAGCCGAATCCCCTGGCCAGAGGGCTTGCCACCAGTAAATCAATGACGATTGGCTTTATCTGTTCGGACCCGGAGAACCCTTTTATCGGAAGAATGCTGAAACTGGTCAGCAGATACAGCAATCAGCAGGGATATTCGGTGATGGTGGCAATTTCAGAGGGCAGTGTAGTTCAGGAGGGAAAATGTCTCCAGAATTTCCTTGACAAGAGATTGGATGGAGTGATTATTTTTCCGGTGGATGCGCCTGGAAATCCATCGGAGGCGTTCGTTACGGCGAAAGAGCAGGGGATTCCCCTGGTGTTTTGTGATACGTATTATCCCGGATATGAACAGGATTGCATTATTGCGGATTATACGAAGGGTGTGTACCTGCAGACGGAATATTTGCTGAAAACCGGTCATAGAAGCATCTGGTATCTGACTACGCAGTATCAGGAAATCCCGGTTTCCAGATTGCGGATTAACGGCTATAAAAAGGCGTATGCGGATATGGGGACTGCCAGGCAGGATTCCTGGATTTTCGGATGTGAGAAGGCCACAGGCCAGGGGGCGTACCAGTTGGCAAAACGGCTGCTTCAGGAATATGAACGTCCAGATGCCATCCTGACGCTGAACGATTATATGGCCTATGGAGTGAGACAGGCGATTCGCGAAGCCGGTTATCGGATTCCGGAGGATATCTCATTGGCAGGGTATGACGATGCGTTCAGCGAATTATTGTATGAGAATGCGCTGACCACGGTAAGGCAGGATGCAGATTTGATTGCCCGGGAATGCGTGCGGCTTTTGTTGACAAAAATTAATCCGGACTACAGGCTAGAAGAACCGCTGATTCGGGTTACAGAGCCGGAACTGGTGATACGGAATACGACGAGGAACAGGAGAGAAGAAAGACAGGGAGCGTAAGAGAAAGGAAAATTGGTAAAAGACAGAGGAGGAGTGTAGAATGAAGAAAAAGAAATCGGTTTTGGGGTTAAGTATGGCGCTGTTGTCTGCGGCTATGCCTTTGGGGGCATTGGGCCAGGGGATGGAAGGCAGCGGGCAGGAGATGGTACAGAGCGCTTGGGATTTGGGGGAACAGGACTGGAGCGCGGACTATCTGCAAATTTTGGAGCAGATGGGGGAGGAACGGACGCAGTACGGATTCGCCCTGGTTTATGTGGATGAGGATTTGATTCCGGAGCTGGTTTGTTATTCCGGAGTAGAGGCCGGAGGCTGTCAGATTTATACCTGGCGGGATGGAGAGACGGATCTGCTTCAAACCCACCGCTTAGGATTTTCTTATATAGAAAAAAAGAATTTGCTCTGCAACAGTGACGGTGTCCAGGGGGCATTTTTTGATATTGTGTATCAGATTCAGGATGGAAAATGGGTACAGGTGGCAGAGGGCGGTTACAGTGAGACGACAGATGGCAGCGGTGAAGCAGCAGGGGAAGCTTACTGCCGGTGGAATGGGCAGGATATGGATCGCACCGCCTATGATGCGGCGCTGAAGCAGGTGTATGATACTGCGGCGGCTATAACTTCGGAGTATTATATTTATGAGGAGATGTATTCGCTTTTATCTGCGGGGCAGACGCTGTCCGCAGCTCACAGCTATGAGATTGTCCGGGCGGATGTGACCTGGAGTCAGGCGGCGCAGGAGTGTCAGGCCAGGGGAGGTTATCTGGCGGCGATTACGTCCCCGGAGGAGATGCGGCAGGTGTCGGAGCTTGTACGGCAGGGCGGCTATGGAGATTGTGCCCTGTGGGTGGGCGCTTCCAGAAAGGACCGGCCCAGCTATCAATGGATTGCGCCGGAAAAAGAGTATGATATGATGACTGCCAGCTTTTGGCCCTGCTGGATGGAGGGGGAACCCAGTTATACCGGAATGACTGAAGGCGGCTGGGAAGAGGAAGAAGAGTATGTGACCATGTTCTATTTTGCGTCCCAGGACCAGTGTTATCTCAATGATGTTCCGGATGATATTCTGGGGGCAGCGCCTTCCTATGCCGGAATGGTGGGATATATCTGTGAGTATGAGTAGGAGGCATAAGAGGGGATGAATGATGTATTGCTGAAATCTGCCGTGATGGATTGACAAGAGCCCGGAAAATCAGGTAAACTGAAAATAAAAAACACGGTTGACAAGGAGGAAGAGAATGGAGAATTATGTGATTACGGTGGCTCGCGGTTTTGGAAGCGGTGGACGGAGTATTGCTTCTGGTCTGGCGGAGCGGCTGGGGATCCCCTGGTATGAGAACCGGATCCTGACGTTGGCGTCTCAGCACAGCGGGGTGGAGGAGCGTGAATTTGCGTCAGTGAATGAGAAGCTGGGCGGAAATTTTCTGATGCGTGAGATAAAGAAGCTTCCCGCGGTTCGGAAATATATGCCGATGGACAAGGATTTCGCCTCCGATGACAGCCTGTTTCAGTATCAGTGTGATATTATCCGGGAGCTGGTACAGGAGGAATCCTGCATTATTGTGGGAAAGTGCGCGGACTATGTGCTGAAGGATCATCCCAGAAAGGTGAGCGTTTATATTGAGGCTCCCCGGGAGGTCTGTGTGAAGCATACGATGGAGAATTTGAAGGTGGATGCCAGGGAGGCGGAACGCCTTCTGGTGAGAACAGACCAGTACCGAACAGATTATTACCGGTACTATACAGGCGGGGAGGACTGGCGCTCTCCGGTTCATTATGATATGATTTTGAACAGCGGCCTGATGGGGATTGAAGGCTGCGTGGATTTGATCGAATATTATGTGAAAAAGAAGTTTAACTGAGGATCCTGCTGGGAGAAAGGCAGGCGTGTCAGAACAGACAGAATATCCGGGAGGAATCTTCAAGAGGGAGGATTTCTTCCGGATTTTGTTTTGCACTGTTACCTTTATCAAAGATTTTCGATTTATAGTATGGATGGAAATGATATCTGCCCAATTTATTTCAGAATACCTGGAAAAGAGAAAATTTTGGAGGATACGGAAATCGGATTGGGGTTAGGGAGTAAATTGCTGTGGACTCTGTTTTAGAAAGGATGGTAAAGAATATGAGGAACAAAAAAGCAGCACTATTGCTGTGATCGGGGGAGCAGACGGTCCCACCAGTATTTTTATAGCCGGAAAGGTGGGCGGAAGATGACAATAGCCGGTAGTCTGAATATCAGACGCCGGCCATTTCTCTGTGAACCTTTTTCCGGACAAAGGAGAAGCAGATAATCTGTAACAGAATCGAAAGAATCCAGGACACCGGATAGGAGATAAATAGAATATCCAGGGACCGGTGCCGGGGGAAGATGCCGAAGATCCAGACGATTCGCGTTCCCACTGTGCCGATGATGGAGAGGACCATGGGCATGGTGGAGTGCCCCATTCCGCGCATGGCGCCGGGAAACAGATCCATCAGGCCGCACAAAAAGTAAGTGATGGTAGTGTAGGAAAGAATATCCATCCCACATTGAATAACATCCGGGCCGCTGGTATAAATTTTCAAAATTTCCGGCCCCAGCAGGTAAAAACTGCAGCCCAGGAAAAGGGCCACGCTGACCGTGAGAATGATACAGTTCAGGAGAACCTTATCCATTCTCTTATATTTCCCTACGCCGTAGTTCTGGCTGGTAAAGCTCATGCAGGCCTGGGACACGGAATTGACTGAGGCGTACAAAAAGCCGAGAATATTGTTGGCAGCGGTGTATCCGGCCATGGCAGTGGCACCGAAATAATTAACGGAGGACTGCAGGAGCACGTTAGAAAAATTAATAATGGTGCTTTGCAGGCCGGCGGGGATACCCACCTGGAAAATCCGTTTCAGATAGCTGCCCTTCAGCATCAGTTTGGAGAAGCGGAGCTGATAGCTGCTCTCCGAACGGTACAGGCAGCGGAGCACCAGAATGCAGGAGATAAGCTGGGATATTACCGTGGCAATGGCCACGCCCGCCACAGACAGGTCGAATACAATGACGAGGATCATATTCAGCACCGCGTTTGTTATCCCCGCGATGATCAGAAAGAGCAGCGGACGCTTCGTATCGCCCACAGCCCGCAGCACGGCGGCGCCGTAATTATACAGCATGAAGAAGGGCATTCCCAGGAAATAAATCCGCATATAAAGCACGGACTGTCCGATCACATCGGAGGGCGTGTCCATAAGCTGGAGTGCAAATCTGGAAAAAAAGAGTCCAACAAACACCATGACCGTACCGCTGATCATGGCGAAGGTAATAGAGGTATGTACAGTTTCAGACATTTCCTTGGAGCTGCCGGCGGCGTAATAGCGGGCTGCCAGCACATTGGTCCCCAGAGAGATTCCGATAAAAAGATTAATAAACATATTGATCAGAGCCGTGGTGGAACCCACGGCCGCCAGGGCCTGACTTCCGCTGAACCTTCCCACAACGATGAGATCCACCGCATTGAACATCAGCTGTAAAATGCCGGACAGCATCAAGGGCAGCGCAAAGGAAATCAATTTGTCCATGATGGATCCGTTGCACATGTCGATTTCATATTTGCTACTTTTCAAAAACTCATCTCCTTATCCTTGATAGGGCCGGTAAGGGCCCCGGAACACATGGAGAAGATTTTCCGGTGTGTTCCAATTCCTGAGCATATCACAACCGAAATACAGAATCAACAAGAAATTGAACTGTTGTCCGGAAGCCACGGAATACCGGAATTACTTTCCATTGCCCTGGTGTTAGACGGCATTTTAAATGGAATGGCGACTGCATAGTCGCCGCAAATTAAA
>CAMNQN010000006.1 GCA_946549155.1 uncultured Lachnospiraceae bacterium | reverse complement strand
ACAATGAAAAGTAGCGAAAACGCTATTGAAATTACAGAAATCAATCTCCTGTGAGACGAGTTTGAGTAACGGACGGAACGCCGGAAATGCTAATAAAATGGGCATTTCCGGCGTTGTTTTATGGCGTCTGGTTCTAAAATGGCTCTATTTATTTGAAGAATACTGAATTTTGGGCGGTATCATGATATCTACCTTATTCGTTTTACATAGCAAGTCCACATTCAAAGGCAAGTACCATATATTTTTCTGCATTGTTCAGACCATATAAGTTCAAATCTCTGATTTCCCATGTATCAGAACTAAGATTATCTGCTCCGTACAAAAATTGGATAAAAGGGATATGCCTATATTTGGCAACTGCCAGCATGGAAGCACATTCCATTTCTACGACAAGGCAGCCCCCTTGTCTGCGTTCTTGAATAAGGGGTAGCGTTTCTCTGTAAATAGCGTCCGAAGTCCATGTTTTCCCTTTTACATACGGATAACCGCAACTTGATAAAACACTTTCTAATATTTGAACTGAATGTGGATCTGCTTCAATTTCTGACGAGGGAGCTATATAATGATAACTTGTGCCCTCATCACGGACAGCAGAAACAGGGATAATGATATTTTTTTTTACCTTATCATCATCCAACACACCGCAAGAACCAAACAAAACAACCTTTTTTGCTCCCATAGCAATAATTTCTTCAAATCCAGCGACACAAGCAGGCGCCCCTACTCTGGACAGATAGAAAGCAATATCTGTATCTTTATAACGGATTTTGTAAACGGGTATCATACCATTTGCGGTATACAGTTCTGCTATCTTTTCGGTATTGTCCAGTGAAGAAAATTTTTGAATAATATTCTCTGAAAACGTGGAAACACATATCTCCGGGAAATTATCAATTTTTTTCGTTGTATCGGACGGACTGAATAAAGCCGGTTCTGAAATATTTGTTCGTTGAAATATTGTATTCAAGATATTTACCTCCCGCTACTAATTTTCTGGATATACCTTGACAGCGATACCAGAAGTTCCCTTTTTCACAACTTTATTTGTATCAACTAAATGCTGCTTAATCTGCTCACAAGTTTCATTCATCTGTTCGACTTCATGCTGAAAGGCTTCCTCGCTTGGAAATGCGTCTTTGGAAGCAATCAGATTCGCCTGCAATTTCTTGGCTTTTGCAAATTTGGCAAGGCGGTTGTTGATTTCCGGGTGCTTAAAACGAATATATATCGTGTCTGGAATAAGATTTTCGTCCTTATCCTTTTCCCCGTCAATTTCCATATCTATCTGTTCGTCCATTTTGAAAAGCAGAGTAAGAACATCGGAAGCGGTTTCTATATCAAAATCTGTAAAGACATTGATACTCACCCCCAGAGCGTTGGCAATCTTTAAAAGCTGATCGGGCTTGGGGTTCCGGCTTCCTAACTCATATTTGCGGATAGTGGTTCCGTCTATACCTGCCAGTTCCCCCAGCATATTCTGTGAAATTCCCCGGATATTTCGGAAGGTCTTAATTTTCTCTCCTGCTGTCATAGGACAACTCCTTTAATGTTGATAATATAAAAAATAGGGATATTTGTATCCTAACATATGTGGCTAAAATAAGCAAATAAAATCTGAAAAATATATTAACAAGGGACAAAAGAGCCTATATAATCAAAACACAAGAAAGGGACAAAAATCCCTAATATAAAAAACAGGAGGACAATGAATGGAGAAAACGAAAAAAATATATGTAACAGCAGAGGAAACGGCAGAAATGCTTGGCGTGTCAACAGGCTATGCCTACAAGATTATCCGGGGACTGAATGAAGAATTGAAAGTAAAAGGTTATCGGACAATCTGTGGCAAGGTTCCGACAAAATACTTTGAGGAAAAATTCTACGGTCTGACCGTAGCCATGTAGGAGAGGCGGGCTTTTATGTCGGCAACGAGAGACGGGAAAATGTGGCGCTGCCAGTTTTACTATAAGGACTGGCAGGGCGTGAGCCACAAGAAAAATAAGAGAGGTTTTAAAACAAAGGCGGAAGCGGAGGGCGGTTCCATCCCAGCGTTTCTTGTATCCGGAGCAGTTTTCCAGCGGGATCTGCCCGCCTGGCCCCGTCTTTTCCTGCGTCCTGCAAATTAACCAAACACGAACATAGCAAAAACAATCTGCCCTTGTGGCGGTGGTTCGGACATGGTAAAATGGAAAAAGTCGGTTATCGCCTGTGAGACGCATTTGTGGAGGACAGCACAGACGATAGCAGAAAATCAGGATAGATTTGGCAGGTGAGGAATTTGGATAAGCTGGAAAAAAAGGGGCAGTTCGGCGGCTCTGACACGGCGTGCAGGGATGCAGGGAGAGAAGCCCACGGAAGCTACAGCCGCAGGGAGGCCCTTTCCCGGACGATAACCCTGATCGGGGAGGAAGCGGTGGAGGCGCTGCGGGAAGCCCGGGTGGCCGTTTTTGGCCTGGGGGGCGTGGGAGGTCATGCCGCGGAGGCGCTGGCCCGCAGCGGTATAGGCCATTTTGTTTTGGTGGACAGCGACCGGGTGGCTATGAGTAACCTGAACCGTCAGGCTGTCGCTACGGTAAAGACGCTGGGGATGGAAAAGACGGAGGCGATGCGGCAGCGCATCCTGGAGATTAATCCGGAGGCGGAGATTGAGCTGAGAAGCTGCTTTTTTCTGCCGGAGACGGCGGATACCTTTGATTTTTCCCGATACTCCTATGTGGTGGATGCGGTGGATACGGTGACGGCGAAGCTGGAGCTGGTACTGCGTGCCCAGGCGGCGGGCACTCCCATCATCAGCAGTATGGGAGCTGGAAATAAGCTGGACCCTTCCCGGTTTCGGGTGACGGATATTTATAAGACCAGCGTTTGCCCGCTGGCCAGGGTGATGCGCAGGGAGCTGAAGGACCGGGGAGTGAAGCAGCTGAAGGTGGTTTATTCCGACGAGCCCCCGGTGCTTCGGGAAAGAGTCCCGGCCAGTATTGCCTTTGTGCCCTCCGTGGCGGGACTGATGATGGCCGGGGAAGTGGTGCGGGATTTAACGGTGAAAGCGTTGGAATCCGGGAAATGTGGAGAGACGCTATAGAATGAGCTAAAATCAGGAGAGGAGAAGTGGGCATGGAGGAGATCAGAGTACGTCTGTTTGAATTACAGGATTTGAAATACAGGGATTTTCATGCGAAGCTGATTCCGAATGTCCCCAAGGAGCGTATCATTGGCGTACGTATGCCGGCACTTCGGAAATACGCAAAGGAGCTGGTGAAAACCGGGGCGTGGAAGGAATTTAGCAGGGAGCTGCCTCATTTTTACCAGGAGGAAAATGTCCTGCATGGGTATATGATCGGGGAGCTGAAGGAAAGCTATGAGCAGGTGATGGGCTATCTGGAGGAGTTTTTGCCTTTTGTGGATAACTGGGCGGTGTGTGACACGATTTCCCCCAAGATTTTTAAGAAGCATCCGTCAGAAGTATATGAGAAGCTTCAGGGGTGGATAAAGAGTGAGCATGAGTACACAGTCCGGTTTGCGGTGGTGAGTATGCTCCAGTTTTTCCTGGATGAGGAGTTTCGGCCGGAAATGCTGGGGCTGGTTGCGGATATCCACAGGGAGGAGTATTATATCAATATGGCAATCGCCTGGTATTTCAGCTTTGCCCTGATTAAGCAGTATGAAACGACGCTTCCGCTGATAGAAAGCCGGACGCTGGATCCCTGGATCCAGAACAAGAGCATTCAGAAGGCGGTGGAGAGCTGCCGCATCAGTGATGAGCGGAAGGAATATCTGCGGACGCTGAAGGTTGGGAGAAAAGGAAAAGCAGAATCAGAATAGATGGAGGAAAGGCTATGCGAGCATACGAGAGATTATTAAATTATGTAAGAGTTTACACCACCAGTGATGAGAACAGCACCACGGTGCCCACCACGGCCCGTCAGATGGACCTGGCGAAGCTGCTGGTGGAAGAGATGAAGGACATGGGCATTCGGGATGCCAGAGTGGGGGAGAACAGCTATGTGTACGGATCGATTCCGGCCACTCCCGGTTATGAGGAGAAAACTGCCATCGGTTTTATTGCCCATCTGGATACGGCTCCGGATTTTTGCGGGGAGCATGTGAATCCTCAGATACAGGAAAATTATGACGGCGGTGACGTGGTTTTAGGGGACAGCGGGAAGGTTATTGAGGTGAAAAAGTTCCCTCATATGGCCGGGTTAGCAGGAAGAACACTCATCACCACGGACGGCACTACGCTGCTGGGGGCGGATGACAAGGCGGGCATCGCGGAGATTATGACGCTGGCGGAGACGCTGCTGAAGGGTTCGATGCCTCACGGAAAGGTGTGCATTGCCTTTACTCCCGATGAGGAGGTGGGCAGCGGAGCGGCGGAATTTGATATCCCGGGCTTTGGCGCCAGGTATGCCTACACGGTGGACGGCGGCAGCGAGAATGAGATCGTGTATGAAAACTTTAATGCCTGCGGGGCGCGGGTGGAGATCACCGGCTATAACATTCATCCCGGATCCTCCAAGAATACCATGGTGAACGCAGCGCTGGTGGCGATGGAATTTAACCGTATGCTGCCCGCAGGGGAAACGCCCAGGGACACGGAGATGTATGAGGGATTTTTTCACCTTTGCAGCATAGAGGGAAATGTGGAGCAGGCAAGGATAGAATATATTGTCCGGGATCACAGCGCAGCCTGCTTTGAGGCGCGTCAGGCGACGCTGCGCCATATTGAGAAGCTTCTGAATGAAAAGTATGGAGAGGGAACGGTGAAGGTGGAAATCCATCAGCAGTACCGGAACATGGCGGAGAAGGTGGAGCCCTGCAGGCATCTGATTGACAACGCAAAGGCGGCGATCCGGGAGCTGGGTATGGAACCAGACATCTCTCCGGTGCGGGGCGGCACGGACGGCGCGCAGTTAAGCTTCCGGGGATTGCCCTGCCCGAATCTGGGAACCGGCGGCTACGCGTTTCATGGCCCCTATGAGCATATTACCGCGGAGGGGATGGACCTTTCTGTGCAGGTGATGCTGGGGATTCTGAAGCGTTACGCGGAGAGTTAAAGAGGGATGCGGTACTATATTTCGGATCTGCATTTTTATCATCTGAGCTTAAATGAGCATATGGACTGCCGGGGCTTTGCCGACTGTGAGGAAATGCACCGCTATATGATCGGGCGGTGGAACCGGAAGGTGCGGCCCAACGATGAGGTGGTGATCCTGGGGGATTTGTCCGTGGGCGGAGGGAAGGCCACCAATGCCATTACAGAGCAGCTTAACGGAAGGCTTTTTCTGATTCAGGGAAATCATGACCGGTTTCTGGGAGACAAACACTTTGACGCCGGCCGTTTTGAATGGATCAGGCCCTATGCGGAGATTTATGATAATAAGCGGAAGGTAATTCTGAGCCACTATCCCATCTTCTGTTATAACGGGCAGTACCGGAAAAAGAAGGACGGCTCTGACCGTACCTATATGCTTTACGGCCATGTGCACAATACTTATGATGAGATTTTAGTGCACCGGTTCCAGAATATTACCCGCGGCAGCCTCCGCCCGGTAAAGGGGCAGGAGGGGCTGCAGCATATTCCCTGCCATATGATCAACTGCTTCTGCATGTTCTCGGACTATACGCCTCTGCTGCTGGATGAGTGGATTGAAAATGACAGGGTGCGGAGGGAGGAGCTAAACCGCGGCGGCCTTCCCGGACACGACAGTGCGCCGGAACAGCCGGGAAGAGAGGAAGGGTTTCCCTCGCAAATCCGTGCACATTCACCGGAGATTCCGGGGAAATGCTGAACGAATCAGAGTCTTTTTAACGTTCCTCGCGGAAATAGGGCAGTCCCAGCCCTGCAGGAGGCTGATTCTCTTTTTTGTTCCGCAGGCTGGAGATCACCAGCACCAGGATGGTTACCACGTAGGGAAGCATCTTGAAGATTTCCTGCATGGACTGGCTTAAGGGCACGTAGGCGAACAGGATATAGAGTCCGCCAAACAGGATAGAGCCCCAGATGGCCCGGGCGGGTTTCCACAGCGCGAAGATTACCAGCGCCACAGCCAGCCATCCCCGGTCGCCGAAGCCGTTGTTCTGCCAGGTGCCGCCCAGATACTCCATGACAAAGTACAGACCGCCCAGGCCGCTGATCATGCCGCCGATGCAGGTGGCCAGGTATTTGTACCGGGTGACATTGATGCTGGCTGCGTCGGCGGCGGCAGCGTTTTCGCCTACGGCCCGCAGATTCAGGCCGATGCGGGTTCTGGTGAGAAACCAGGAGGCCAGCAGGGCGATGACAATGGCCAGGTAGGTGAGGAAACCGTAGGAGAACAGGAGGTCTCCCACAATGCCCAGATGGTCGGACAAAAACGGGATCCTGGTGCGGAAGGTCTGGCCTGTAGTGTATACGGTGATCTGTCCGGCGGTTCCCGTGATTTTGGAGAAGGAGCCTCCCAGGAAATTTCCAAGGCCCACGCCGAAGGTGGTGAGGGCTAAGCCGGTCACGTTCTGATTGGCCCTCAGGGTGACGGTCAGCACGCTGTAGATCAGCGCCCCCGCCAGGGAAAACAGAAGGCTTCCCAGGATGGCGCAGAGGATTCCGATCAGGCCGTTTGGAGCTTCAGTGCCTGTTTCATAGAGGAAAGCTCCCGCCAGGCCGCCGATGGCGCCCATGTACATGATTCCGGGGGTGCCCAGGTTCAGGTTTCCGGATTTTTCCGTAACGATCTCCCCGGTGGCTCCAAACAGCAGCGGGATGCCCTGAGTGATGGCCTTCTGGACGAAGGTCACGGAAAAAATGCCTTTGAATACAGCCCACAAAAAACTCATTCGTTGGCCTCCTTTCTGTGTTTTCCGAAGATCAGCCGGTAGTTGGTGAAAAATTCGCTGCCCAGAATAAAGAACAGGATGATGCCGGTGATAACCTCAGAGGCGGATTCATTCAGCTGAAATTCACTGGCGATCTGGGTCGCCCCGTTGCCCATGAATACCAGGAAAAAGGAAATCAAAATCATGACGAAAGGATTGAACTTCGCCAGCCAGGAGACGATAATGGCGGTAAAGCCCCGGCCTCCGGCGGTGCTGGTGGAGATGGTGTGGGAGGAACCGCTTACCAGCAGGAATCCGGCGAAGCCGCAGATAGCTCCGGAGAGCGCCATGGTACGCAGGATCACCTTTTTTACATTGATTCCAGCGTAGCGGGCGGTATTTTCGCTCTGTCCCACCACGGCGATCTCATAGCCATGCTTCGTGTATTGCAGGTAAATAAACATCAGCACCGTCAGTGTCAGCACGATAAAGACGTTGATGCTGTAGTTGAAATTTCCGAATATATCCGGCAGGAAGGAGGTGCTGATCCATCCGGCCTGGGTTTTCTGGTTGATGGTGCCGATATTGCCGCTGCCCTTTTTCGCCTCCCAGGCGATGCTGAAAAAAGAGGTAAGCTGGATGGCGATGTAGTTCATCATCAGGGTGAACAGTGTCTCGTTGGTATTCCAGCGGGCCTTGAATATGGCGGGGATCAGTCCCCAGATCAGGCCGGCAGCCAGGCTCACCAGAATCATCAGGGCAAACAGCAGCAGGGTGGGCATGGAATTGCCGCAGTAGCGCATAACGGCGGCGGTGGCGATGCCTCCCACCAGGATCTGTCCTTCCGCCCCGATATTCCAGAAACGCATCTTAAATGCCGGGGTGATGGCCAGAGCGGTAACCAGCAGAATCATAGTATCCCGCAGGGTATTCCAGGTGCGCCGTCCGGTGCCGATGGCACCGTCCATCATGCTGCGGTAAACCTGTACGGGATTGCTGTGGGTGATAGAATAAATCAGCACGGCGCAGAAGGCCAGGGAAAGCAGGATCGCCGCGATCCGGATGGCGACGGATTTTCCCAGCGAAATGGAATCCCGCTTTACAATGCGGACAAAGGGTTCTTTTTGTTTCGGTGCAGCCATATCAGTTCTCCTCCCCATGTTTTGTCATCAACAGTCCGATCGCTTCCTTCGTGGCGGTCCGGGCGTCCAGGATACCGGAAACCCGGCCTCCGCACAGCACCAGGATACGGTCGGAGAGTTCCAGGAGCACATCCAGATCCTCCCCCACGTACACCACGGCCACGCCCTTCTCTTTTTGCTCGTTTAAAAGATGGTAGATGGCGTAGGAGGTATTGATGTCCAGGCCCCGCACCGCATAGGCGGTCATGAGCAGCTTGGGGGAGTTGGAGATTTCCCGTCCCACCAGAACCTTCTGCACGTTGCCGCCGGAGAGACGGCGGACCGGATAGCTGATGCTGGGGGTGACTACCTCCAGCTCTTCTTTCACCTTTTCGGACAGCTGCCTGGGGCCTCTTTGCTCCAGCAGGGCAGATTTTCCGTTGCGGTAGCTGCGGATCATCATATTTCCCGGCATTCCCATATCGCCCACCAGCCCCATGCCTAAGCGGTCCTCCGGTACAAAGGCTAAAGAAACGCCCATTTTTTTGATTTCCAGAGGATCCTTTCCCAGCAGCTCTTCCTCCTCGCCGGTGGCGGGATCTGTGAACAGGATACTGCCGTCTCCTTCCTGCAGTCCGGCGATGGCCTCTAAAAGCTCCTTCTGTCCGCTGCCGGCAATTCCCGCAATGCCCAGGATTTCGCCGCCCAGGGCAGTGAAGCTTACATTATCCACGGCCTTTACCCCGTATTTATTTATGCAGGTAAGATGTTTCACTTCCAGGCATTTTCTGGTGTTGTGGGGCGTAGGACGGTCAATATTCAGAGAAACCTTTTCCCCCACCATCATCTCCGTCAGAGACTGCTCCGTGGCGTCCTTTGTCTCCACCGTTCCGATATATGCGCCCTTGCGCAGGATGGAAACCCGGTCGGAGATGGACAGCACTTCGTGAAGCTTGTGGGTAATGATGATGATCGCTTTTCCATCCTGCTTCATGTTCCGCAGCACGCCGAAGAGATGCTCCGTCTCCTGGGGCGTGAGCACAGCGGTGGGCTCGTCCAGAATCAGAAGATTGGCGCCCCGGTACAGCATTTTTACGATCTCCACCGTCTGTTTTTCCGACACGGACATGTCGTAGATCTTCTTATTTAAATCCAGCTGGAAACCGTATCGGTGAATCAGCTTTTCAATGTCCGCGGTCACCGCCTTCAGATTGATGATCTGGGACTGGCCTTCCTGTCCGAGAATAATATTTTCCGCGGCGGTAAAAATGTCAATAAGTTTAAAATGCTGGTGAATCATGCCGATTCCCAGCCGGTAAGCGTCTTTGGGGGAGCGGATCGTTACTTCCTCCCCGTCCACAAGAATCTGCCCCTTATCCGGGAAATAGATACCGGAGAGCATATTCATCAGCGTCGTCTTGCCGCTGCCGTTTTCCCCCAGGAGGGAGAGGATTTCCCCCTTCTTAACGGTCAGGGAAATATTGTCGTTGGCGGTTACCTTCCCGAAATATTTGCAGATACCTTTTAATTCAATCGCGTTTTCAGACATAATAGGATTCCTTATGCAAGTTATAATTTGTTACTGTCCGGATGCCGCTGGTCCGCGCAGCTGCTGCTGTGAACGGAGCAACAGTAACTATAATTTGAGATGAAACACGGGGGGCGGCGCGAAATGCGGGAGACGGATATTAAAAATTCGTTCCCTTTATTTTGCGCAGCCCCCCGTACTATGGTAGATGAATTAATATACCTGATTCAGCTCCGTAATGCCGTCAATGATGAAGGCGAAGGAAGGAGCAGAGGCCAGCTCAGATTCCATAAAGTAGCCGTCCGGGCTGATGTACTCTGTGCCATAGTAGGTCTCTGCCAGATCGTCGGTGGCGGTGGAGGTAACAGTCTCACCGTTTACCGTCCAGGTGGAGGTATCAAACACGTGGAGAGAACCGTCCGCGATAGCAGCCCAGGCAGCGTCCACCGCTTCCTGTGTGCCTTCCGCGCAGGCAGTGCCCAGTTCTGTGAGGGCCACAGCGCCCTCAGAGTAGCCCTGGCACCAGTCGGTATCAATGGTCTCGCCGTTTATCATGCAGTTCACTGCGTAGGTGTAGTAGGGGCCCCAGTTGATGGAGGCGGAGGTCAGTGCGTGGTTGGGAGCGGCATCCAGCATGGATACGTTGTAGCCTACATCGTATACACCGTTGGCCTCACAGCCGGCGGCAGCTCCGGTGGTATCCGCGTGCTGGGAAATCAATACGCAGCCGTCCGCGATCAGAGCCTCGGCAGTCTCTTTTTCCAGTGCCTGATCTGCCCAGGAACCGGTGTATTTTACTTCCATGGTCACGTTAGGACAGATGGATTTTACACCCAGGTAAAAGGCGGTGTAGCCGGAAATTACCTCTGCGTAGGAGTAAGCGCCCACATAGCCGATCTTAGAATCGGTGTCCTCGCCGTACAGCTCAGCCAGCTTCATACCAGCCACGATACCGGAGACATAACGGGACTCATAAACGGAAGTGAAGTAATTGTGCATATTTTCCAATTCGGAGGAAGCGGCCTGATAGCCGGTGGCATGACAGAACTGAACATCCGGATATTCGGTGGCAGCCTGAATCATGTAGTCCTCAAACCCGAAGCTGTTGCCAAAGATGATCTGGCAGCCCTGCTCAGCCAGGTCCACAGCGGCGTCATAAACGCTCTCGTCCTCGGGGATATTATATTTGGCGATTACCTGGTCATCGGATAAGCCGCAGGCTTCCTTCATCGCGTCGATGCCGAGCATGTGCGCGTAGGTGTAGCCCTCCTGTTCGTCGCCGATGTAGATGATACCCACCTTCAGATCTTCCTTGGCGATGGGTTCCGCGGCGTCTGCTGCGAAAGCGGCTCCGCAGGCCATGGCTGCGGTGGTGGCCAGAACGGCAAATTTCTTGAATAAGTTCATTTTTTCTCCTCCTTAAATAGGTAAGCGGTAGCTTCCCCGGGGACCGGATGTGATTTTCGGTGAGCGTGCCGGAAACAGCTACACAGGTGAATGGGATAGCTGCCGTTTACAGACGGGGCCAGAGGCCCTTTGCATGGAGCGAACAGCAGCGTGGGGTGATATACCGGAGAGGGAAAGAAAAATAAATAAGGCAGACATACAAAAAGTATGTTTGCCCTGGGCGATCATTCGTGTTCAACCAATAGTCGCATCTGAACGGCGTGCGGTAGAAACGTCTGGACCATCTTCCCCAGACCTATATCAGCAAAACAATAGTTCTATACCATGAATTGTATCAACGGAAAAGAGGGTTGTCAAACGAAAGTGAAGAACCAAAAAGAAATTTGGGATAAGTGACAAAAGTCGCGCCCATTCGGGAAAAAAGTTGGTGAATGTTACAGGAAATCGGCCTGCCTCCAGATCTTACCAATGGAAGCAAAGTATAGGTTGACTTTTTATATACCGAACGGTAAAATACAGATAAACAGCAGTTAGAGGGGAGGCTTTTCATGGAAAACAGGGAGCGGATCATGCAGTGCGCGGAAGAACTGTTTTATTCCAGAGGGTATGACGCCGCGGGAGTCCAGGAGATTGTGGAGCGGGCGGGCGTCACGAAGCCGACGCTCTATTATTATTTTGGCAGCAAGAGGGGCCTTCTGAAGGCGATTCTTGATACGAAGTTTGAACGGCTGATTCCGGAGCTGGAATCTGTGGTGAACAGGCCGGGGGATATCCGGTCTAAGCTGTATGAGCTGGGGGGCGTGTATTATGATTTTTTCAGGGAGGAGTACCGGTTTTATATGCTGCTTATGGCGCTGTTCTATTCCGCCAGGGAGAACGAAGCCTACCAGACAGCGAGGCCCTACTATGAGCACTTTTACGAGACGGTGATCAGGGTTTTTAAGGATTGCTCCTGGGAGCTGGGTAACATGAACGGGCGTCAGAAGCAGTTCGCCATCAGTTATATCGGGGCGGTGAATCAGTATCTGGTGCTGAGCTTTGATAAGAAGACCGGGAAGAGCACGGTGAGCCGGGAGCAGGTGCGCGGTATTGTGGATCAATTTATGTATGGTATTTTTTCATAAATAAATATTTCATTTCGAGAGGAAAAAAGGATGAGGAAGAAGGAAGCGGTAAAGAAAGGAACGACATCCGGGAGAAAGACAGCAGGGGGAGGCACGGGAAAACGGGCTGCGGCAAAGGCGGCGCCGGAATTTATCACAGAGCTGGATCAGTATCTGTTTGGGCAGGGGGTGCATTACGATATTTATAAAAAGCTGGGGGCGCATCCCTCCAAAAGGAAGGGAAAAAAGGGCATTCACTTTGCGGTATGGGCGCCCAACGCAGCGGGGGTGCAGCTGATCGGAAGCTTCAACGACTGGGACGAGGCCAGTCATTCCATGAAGCGCTTGGACCCGTTAGGAATCTATGAATTGTTTGTGCCGGAGGCTAAGGCGGGAGACCTGTATAAGTTCCTGGTGCTGACCAGGGATGGACGGCGGCTGTACAAGGCAGATCCTTACGCCAACGCGGCGGAGTTTCGGCCCGGCACTGCATCGGTGGTTACCGATATATCGGGAATGAGCTGGAGTGATTCCGCGTGGATGAAAAAGCAGGCGGAATTTCAGCCGGAGGAGAGACCGGTTGCCATTTACGAGGTGCATCCCGGAAGCTGGAGAAAACATCCCCATGAGGAGGACGAGCCTGGCTTTTACAATTACCGGGAGTTCGCCTACGCTCTGACGGATTATGTAAAGAAAATGGGCTACACCCATGTGGAACTGATGGGTATTGCGGAGCATCCCTTTGACGGCTCCTGGGGCTATCAGGTGACGGGCTATTTCGCGCCCACCTCCCGCTACGGCACACCGGAGGATTTTGCCTGGATGGTGAATTACTTCCATAAAAATAATATCGGCGTGATTCTGGACTGGGTACCGGCCCATTTCCCCAGAGACGCCCACGGCCTGGCGGAATTTGACGGCACCTGCGTCTATGAGTACGCGGATCCCCGCAAGGGGGAACATCCCGACTGGGGTACCAAGGTATTTGATTACGGGAAAAATGAGGTGAAAAATTTCCTCATCAGCAATGCGCTGTTCTGGCTGGAGCAGTACCATGTGGACGGCCTGCGGGTGGACGCCGTGGCCTCCATGCTGTATCTGGATTATGGCCGTCAGAACGGTCAGTGGGTGCCCAATCAATACGGCGGGAATAAAAATCTGGAGGCGATAGAATTTTTCAAGCACTTAAACAGCGTGATTCACGGCAGGCATCCGGGCGTGATGATGATTGCGGAGGAATCCACAGCCTGGCCCAAGGTGACGGGAAAGCCGGAGGAGGACGGCCTTGGCTTTACCATGAAGTGGAACATGGGCTGGATGCATGACTTTTTGGAGTACATGAAGCTGGACCCCTACTTCCGCAAATACAACCATAACAAGATGACCTTCGCCATGACCTACGCATACTCAGAGCAATATATCCTGGTGCTGTCCCATGACGAGGTGGTGCATCTGAAATGTTCCATGATCAACAAAATGCCCGGACTCTACGACGACAAATTTGCGAATCTGAAGGCGGGCTATGCGTTTATGTTCGGACATCCGGGCAAGAAGCTGCTGTTTATGGGCCAGGATTTCGCCCAGTTCCAGGAGTGGAGCGAGGCCAGAGAGCTGGACTGGTACCTGCTGGCGGAGGAGAGGCATCAGCAGATGCAGAATTTTGTGAAGGATCTGCTGCATCTCTACACCAAGACCCCCTGCATGTATAAGGCCGACGGCGTACCGGAGGGCTTTGAGTGGATAAATCCCAACGACGGTGACCGCAGCATTTTCAGCTTTATGCGTCATACCGCCGACGGAAAGAACAACCTGCTCTTTGTCATCAACTTCACGCCGGTGGCGCGTCCGGATTACCGGGTGGGCGTGGACCGGAGAAAGCAGTACAAGCTGGTGCTTAACAGTGACGATGCCCAGTACGGCGGCAGCGGAAAGACTCAGCCGGAGGTGTACAAGGCGGTAAAGGGAGAGTGCGACGGAAAGCCCTGCTCCTTCGCCTATGACCTGCCGGCCTATGGTGTGGCGGTATTTAAATTTTAACGGGTTTTGTTAATTATCAGGACGCAGGAAGAGGCGGGCGTGCAGGGTCACAAGCATCTGGAGATGTTTTTCAGATGTATATGGCCATGGGCCCCGACTCATCCTGCGTCCCCTTATTTTTTTCACCTTCTTCTTTCCTAATTCCCTGATATGTGGTAAAATTTAAATATTAGAGTATTTTACTCCTGGTAATTTGAGAGGGAGAAAACAATGAAAACGAAATTTAAAGCGAAGTATAGTGGCCATCTGAAAATTCATTGGCAGTGGAACGTGGTGCTGGCGCTTACCTTATTTGTATTGGCGATTGCGCTTTTCTGGATTGACTACCGGGCAGGACTGATTACGCTGGCTTTTACAGCGGCGTATTTTTTGGTGGTGCTGTGGCTGTATTTCCACTATAAGCCGAAGATTTTGCGGGAGCTGGTGGATTTTGCCATTAGCTATGCCCAGGTGCAGAAGGTGATTTTACAGGAATTTCAGATCCCCTCCGCCCTGTTGGAGCCGGATGGCCGGATTATGTGGATGAATGACCAGATGTATGAGCTGACAGGCAAGAGCAACGGATACCGGAAAAATATTTCCACGCTGTTTCCGGAGATCAGCCGGGGCGTCCTGCCAGGCGACGGATGGGACAGGGATCTGGCCGTTGAGTATAAGGAGCAGAGCTTTCGGGCCCGCATTCAGAAGATTTCACTGGACGAGCTGCTGGATGATGTGGAGCTGGTGGAGCAGGAGAATGAGCACGATTACCTCTATATGGTATATCTCTTTGACGAGACGGACCTGAAGCGTTATATTAAGGAAAACCGGGAGCAGCGGCCGGTGGCGGGCCTGGTCTATATTGATAATTACGAGGAAGCCATGGACCGGGTGGATGAGGTGCATCAGTCTCTGCTGAATGTGCTGGTGGACCGGAAGATTAATAAATATTTCTCCGCCATGGAGGGCCTGGTGAAGAAGCTGGAGAAGGACAAGTATCTGGTGATTATGAATCAGAAGAGTCTGGATGCGCTGGAGGAGGACCGCTTTTCCATTCTGGAGGGCGTAAAGACGATTAATATTGGCAATGAGGCGGGAATGACCATCAGCATCGGTATGGGTGTGAACGGCAGCGGTTATCTGCAGAATTACGAGTTCGCACGGAGCGCTATGGAGATGGCTCTGGGCCGGGGCGGCGATCAGGCAGTGGTCAAGGATAATGACAAGATGGCGTTCTTTGGCGGAAAGTCCCAGGGAAATGAGAGAAATACCCGGGTGAAGGCCAGAGTGAAGGCCCAGGCTATGCGGGAGATTATGCTCACCAAGGAAACCGTGGTAGTTATGGGACATAAGATCACGGATATGGATTCGCTGGGCGCCTGTGTGGGCGTTTACCGGGGAGCCCGGACGGTGGGCAAGCAGGCCCATATTGTGCTGGGTGAAGTGAACAGCAGCATCCGCTCCTGGGTGAATCAGTTCCAGGAGAGCCGGGAGTATGAGGAAGATATGTTTATCAGCCACGAGAAGGCCATGGAGCTGGTGGACAATAACACCGTGGTGGTTGCGGTGGATACGAACCGGCCCAGCATGACGGAGTGCAGGGAGCTTTTGACCCAGACGCAAACCGTTATCGTGGTGGACCATCACAGACAAACCACGGAGAAGATTGAGCATGCGGATCTGTCCTACATTGAGCCCTCCGCCTCCTCCGCCTGTGAGATGATTGCGGAAATCCTGCAGTATTTCGAGGAGAGCGTGCGGCCAAAGGGGCTGGAGGCGGACTGTATGTATGCGGGTATTATCATTGATACGAATAATTTTGTGGCCAAGACCGGCGTGCGCACCTTTGAGGCGGCGGCGTTTTTAAGGCGCTGCGGCGCGGATGTGACCCGGGTGCGCAAGGCTCTGCGGGATGATATGGACAGCTACAAGGCCCGGGCGGAGGCGGTGCGCCATGCGGAGAGCTACCTGGATGATTACGCGATCAGCATTTGTCCTGCCCAGGGACTTGAGAGTCCCAATGTGGTGGGAGCCCAGGCGGCCAACGAGCTGCTGAATATTGTGGGTGTGAAGGCCTCTTTCGTAATTACCCAGTATGACAAGCGGGTGTTTATCAGCGCCAGGTCCATTGACGAGGTCAATGTTCAGATTATTATGGAGCGTCTGGGCGGCGGCGGACACATTAATATTGCCGGAGCACAGCTTTCCGGGGTGACTGTGGAGGAAGCGGTCCAGAAAGTAAAAGACGTATTGAGAGAAATGACAGAGGAAGGAGCTATCTAATATGAAAGTAATTTTGCTGGAGGATGTAAAAAACGTTGGGAAAAAGGGAGAAATCGTGGAGGTAAGCGACGGCTATGCCAGAAATGTGCTCCTGAAAAAGAAGCAGGGTGTGGAGGCTACCGGGAAAAACAGGAATGACCTGAAGCTGCAGAGGGCGAATCAGGAGAAGGTGGCTGCGGAAAATCTGGCAGCCGCCATGGAGCTGGGAGAAAAGATCGGGAAATCCTCCATCACTTTGAAGGTGAAGGTGGGAGAGGGCGGAAAGCTGTTCGGTTCCATTTCCAATAAAGAGGTCGCGGAGGCGGTAAAGGACCAGCTGGGTCTGGAAATCGACAAGAAAAAGGTGATGATCACCACGCCTCTGAAAAATGTGGGAACCATGGATGTGGCGGTGAAGCTGCACACGAAGGTTACTGCACAGCTGAAGGTGAATGTGGAGAGCTTATAAATGGAAGAAACGCTGATTAAACGGGTCATGCCCCACAGCGTGGAGGCGGAGCAGTCGGTTATCGGCGCCATGCTGCTGGATCAGGAGGCTATCTCTGTGGCCCAGGAGCTGCTGACGAACGAGGATTTTTATCAAAAACAGTACGGTTTGCTGTTTGACGCTATGACCGGGTTGTACGGCGAAGGAAAGCCGGTGGATATGATTACCCTTCAGGATCGTCTGAAGGAAATGAATGCCCCGCCGGAAGTCAGCAGCCTGGAATTTATACGGGATATGATTACTGTGGTCCCCACCTCCGCCAATGTGCGCTACTACGCGCAGATCGTGCAGGATAAGGCGCTGCTGCGGCGATTGATCAAGGTAAATGAAGATATTGCCAACGCCTGCTACGCGGGGACGGAAAAGGTGGAGGATATTATGGAGGATACGGAGAAACGTATCTTCCAGGTGCTCCAGAAAAAAAATACAGATGATTTTGTGCCCATCAAGGATGTGGTGCTGAAGGCCCTGGACAAGATCGAGATGGCCAGCAGAAACAAGGGCAGCGTTACCGGATTGGCCACTGGTTTTATCGATCTGGATTATAAGACCTCTGGGTTTCAGCCCTCAGACCTGATTCTGATCGCGGCCCGTCCCTCCATGGGAAAGACGGCTTTCGTGCTGAATATCGCGGAGCATATGGCTTTCCGGAACGACATTACCGTGGCGATTTTCAGTCTGGAGATGTCCAAGGAACAGCTGGTGAACCGTCTCTTCTCCCTTGAGTCCCGGGTGGATGCACAGCTTTTGCGAAATGGAAATTTAAGCGATGCGGACTGGGCGAACCTGATAGAGGGAGCCGGAATCATTGGCCGTTCCCATATGATTATCGATGATACGCCGGGTATCTCCGTGGCGGAGCTGCGCAGTAAGTGCCGGAAATATAAGCTGGAGCATAATTTGGGCATCATCATGATTGACTATCTGCAGTTGATGCAGGGCAGCAAAAAAGCAGAGTCCAGGCAGCAGGAGATTTCCGATATCTCCCGCTCCTTAAAAGAGATCGCCAGGGAACTGCAGGTGCCGGTGGTGGCCCTATCCCAGCTCTCCCGGGCGGTGGAGCAGCGGCCCGATCACCGGCCCATGCTTTCGGACCTGCGGGAGTCCGGAGCCATTGAGCAGGACGCCGATGTGGTAATGTTTCTGTACCGCGATGACTATTATAATAAGGATACCGACCGCAAGGATGTGGCGGAGGTCATCATCGCAAAGCAGAGAAACGGCCCCATCGGAACCGTGGAGCTGGCCTGGCTGCCAAGATATACGAAATTCGCGAATATGCAAAAGTAGAGACTGTGTTATGCAGGAAAAGAAAAGCCCGGAGCACATGGATGTGCGGCGGGCTTTTCTTTTCTCATTCTTCAGCTATTATGAGTTCTATCCCTGCTTCCCGGTAATACTCCAGATATTCTCCGGGAATGCAGGCATTGGTGATAACATGGGAGATATCATCCAGACCGCAAAGGTGGGTAAAGGTTCGTTTATCGAATTTCCCCTCGTTGGCCAGCAGGTATAGCGCCTGGGAATTTTTTAAAAGATGATGATATAAAGGAAGCTGCGCCCGGTTTACGATGGAGTAGCCGGAGGTCCGGTCAATGCCATCCACGGTGATAAAGGCTTTATCAAAGTAGAGCTGTTCCAGCGACGACACCGTATATTCGTCCAGCGTTTCGATATGGTTGGTGCCGGTGTGAATATTTCCGCCAAGAAGAAGGGTGGAAATGTTCGGGTTCTGGGCCAGTTCGATTACGGCGGTGACATTGGTGGTCACCACAGTCAGGTGTGCCGGCTCCTTCTCGTTAAGACAGCGGCAGAGCAGGTTGCAGGTCATCCCGGCTCCGATGAAAATAGTGTCACCGGAGGCAATCAATTCGGCCGCTTTTCCCGCGATCGCAGCTTTAAAGGAGAGAAAGGGGTCAGCTTTTGGAGGATTGGCCCGGGATGAACCTGGTACATCGGCGGGAAAGGCCCGCTCTGCGGCGGAGGCCTGCGCTCCGCCGTGGGTTTTGACTAAGAGGCCCTGGCTGCTCAGTGTGTTCAGGTCTCTGCGCAGGGTAGCCAGAGACCCTCCGGTCAGTTCGCTGAGCTGCTTTGTGGTGGCGGCGCCATGGGCTTTTAGATATTCCAGTATCATTTGGTGTCTTTGCAGTGCCAGCATAATCGTCTCCCCGCTTTTTTGCTATGCCTTTGCCTTTTCAAGCTTTACCAGCCGGCTGGTGCCCAGGCGGGACGCACCCAGCTCAATAAATTTTTCTCCGTCATCAAAAGAGGAGATGCCGCCGGCAGCTTTGATTTTCACATTTGGCCCAACGTGCTTCGCAAAAAGGGCAACGTCGTCAAAGGTGGCCCCTCCCGTGGAAAAGCCGGTGGAAGTTTTGATATAATCCGCGCCGGCCCTGGTCACCAGCTCGCACATCTTGATCTTTTCTTCGTCGGTCAGCAGGCAGGTCTCAATAATTACCTTTAAAATTTTGCTTCCGCAGATTTTTTTCAGCTCCGTAATCTCATTCAATACGTAGTCGTAGTCCCGGGCCTTCAGCGCTCCCACATTGATGACCATATCGATCTCGTCGGCTCCCTTTTCCAGAGCGTCCCGGGTTTCAAATATTTTCGCCTCTGTGGTGTGATTTCCGTTGGGGAAGCCAATTACGGTGCAGACAGCCATATCTTTTCCCAGATACTCTTTTGCTTTCTTTACATAAGCGGGAGGAATGCAGACGGAGGCGGTCTTGTATTTCAGCGCGTCGTCGCAGAGCGCCTTGATCTGCTCCCAGGTGGCGGTCTGTGCCAGTAAGGTGTGATCTACTTTGGATAAAATTTCTGCATGTGTCATAGAATCGTTTCCTTTCTATATATAAAGTGAGTGAACGTGAAGCCCTGAAAAGACAGCGGCGCTGTCGGGCGTTTCCCTTGCTGATACAAATTATAAGTTATGTGGGGCGGTGTGTCAACTAAAAATGATTGAAAATGAGCGAAATAATTTCAATATAATACATTGTATTTCGACAAAATCTGTGATAGAATGAATAAATAAACAAAAACGATCAAAAACAATCAAAACTTTCAGGAGGGATGACACAGTATGGATTTTAACAGGAAGGAAATGGATTTACTGGCAATTAAGATCCGCAAAAATATTCTGCGGACCATTGCTTCCAAGGGAACAGGTCATGTGGGCGGCTCCTTATCCATTGCGGATACGCTGGCGGTGCTGTACGGATGCGTAATGAACGTGGATCCGGCAGATCCGGGGAAGAAGGATCGGGATCTGCTGGTGATCTCCAAGGGGCATTCCGGCCCGGCCATGTATGCGGCGCTGGCGGCCAGGGGCTATTTCGATGAGGGGATTCTGGATACGCTGAATAAAAACAATACGATTCTGCCCAGTCACACGGACCGTCTGAAAACGCCGGGGGTGGACATGACCACCGGATCCCTCGGTCAGGGAGCCTCGCTGGCAGCGGGGGCTGCCTTCGCGGATCAGCTGAACGGAAGCTCCAATTATACGTACCTGATTTTGGGGGACGGAGAGCTGGAGGAGGGCCAGGTATGGGAGGCGGCACTGTTTACGGCCCACCGTCGGTTGACGAATCTGATTACCTTTGTGGATGCCAATGGAAAACAGCTGGACGGGCCCACCGACCAGGTGTGCAGCCTGGGCAGCATTGAGAAAAAATTTGAGGCTTTTGGATTTCATGTGATTTCCGTGGAAAACGGGAATGATACCCGGCAGATTTATGACGCTGTCATGGAAGCCCGGGCGGAGAAGGAGCTGCCCTCTGTGATCGTGCTTCACACCGTGAAGGGCGCGGGGGTCAGAAAGTACGCGGAGATGGAGAACTGCCATTCCACCACGGTGAACAGGGAGGAATTGGAAGCCTTTTATCAGGAGCTGGATGCGCAGGCGGATGATGGGGGAAAAGGAACAGGAAAGGAAGCATAAGGTGAGGGAAAAGAGTATGGCAGGCATAAAAACGAGCGATAAAGAATTGAGAAAAGTATTTGCGGAGACTCTGGAGGCATTGATGGAGGAGAATCCGGATGTGGTGTATTTGGAGGCGGACCTTGCCGGGGCCATCGGTACTACCGGGCTGTTTCGCTCCCATCCGAAGCAGGCCTTTGATATCGGTATCATGGAGGCCAACATGGTGGGGCTGGGGGCGGGGATGTCTGTGAAGGGCAAGATTCCTTTCATGCACAGCTTCGGTACCTTTACTTCCAGGAGGTGTGCGGATCAGACCTTCCTTTCCGGATGTTATAACCGCGCCAATATTAAGCTGGTGGGCACGGACCCGGGTATTACGGCGGAAACCAACGGGGGAACGCATATGCCCTTTGAGGATATGGGTATCTACCGTTCCTTTCCGGAAATGACGATTCTGGATGTGGCGGAGCCCCATCTTCTAAAAGAAATCATGAAAAAAATGGCCGGACAGTACGGAGTTATGTATATTCGTTTCCCAAGGAAGGGAAAAATATGCTATTATGAAGAGAAACAGACCTTTGAGATCGGAAAGGGCGTTATCCTGCGGGAGGGTACGGACGCGTCCATTCTTGCTTCCGGCGTGGAGGTGGCAGAAGCAATAACGGCTGCCGAAGAGCTGCAGAAGGAAAATATCAGCGTCCGGGTGGTGGACATGTTCACGGTAAAGCCGCTGGACGAGGAGCTGGTGCTTCGGTGCGCCAGGGAGACCGGAGCCATTGTGACGGCGGAAAACCACAATAAGATCGGCGGTCTGGGCTCCGCGGTGGCGGAGGTTCTGGCGGAGGCAGGGGCGGTTCCCTTCCTGCGGATCGGAGTTCCGGATTGCTTTGGCGAGGTGGGCGACCGGAAGTTCCTGGCGGAAAAATTCGGACTTACTGCCGCGGACATTGCCGGGGCTGTGAGAAAGGTGGTAAATAAAAAAGGCAGCTGACGGCGAAGCGGGAGCCCGACAGCGCCAGAATGCGGCTGCTTTGAAGGAGAAGGAGAGAGTATATGGGATATTTCATGGGAATTGACCTGGGAACCTCCAGTGTCAAGGTGCTTCTGGCGGATGCGGAGGGGAACGCAAAGGCAATCGGCCAGGTGGGCTATGAGGTTTTAACGCCGCAGATCGGCTATGCGCAGCAGAGACCGGAGGAGTGGTGGGACTGTACAAAACAGGCGGTCCGGCAGGCGCTGGAACAGTCGGATATTTCCCCGGAAGCAATCAGGGGCATTGGGTTTTCCGGACAAATGCACGGCATGGTGGCTGTGGACCGGGAGGGAAACTGCGTGTTTCCCGCCATCATCCATCTGGATCAGCGGTCCCAGAAGGAGAAGGAAGAGATCTATGAGGCGGCAGGCAGCCTGATGGAGGAGGAACTGCTGAACCGGCCAAGCGCGGGGATGCTGATTTGTTCCCTCCTGTGGCTGAAGAGGAATCATCCGGAGGCGTATGATCAGATTGCCAGGGTGATGTCCCCCAAGGACTACATCCGTTACCGCCTCACCGGAGCGCTGTGTACGGACCCCAGTGACGCGGGCGCAGCGCTGGCCTATTCTGTGAAAAACAGAAGGTGGTGTACCGAATTGCTGGAGCGGCTGGATATCAGCCCGGACCTGTTTGTGCCGGTGCGGGAGTCTGCTGAGATTATTGGCACGGTGTCCGGCTGGGCGGCCGGAGAGCTGGGGTTAACCGAAGGTATCCCGGTGGCGGCAGGCACCGGCGACTGCGCGGCCCAGATGATCGGAAACGGCGTGGTGGAGGATGGAATCATGGCCTGCAATATCGGCACTGCCGCCCAGCTGGCCGTGGTGACGCAGTATCCCGTATTTGACAAAACGATGTGCTGCCAGACCTGGTGCCATGGCCTTCCCGGCACCTGGATTTTCCAGGGCGGGGCCCTGAATGGAGGGAATACCTTAAGCTGGCTGAAGAATAAGGCGCTAAAAGACAGCGGGCCCTTTTCCAGGCTGGACGCGGAGGCGGCCAGGGTTCCCGCAGGCAGCGAGGGACTGCTGTTTCTGCCCTATCTGGCGGGGGAGCGGACGCCCTTTAACGATCCTCAGGCCCGGGGAATTTATTTCGGACTGGGAATGAAGCATGAGCAGGCACATCTGGTGCGTGCCACCATGGAGGGGGTTTTGTACAATCTCTGTGAGTGCCGGTCTGTGTTTGACGAGATGGGGCTGGCGCAGACAAAATTAATCGCGTCCGGCGGCGCCGCCAAGGGAGAAACCTGGAAACAGATACAGGCAGATATGCTGAACCGGCCCGTATATACCACGCAGACCCAGGAGGAGGCCTGCCTGGGGGCGCTGATTCTGGCGGAGGTGGGCGTGGGTGTGTACCCGGATGTGAAAGCCGCCTGCCGGCAGATTGTGAAATACAGTCCCAGGGTAACGGAGCCTATTCCTGAAAATGTAAAAATTTACCGTGAAAAGCAGGCGGTGTTTCATGACCTGTACCTGAGCGTAAAAAATTTGTATCCCAGACTGTAGAACGGATGAATACTTTCTCCATATCTGGAAACCCTATCTGTAACACATAAAAACAGACAGAGGTGAAAGGTATGGAGAAAAAAGATTCTAAATTCAATTGGAACAAAAAAAATAATGGAACAATTTTTGGTTTGTGCCTGGTGGGAGTGGCGGCGTTTTCTGTACTGTTTGCCACCGGTCAGGTGAAGCAGGCGCAGAAGGAAAAGGAACAGCTGGCGCAGGAGCAGGCTGCCCTGGAGAATAACGTGGCGGCGAACGAGGATTTAAGCTTCGCGCCCCAGGTGGACGAGGCGATGGAAAACGCGCTGGATTCGACCACAGTGACTCTGGATGCCGCGCAGAATCTGGAGGAGATGACGGCAGACCTGGAGGCCTCCGCTTCCGGAGATATCGCCCAGGAGACTGAGGCGCCGGAGGAGGAAACGGAGCTTCAGGAGGAAGAGGAAATGATGGCGGCCAGTATTTCCGGCGGGAATGTGACGGCTCAGACGGCGGAGATTTTGCCTACCGTGACCTTTGGGGAGAATGACACCATGCGCTGGCCGGTGGCCGGAAACGTGGTGCTGGATTACAGCATGGACGGCTGTATATATTTTCCCACGCTGCAGCAGTATAAATATAATCCGGCGCTGGTGATTGGCAGTGATGAGGGCGCACAGGTGGTGGCCTCCGCCAGGGGCATTGTGGAGAGCATCGGCATCGATGAGGAGACCGGCACTACGGTGACCATGAACCTGGGCGACGGATATAAATTAAAATACGGCCAGCTGCAGGAGCTGACGGTGGCGGAGGGCGACGTGGTGGAAGAGGGAGAGCTGATCGGATATGTGAGCCAGCCCACCAAGTATTACTGTAAAGAAGGTACGAACCTGTATTTTGCCATGACGAAGGATGAAACGCCGATGGATCCGATTCTTTATCTGGAATGATAGATGTTACTGTTCAGGCGCCACTGTTCCGCGAGGTGTTCAGGTGCAGAATTGCACCTGAATCCCGAGGGCAGCAGCGCGAAATTGTACCGAAGGTACAATTTCTGTGCATCGCGTAGCGTGTTGCTGTGAACGAAGGGAACAGTAACTGATAAATTGGCGCACAGGCAGAAATTTTTTCTTTTGCTATGCACAACAATCAGGAATCTGCTTATAATAGAGTAGACGGAGGAAAACTCCCGCCGCATCGGCAAGAAATTTGCCGGCGGCGGGCGTTGCCGTCTCAGAGTGTGAAAGAAAGCTGCTTTCCGGCACATTCTGTCACAGACGAAAGGTACGCAATCGAAGGTTTTACTACGTTTGTTTATAACAGGCCGGAGGCTTTCAGGAGTCTGGGGTGTCCGGTTTGCTGGAAAAGTACCTGATTCGTCGATTGCTTGATAATAGATGGGGCTGATCTGAGGGGCCGGAGTAAAATCAGACCTGGCGGGTCGCCCTTACATATATAGACAGGAAAAGGGTATGGGCAATTTTGTATATATCTTAAGATGCAGCGATAATACGCTTTATACGGGATGGACAACCTGTCTGGAGCGGAGGTTAAAAGTCCACAACAGCGGACGGGGAGCCAAATACACCAGGAGCCGTCGGCCGGCAAAGCTGGTGTATTATGAGGAATATGAGACAAAGGAGGAGGCCCTGCGCCGGGAATGCGCGATTAAGAAGATGAAGCGCCAGGAGAAGGAAAGGATGATTGCGGAACGCAAAGGGCCGGTTTAAAATGCCGGGATTCCCCCGGATTCTTTAAACCGGCCGCATGGAAGGTTTGCGACGGCCCCGTGCCGGATTTGCACTGCGAAGCAGCCATTTCTCTTGCAAATCCGTGCACATCCGCCGGAGGTTCCAAGGAAATGCTGAATGAATCGGCGTTTCCTTAGACGCTTAATTTTCGCTCCATAATCCAGCAAGATATCACGTACATTACGGCGTCGATCACCAGGGAGCCGAGGATAAGCAGCCAGAAGTAAAGATCCCCCTGGGCCGGGATGCGGTCCAGCAGCATGCCGGAGGCCCACAGCAGCAGCAGGAAAAACACGAAGCTGACTAAGCCGCTGAATTTTTTCCCGGCAAGAATCGTAGCGCTGAGCACGATGGCGAAATACCCGGTGACCACGGTCATGAGCCAGGAGGCCAGAGCGCTGAAGAAAGCCATCAGCAGCGTTGACGGGGAAAGGGAAATTTCCGTTCTCCAGGTGATGGACAGCTGTTTTAACAGATTTAAAAGCTCCTGCAGGCCGCCGATTCGGAGCAAAGCGATGGTCCAGTCGATGGCAGCCAGCGCCGCGAAAAATGCGCCGGCCAGCAGGATGGAAATGCCGTTTTCTAGCACCTTGGCGCCGAGAATCTGGTAGCTGTTCTGGGGAGTGAGAAAGAGCATATAGCTTTGCTTCGTATTCAGGTCCCGGTGAAACACCATGAGACTCTCAATACCGATATAGGAAATGCCAATGGTGGCGCACAGCAGCAGTCCTGTTATACCGATTTTCAGACCCTTATCCCAGTCCAGAAAAACTCCGGCCAGAAAGGAAAGCTCCATCAGGGCGGTGAACGCCAGAATAATCAGTTTAGAATGAAAGGTTTTCCGAAATTCATATTTTATCAGCTTCAGCATCTTTCTGTTCCTCCATGTCCATAGATTTCCCGGTACCGGTCCGCCACGGACTGTCCCCGGGAAATCCGCAGCTCTTCTACCTCACAGACCTCTATCAGATGGCTGTTTTTTATAAAGACAGCAGCGTCCACCAGCTGCTCCAGCTCATCCACCAGATGGCTGGAGATGATCAGCGTCACGTCCGGGGCGGCGGCCTCCACCACGCTGCGCATAATCACATCCCGGGCCAGCAGATCGATTCCGTTTAAGGGTTCATCCAGCAGGTAAACCTTTGCCTGGCGGGCCATGGTGACGGCGATCTTTAATTTGGCCATCATACCGGAGGAGAGGGATTTTACCCTTAAATCCATGGAAAGCTCCATCCGCTGGATGAGCGAGGCATATTTTTCCGGAGAAAAATCCTCAAAAAAATCGGCGTAATACTGTCCCACATCCTTGACGGTCATCCAGGTGTAAAAATACGGCTCTGTGGACATGTACGCGATTTTTTTCCGGCTTTCCCGGTTTATCGGGTTTCCCTCATAGTAAAAAGCTCCGGAGTTAGGTTTTACCAGGCCCACAGCCATTTTCATCAGCGTTGTTTTACCGGAGCCGTTGGGCCCCAGCATCGCGTAAATTTTACCCGGCCGAAACTGCAGGGATATCTGGTCCACTGCCGTTTTTTTGCCGTAGGTTTTCGTGATTTCCATACATTCTAACATTCTGAATTCTCCTTAATCATTAAAATAGCCTCTTCCCGGGAAAATCCCAGCTGGTTCATGCCGTTTAGAAAGTGGGCCATCAGCTCCTGAGCCATTTCTTCCTGAAGCTGCCTTACGATCCCGGGGTTTTCCGTCACGAAGGTTCCCATTCCCCGCCTGGTAAAACAGATCCCTTCCGCCTCCAGCTCCCGGTATACCCGGCTGACCGTGTTGGGATTAATCGTAAACTGGAGCGCCAGCTCCCGGACGGACGGCATTTTTTCTCCTGGCTGCAGGACGCCGGCAACAATATCGCGCTTGATCATCGTCTTTACCTGGAGGTAAATCGGAAGCGCAGCCTGAAATTCCATGTGTCCCTCCTTGCATCAGTGTATTTGTGTATCTGTGTTCTAAGCACATAATACACTAGGACGGCTGGAATGTCAATGAAGAATATATTATTTTTGAAATAAAAATTGTATTGGCGTTACTGTTCAGGTGAATGTTCTTTGTGTTTTGTTAATTACCCGGACGCAGGAAGAGGCGGGCGCGCAGGGCCACAAGCA
>CAMNQN010000005.1 GCA_946549155.1 uncultured Lachnospiraceae bacterium | reverse complement strand
ATCTTAGATTTTCTTGGTATCCGGAGTTATTTTCCAGATGCTTGTGGCCCTGCGCGCCCGCCTCTTCCTGCGTCCGGGTAATTAACAAAACACGAAAAACATTCCCCCGAACAGTAACCGCTGCACCTTTTATTTAAAGGTCAGGGACGGAAACAGCGTCGCGTCCGTATGCGGCAGGAAGCAGCTTGCCACAAATTCATCCATATAGGTGGGTTCGTTGGACAGCTCCAGGTAGGTCATATTGCGGGAAATCTCCGCCACCTTCTTCTCCGCCTGGCCAGACAGCAGCATCGCGTAAGCGCCCGACAGAGAAGAATTTCCAATATAGTGGAACTTCTCGATGGGAATATCCGGGAACATGCCGATATTTACCGCGTTTTCCATATTGATGCCGCTTCCGATTCCTCCGGCCACATATACATTGTCTATCATATCCACCGTGAAATCCAGGGAGTTTAACATCACCCGCACGGCGGAGAAAATCGCGCCCTTGGCCCGCATGAAGTTGTCGATATCCACCTCGTTGATCTCCACATCCTTGACGGACGCCGCATCCTCCTTAAATACCAGCACATAGCTGCCCATACCGTACTTGTCATGGCGGATGCGTGCTCCCTCCCGGACAAATTTGCCCTTGGGGTTGATGATGCCGCAGCGGAACAGCTCGCTGATCAGATCGATAATACCGGAGCCGCAGACACCCACTGCCTTCTGCCCCTCATCCCCGATGATGGAAAGAGCAGGCTCCATGGTCTCCTTGTCAATGACACAGGCCTCAATGGCCCCGTCGGTAGCCCGCATCCCGCAGCTGATGTCGCCGCCCTCGAAGGCCGGCCCGGCGGAGCAGGCACAGCTCATCATAAATTCCTCGTTGCCGAACACCAGCTCGCCGTTGGTACCCAGATCGATAAACAGAGACATCTCCGACTTGTTCCAGATGCTGCTGGCAAAGGTACCGGCTGTAATATCACCGCCCACATAGCTGCCGATATTTGGCGCAATGATAAGCCGGGCATGGGGGTATATGCTCAGTCCCAGATCCTGGGCGTAAATGTTTTCCAGCTCAAAGAAGGTGGGAATATAGGGCTCCATCCGGACAGGGTCGGCATCCACGCCCACCAGCAGGTGATTCATGGTGGTATTTCCGGCCACCGCCATCCGGTAGATCATCTGGGGGCGTATCTTCGCCGCCCGGCACATCTGGGCCACCAGGGGATTCAGCGTCTCCTTTATCACCGCATCCTGCAGCTTCTTTCTCCCGCCGGGCTTCACCGACTCAATTATCCGGTTAATTACATCCGCGCCGTACCGGATCTGCCCGTTTCCGGTGGAGGCCTTTGCCAGAATCTTTCCGGAAATCATGTCGATAAGCAGCGCCGCCACAGAGGTGGTGCCGATATCCACCGCCATACCGCAGACCTTCAGTTCTTCCTTCGGCGGGCAAAGATCCAGCACCTCCACCTTACCGCTGCCCTTCCGGATTACACACTGTACATCAAAATTATATGTTCGAAGCGTTTCCGCCATTTTTTTCATTACATAAAAAGGAATCTTCACCTGCTCTGTCTGGCATACTTCCTTCACAGCCCAGGTTACCCGTTCCATATCCGGCATCGTATCATCCAGCGACGGCGGATTCATGGTCACACGAACCACTTCCAGATCATTTTCAAAGCTGATTCCGGCAGCCTTCAGATCTGACTCTGTTTTTTCAAAAATCTCCACTTCCTTGGCAGAATCCAGGTCCGCAATCTTCATTCTGCTCTTATAGGCCGAGGCAATATCCGGAACCATTACCTCCACATCCGCAATTACCTTGCTGACACAGGACAGCCTCCACCCCTGCGCATACTCCTCTTCTGTAATATGAGCGGTCTTTTCCGCTTCCAGTTCTCCGCTCAAAAGCTGTACTCTACATTTTCCGCAAGCTGCATTTCCAGAACATGGCGCGTCGATAGCTACATTCGTTTTCCTCGCTACCTCCAGAAGATTTTCTCCCTCAGCTGCAAACGCTTCCACCAGGGAACCATCCTCAAACTTAAATGTTACCTTATACATAGTAATGTCCTTTCATACCTGTGGATGTTTAAAAAAGGGGCCGCTTCCGGCAGCCCCCTTCCGTTTCTCAGCAAAAGATAACCGTAACCGGTCTTTTCGCATTCTGAATTTTCTGTAATTAAATCTCCAGATAAGAGTCTGCATACAGGGTATTTCCCTTGAATACGTCGCAGGATTTGATGGTTTCCATCAGTCTCAGGTCGTTGGGGTTCACGATGGCAGAGGTCAGGCCCTGCATCATAGCCATAGCTACCAGAGCGGAATCCATGATGGGACGAATGGTCTTGGGCATACCGTTGGAGTTATTGGAAAGTCCGCCGGTGGAGTTCAGGCCCATATCGCTGAACATCTTGATGCACTCCAGAATCTGCATCTGCTTGTCCTGCATACCCTTAACAACCAAAAACAGCGGATCGAACCAGATATCCTCTGCTTCCATGCCATGCTCCATACCTCTCTCCAGAAGGGTCTGGCAGTACATCATACGCTCGTCGTTGTCCTTCGCAATGCCTTCGCCGTTGCAAAGCGCGATACAGATGGCATCGTTGGCAGCAGCCAGATCCAGGTATCCGATTCTTCCGGAAGCGTCGGCGGAATTTACGATGGGTTTGCCCTTTGCACGGTTGTATACGGAAATACCAGCCTCAATGGCTTTCATGTTGGCCGTATCCAATGCCAGCGGAACGTTGTCAAATTCGCTCTGCAGCAGCTGAACCGCCCATTTCATCAGATCCTCGCCATCGCTCTCAGCCGGTCCGATATTTACATCCAGATAAGTAGCGCCGGCATCCAGCTGCTGTTTCGCTCTTTTCAGAATCGGCTCCGGATCTCTCTCCGTAAACGCTTTGTTGATAATAGGAGCAGTGGTTGAAAGTCTTTCACCAATTACTACAAATTTTCCCATTTCGGTTCTCCTTTATTTTAAAATTTTGTTTACTGCATATCCTTCAGGAATTTAACCAGCTGTACAGCCTCTCTCGGAGCTACGATGATCTCCCAGCCCGGCATCTTAGCTTCCAGCTCACCCTTCAGCACGGCTACCTTACCCGGAATGCAGAGCTTACGGCATTTAATCTTGCCTTCGATATCTGCCTCCTGGAAGTATTTCGCGATGGAGGAGGAGGAGAACTTGCCTGCCGCCCAGGAAGTCAGTACGGACAGTCCGCCTGCGTCGTTGATGATCAGGTTGCAGGGAACACCGGATCTCTCCAGCTCGCCGGATACTACGAAGTATGTAAGCGCAAAGTCTACCGTGGTCAGGCAGATGGAATTCTCATCCGCGCCGTTGATCTGATAAATACCCGGCTCCACCTTCATGGGCTTCTGAGGATCGGTAAATACGTTCTGTCTCATGCCGTACAGGGGCAGAGCCTCCGCGTAGCCTATATTCTCCATTACCACAATGGAACCGTACTTCATGGTAAATACGGATGCCAGTGCTGCCTGCATATGGGCATCGCCCATGGCCAGCTTCGCCACATTCACGATGGAAGGATAGCCGCAGGTTCTGTTGTTGTCCTTGATGGCCGCTCTGCGGAACCGGACAGCGGTGGCATAAGCCGCTTTGATGGAAGCGGTATTTGCGTTGATCAGCAGGTTCTTGTTGCCCAGCTTCTCCAGAGCAGCAACAGTGTCAAACAGCTCGTCATCGTTTGCACCCATTACGCCCAGAGCTACTCCGTTCTCCACGGCAACCGCGTTCATCGCCTCATAGTTGGCGGGGGTAGCGCCGTTTAATACCGGTTTGGAATCCTTGCATACAGCCAGAGCTGCCTTCGCCACTTCCGGATCCTCCACGCCCAGGATCAGAACCCGGTTCAGTCCCGCAGCCTTCTTTACCAGCTCTACATACTTATCAGCGCCGCTTTCGGGAGCATAGTTCACATAAACCATCTCCACGAACATTCTCTCACCGATACGATCATAGTCTACCTTCGGAATAGCCGCCAGCTTCTCTTCTACCACAGCGTCATCCATGCAGCTGCACAGAGCCACTGCGTATCTGGTCTTGCTCACATAGGTTTTCTCATGACGGAACAGAACGGTTTCGCCGCCCAGCGCATACTCGTTCTCTCCAGCGCCCACCTTCACGGTCTTCATGGGCGGAGCGGTAGCCTCGCTCATAGCCGCCTTCGCCTCTTCAGAGAAATAGGGGCAGGCATCAATGCTCACCGCACCCTGGGCAACCTTCATGGAGAAAGCCATACAGGTGGGGGAGCCGCACTCTTTACAGTTTTTCTTCGGTGACAATTTAAAAATATCAAGACCTTTTAATGCCATTGTTTTCTTTCCTCCTTATGTCTCATGGCAGAAACATCCAAATCCTTCTGCCCTGGATTATACTAACTCTTTAATCATCTTTGAGATTGTTGCAACGGATGCCGGGTGTCTCAAAATAACCGCGTTGGAACCGGAAACCAGATCTGCTGCCGCAGTCTCGATCTCCATATCGATTCCTCTCTCCTCCACGGGGCCCCATTCCGGCATATCAGCCTCGGAAGCCATAGTTTCTTTTACACCCCATACTTCGGAAGCAACAGGAGTAATGATGGGCATCTGTAAGGTAGCGTCACCCTGGGACAATGCTGCCGCTTTCACACGGTCTATGGTGGAAATTACGTACTCAAAACCGTAGCCGGCGGAAGCCGTACCAACGTTCATGGCAATGCTCTGGGGATTTACGCCCAGCTGAGTCAGCAGAACGTTCAGCTGTTTTGCCAGGTTGATATCCACGGAAGACTCCGCACCTACCACCTGCTTGTAAGCCAAGCCTGCGGCCGCACCTACCGTCTTATAGTTTTCTTCCTTTGCCGGCAGGATCAGTGCATTTCTGCCTTCCAGAGCCTCCGCGGCCTTGGTCAGCAGCTCCGCGTCCTTCTCCACGTTCTTGCAGCCGGAAATTACCAGAGGAAGATCCACAGCCGCAGCCACTTCTTTTACGATGGCGATCAGCTCTTCTGTGGACTTGTTCAGTCCATTGGGATCTCCGCCCTCCAGACGCAGGCTCAGGAAATCAACGCCCTCAAAGCCAGCTGCCTTCTTCGCCATATCCACCACGGATGTGCAGCCTTCGTAGCAGGCCTTAATGCAGTCCGGTTCCGCATCCAGGCCGCCGTCTGTGATCTCAATGCCCACCTTCGGAGCATTCTCGATGGGAGCGTCAAAGGTGTAGAACGGTAATACATTTTCTCCGCCAAGAGTGATTGCTTTGTCACCAGTACCAATGGTCAGAGTATTGATGCTGGCATTAAATTTTCCAGATTTTGCTGTAAATGGCATTTCTATAGTACCTCCTTCAATTTATATATCCGGCGCCAGGCTCTGGCAAAACCAGGCGCCGGAAATTTTTCAGAATCGTGCTGCTTACATCATCGGCTCCATGGTCAGAGCGGGATGTCCCTTTTCTTCCAGGAACGCCAGCAGGGTCTCAGGATCTTCCGCAACGGTCTCATCACCGATCATGTCGCAGAAGTTCTCAATGCCGTAAAGCTCCTTGGCCGTCTCGTTCAGTCTGTCTGCCACGGTCTCCTTCAGCTCCTTGGGCATCCATACGATACGGGCTACGCCGCCCTCAGCCTTCATAAACTTCTTGGAAGCAATGAAGTGTTTGCCGTGGCCCATAAAGCCGGGAGTCTGAACTCCGCCGCCGGTCATGGAAGCCAGCTCGGAGAAGGTCATGCCGATGGGGGTCATGCCTGCGTACTCACGGTTCGCGATGCACACACCGTTGGAGAGGGGCTCGATACCGCAGATACACTCAAAGCATCCGCAGCTGGTCATGGGCTTCTCAATGATGGAATACAGGGATACATCGTCCAGAGCGCCCTGGGAGAACTTACGAACGGCATCATTTACGTCCTCATACTCACCGATTCTCTCGTCGATTACTTTTTCCTTAGTGATCACCTGGCAGGGACCCTGGGGATCCAGCTGGTTGGTCGCCTTGGCATCCAGCCATGAAACAGCGCCGCACAGTCCCAGTCTCTCCGGAGTAACCACACATACATGGGACGGGGAGAAGGCCTGACACATAATGCAGCTGTAGTATACGTCTACGCTCTCGTCCGTCAGGGTAGTAAGACGCTCATCACGCTTGTCAAATACCGGGATCGCCACCTCGTGACGGATTCTGGTGCAGTCCTCAGGCTTGCTGTAAATCTTTACCTGACACTTATCAACCACGGCCGCGAACTCGCTCTTTACCTTTGCGTACAGCACTTCGCCGATATGTTTCAGGCGGAAGCCCGCATTGAAGGTATCCTTGCTGACACGGATACGGATCATATCACGCTGTCCGGTGTGCATCATACCCTCCACACAGTTCAGGTAGCTGTGGAATTTACGCTCAAATACCGGTTCAAAGTCGGCCTGCATGGTCTTTCCGGCCACTTCCACCACATAAGCGAGGGACTGCTTGGAGCCCACCGGCATCTCGTCGATATCCGGTCCGATCACTTCGATCTTGTGATCCTCGATCTCGGAAGCTTCCCTGGTCTGTACCAGCTCCGCACAGTCTACACGGGAGCCGTCAAATTCTACCTGCATATCGCCGCGGCGGATAATCTCGCCCTCGAACGCGGAGGCGAAAGCCACCGGAATGTCGATATTGGTAATCTTGATCTTGATATTTCTTGCCTCCAGGGAGGTAGCGTTGAATTTCGCCACATCCGGCTGGCCGATAATACTCTTCGGAACCTTTCCGTTTACCGCTTCCAGAGTGGCCACGTCATTAGTGATTACCGGGAAGCCAAGGGCAACCGCGCCGGCGCCGCAGGCTACTACCACTTCATCCAGCGGACCAAAGGCGTTTACGAAGGCCGGTACACGCTCGAAGGTATACTTCATCAGTCCGGCTGCATCGCCGCCCTGGATATTGCCGAAGATCAGAGCCGCTCTTACGGCTACGGATACTACGTGAATCACGGAAGTCACATCTTTGCCCAGCGGAATCACACGTACATTCGCGCCGGTCTTATAGCCCATTTCCTGCAGCTGATCGATCACTCCGCCCACCAGTGTCACCAGGATACCCTGTCCCTGATAGGATTTTACCAGATCAACGGCTTCCTGTGCGGTGGGAGCGGTGCCCAGGATAACGGCAACGCCCGGGATATCGCCGGTTACAAGCGGCACACCCAGTTCACGGATAACTGCATCCGCCAGATGTCCATAGCAGGGAGCCTCATAGGGAACCGCACCGTCAATATATTTCAGCACCTCAATGAACTCTGCGCAGAGAGCTGTGGCAACACCGCTCATAAACACGTCATTCAGCTTCTTTTCTCTGGTCATCAGCGTTTTTACCACGCCCAGAGCCGTCTTCAGCTCGCCCAGATTGCCAACCTTGGTGCCGGTTACACCAAAATAGCAGGGAAGGCTGTATGCGGTATCCGGGAATGCAACCGCTTTGTCAGCGCCATGCTGTGCAATCGCAGCGTCAATCGCCTGCTCGGTCAGGCCGTACACTGCGTCGTTTCCTTTAAATACAACATCAAATAATGTCAACGTTTTTTCCTCCATTCATTTATTTACTCATTTCATACCGCAGGCGCCGAAGCCTCAGGCTTCCTGGCTCGCGGCCTCCATGCGCGCTTTAATCATCCGGATCTCCTCCACCGCTTCAGGGCTGAAATCATAGGGAGATTTGCCCTGGCGGTCCGCGTCGATGACCTGGGAATTATAGTGGATGAAGCCCAGAAGATCTTCTGCCGGGATCCGGCTGCGGATAAACTCCTCATCCTCTGTTCCCCGCACCTTGTTGGCCACCACGCCCACCTGCTTCACGCCCAGCCCCTCGGCCAGGCGCTTCACATTCTGATAGGTCTGGATGCTTCTGGCGCCGGGCTCAATCACCACCACAAACTGGTCCATTCCCTGGGTGGTACCCCGGCCCAGATGCTCCAGTCCGGCCTCCATATCCATGATCACCACATCGGAGCTGCGCAGCATCAGATGGTTGATAATACGTTTCAGCATCACATGCTCCGGACAGACACAGCCGCTGTTGGCAGTCTCCATCGTGCCCAGGACAAGGAGCTTCACACCGTTGCATTTCTTTGCATATTTATCCGGAATATCGTCCACCTTGGGATTAATGCGGAATACCTTATTAAACTCATCCGCTCCGGTCCGCTCCTCCACCAGCTTGCGCATCTTGGAAATCGGAACGATCTCGCTTAATTCCTCCTCGGTAAAGCCAAGGGCCAGGCCCAGATTTGCGTCCGGATCCACATCTGCCGCCAGCACATTTTTCCCTTCATTCGCGTAAAGTCTGGCCAGCGTGGCCGCGAAGGTGGTCTTGCCCACCCCGCCCTTTCCGGTAATAGCAATTTTCATAAAATGTCACCTCAAAAATTCGTTTTCCTGCAGACTGTCCAAGCGCAGCTTAAATACCGATGGCGGTTCTCTTCTCTTCGATTCTCTCGATCATCTTGTCGCCCAGCTTATCGATATCCTTTTCTACGGTATAAGCAGCCTCTACCCAGTCTCTGATACCATTGGTCAGCAGCTCAGCCACCTCGGAGGAACCGCTTACATAAGGTTCTACGCCCAGGAAGGTGTCAAGACCGGTAGCCACCACGTAGTTACCGATGGATACCGCCTTCTCAGACATCCACTCGGGAGCACAGCCCACTACCGGAAGCTGAGAAATATTCAGGCCGGAATCCTTGGACAGCTCTGCCACCAGGATCAGCATACGGGAGATATCCACACAGGAACCCATATGCAGTACCGGCGGGATGTCAGCCAGCTCGCAGACTCTCTTCAGGCCGGCGCCACAGATATCCTTCGCCGCCTTGTCCATCAGGCCGGCCTTAGCAGCCGCCTGTGCAGAACAGCCGGAGGCAACCACGATAATATCGTTGGCAATCAGCTTCTTCATCAGCTCAATATGAGCGGTATCCGGGCGAACCTTGGGGTTGTTACAGCCAACCATGGCAACCGCACCGCGGATAACACCGGAGGTGATGCACTCGATCAGCGGTTTTGTGGTTCCGGTTACGTCTACCTGAGAGTTGGTCACGCCGTCCAGTGTCTTAACGATGGCTTCTACGGAATAACCAACGGTAGCTTTCTGCTTCATATCCGGAATATGTACCAGCTCAGGCTTTCTGTTCTTAAAGTTTTCAATGGCCATCTTCACAATCGCCTTGGCATTCTCAGCCGCAGTTTCAGCGCTGAAACGAATATATTCGGAATCCGGCATCTGCGCGATGGGAGAGGTCGTCACGAATTTGGTGTGGAAGCATTTGCTTAAGGGCCCTAATGCCGGGAAAATACACTGAACATCCACTACGATAGCCTCGCAGGCTCCGGTCAGCACCACATTCTCCTGCTGCAGGAAGTTACCAGCCATGGGAATGCCGCGGCGCATCGCCACTTCGTTGGAGGTACAGCAAACACCGGATACGGTGATGCCCTTTGCCCCCATCTCCTTGGCATAAGCAATCATCTCAGGATCATCCGCATATTCGCAGATCATCTCGGACAGTGACGGATCATGGCCATGTACCACGATATTTACATTCTCAGCGTTCATAACGCCCAGGTTCGCTTCCGTCTCAATAGGTCTGGGAGTGCCGAACAGCACATCGGAAAATTCCGTACCGGCCATGGAACCGCCCCATCCATCGCAAAGTCCCGCTCTTAAGGACTGACGGATCAGAGCTTCCGGCTTGGAGGAACATCCCATATGGGTCATATGCAGGGAGCTGGCCACCTCGCGGTCAATAGCACGGGGAGCAATCTCCTCTCTCTGCCACAGATCCTGGGTGTGCTGGGGAGCTCTCTTTATGAAATTCTGGTTTCCGAATACCTTTCCGTACTCGCTCAGTCCTAGGTATGCAACCTCATGAGCCAGATCATAGATATCCTTTCCCTCAGTCTCTACGCCCCACTCCTTCGCGATGCGAATCAGCTTCTCAGGATCCTTTACCTTGTAGGGTCCTTCCGGTTTCGCACAGTACAGGGTATGACAAATCTCACGTCCGTGATCGGAGTGCGTAGCAGCTCCGCCTGCTGTAAATTTCAGATAGTTACGTGCCACAATACCATGTGCGTCACAGCCGCAGATACCTCTCGGAGCCTTCGGCGTGATACGGCAAGGTCCCATAGAACAGATACGGCAGCAAATACCCTGCTCGCCAAACTTACAGTGAGGAGTCTGGTTCGCCACACGGTACTGCCAGGCGTCAGCACCTACCTTCTTACCGGTTTCAAGCAGCCGGTTGGTAGCCGCTTCAAACTCTTCCACTGTTGTCAATTTAAAGTTTCCCATTACTTACCTCCTTGTTTTTTGCATTCTCCGGTGTTACCGGTTTATTTTTAATACGAAAGTTCCCGCCGACAGCACCGGCCGGCCCTTCCGCATTGATAACAAATCGCAGCCCTTACAGCTCCAGCTTTTCCATAACCTGAGTCAGGGCAGTTCTCACCGGAGAGTCCTCCGGGAGCTCAACTGTGGGTTTCCCCTCGCAGTCATACTCATACACTTCCGTACTCTGTGGAATGACACCCAGAAGCTCCAGTCCCTGGTTTTTAATTTCCTCCATCGTACCTTCGTTTAACTTTCCATCGGGAGCACGGTTTACGATAAGTCCCATCTTCTTCGGCTTCAGCTCCAGGTCCTTCGCCAGCTGGGCAATCCTGCCCACGGCCTGGACGCCTCTTCTGGAACAGTCGCTGACCAAAAGCAGCATATCCACCTTCGGCAAAATCCCGCGGCTGATATGTTCCATGCCCGCCTCGTTGTCCACCACTACATAAGGGTAATGGGGAGTGAGCTTCTGCAGCTGGGCCTGCAAAAGGCCGTTGACAAAGCAGTAGCAGCCTTTGCCCTGGCTTCTTCCCATCACCAGCATATCGAAATCATCATCCTCAATCAGACACCGGTTCACCATATATTCCATATAGTCCGCCTTGGACATACCCACCGGCACTTTTCTCGAAGCTGCCTCCTCAGATCTGGCCACATCCTCCCTGATATCCCCCAGCGTCATCTCTACCTCCACGCCCAGGACCTCATTCAGATTGGAATTTGCGTCCGCATCCACGGCCAGCACAGGAGTTTTCCCTGCCCTGCACAGATACTGGATCATCAGTCCGCACAGAGTTGTTTTTCCCACGCCGCCCTTTCCGGCAACTGCTATTGTAAATGACATAAAATCCCGCTCCTTATTTTATTCTGCTTCAAAAAATCTAGCAGTTAATCTGTACCTTACCTCCGGTCAGATCCGCCAGTACCAGCGTTCCCTGAATGGTCTTTTCCTCACCCATGACATCCGTCAGGGTAATGTTCTCCCCATCCACCCGGATCTTACTCACATATTCCATAATGATACTGTCCGGCTCTGCGGCTTTATAAACAGTGGAAAGACACATCGCTTCCACCTCCTATCCTGTAACCAGCGTTCCCTTTCTCAGCCTTCCTTTACCATAGAAAGGGCAAGGCTCAGATAAAGATTCCCTTTCTGAAATTCATCCACTGCCTTTTTAATCTGCTCTGCCGCATCTCCCCGGCCTGCTGTCTGCAGCTTCGCAGCCAGCTGGTCCAGCTCCGCCGCATGGCTCTGATTATGTTTTAACATATAATCCAACAGTGCCGCCATCTGTTCCGGGGTCTCAAAGGCTTTGTGGCCATGTTCCTGTTCATGGCTGTGCCCGCCGCATCCGGCTGTGCATCCGCCGCATTCCGTTTCCGCATGATGCTCATGAGAATGCTCGTGCCCGTGGCTGCAGAGATTACCGTTTTCATCCTTTACCAAATGCACTCTGATATCTCTCCTTTCCAGATATTGTTAAGTTTTTGACAAAAAATTACCTCACTCTTCAATATCCATTTGGATCATTATAACACAGTTTTTTTTCTATCTCAACAAGCATAATGTTTTTTTTTCAAAACTTTCCGTTAAATTTCACAACATCTGGTATGCAAAAAGGCTGCAGCCCCGCCGTCTCCGGTCAGAACGCAGCCTTTCTTTTTTTAACAATTAAATCCCGGCCTGTTTTAACAGCTCCGGCACCTTAGACTCCCAGCCAAGCGCCATGATATGTACACCCTGACAGTAGGGTCTGCACTCTTTGATAATGCGTGCGGCGATCTCCACACCGGTGATGCCGGCCTTGGTCTTTTCCTTATCCGCCTTCAGCTCCTCGATCATCTCATCGGGAACATGAACGCCGGCCACATTATTGTTCATGAATTTCGCCATGCCTGCAGACTTGGGAATGATGATGCCCACCTGCACCGGTTTGCCGAACTGTTTGGCCTTCTCCATGAATTTGATGAACTTCTCCGGCTCAAACACGGCCTGGGTCTGGAAGTAATCCGCACCCGCAGCCACCTTGCGTTCCATCTTCGCCAGCTGTGCGTCCACAGAATCGCTGCAGGGAGAAACCACCGCTCCCTTGGCAAACTTGGGCGGCTCGCCAACCAGCGGATTTCCGCCCAGGTCCTCGCCGGACTCCAGCTTCGTTACCGTATGAAGCAGGGAAACGGAATCCAGATCAAATACCGGCTTCGCCTGGGGATGATCGCCCATCTTGGTGTGATCTCCGGTGAGGCACAGGACATTATCGATACCCAGCATCGCGGCGCTGAGCAGGTCAGACTGCAGCGCAATCCGGTTTCTGTCACGGCAGGTCAGCTGATAGATGGGGTTCAGTCCTTCCTCCAGCAGCTTCTTACATACCGCCAGAGAGCCAAGACGCATAACGGAGGACTGGTTATCGGTCACGTTAACCGCCGTGATGCCGCTCAGATACGTTTTCGCCTCTTCCAGCGTATGCTCAATATGAATTCCCTTAGGCGGCCCTACTTCCGCCGAAACCACAAATTCACCACGTTCAAATAACTCCGTAATTTTCATTCTACATTGCTCCAATCGTTTATTAGTCTAGGTATTTCACTTAACAGGTTCCTATTTCCCTACTTCGTCATCCGTCGCGAAGTTGCGCACCTGGGTGGGGCATTTCAGCAGATCCAGACGTCCAAGCTGTGCCAGACGCCGGTAGATACGCTCCCAGCCACACTCCATATCACTGTCCACCTCGCACTTTCCGTTCTTTGAGCCGCCGCACTGTCCATTCACCAGGCTCTTGGAACAGGCCGTGATGGGACAGATGCCGCCGGTCAGATTCAGGTAGCACTCTCCGCACTGGTCGCACTTATACTCCAGCGGGGTCACACCCTGAAAGCCCGGCATCGGATAGGTATCGCAGGCTGCGCATACCTTCTTATCCTCCAGATACTCGGCTACAGTCTGCACGCCCACGCCGCAGGAAAGCACCAGGATCACATCCGCCGCCTCGATCTCTGCTCTGTGTTTTTCCAGGCGTAGCTTCATATTTTCCGGATTACAGATATAATCCGTCGTGATGGCTCCGGTCAGTCTCCCGTCTGCCTCCAGCTCTTTCTGCAGCGCCGCAGCTTCCTTCTCCGGGAAATGAACCTCCTTACATCCCTGGCAGCTGATCATAAAAACCTTGCCATCCGCCAGCGACGCGATCGTTTCTTTGGATTTTAATTGGGTAATCAACATCTTACTTCATCCCCCTTACCGCGGTTTTTCCGGCTTTGATCTTGCTGACTAACGGGATCTTGGAAGAACAGATGTACTCGCAGCATCTGCACTCCACGCAGTCCATAACCTTTTGCTCCTTCATGCCCTGCCAGTTCTCCTCATCCGCATACTTGGCAAAATACAGCGGGGAGAGCTCCATGGGACATACATCCACACAGCGCCCGCACTTGATACAGGGCTGCTCCACCGTATGGTCGGTATCCACGGCGATAATGCCGTTGGAGCCCTTCATAATCGGCACATTCGTATCCTTCAGCACAAAGCCCATCATGGGGCCGCCGGCCTTGATCGTGATATCGTCGCCCACCAGGCCGCCGCAGTAATCGATCAGCTCCTTCGTATTCGTACCGATCTTTACGATATAGTTGCCCGGGTTCTTCACATGTTCTCCGGTCACGGTCACCACACGCTCGATCAGGGGCATGCCCTTCTGGATGGCGTCGGAGATGGCCTTAACCGTACTGATATTGCTCACCACGCAGCCCACATCCGCAGGCAGCCCGCCGCTGGGAACCTTCCGGCCCGTCACGCGCTTAATCAGCATCTTCTCAGCGCCCTGAGGATATTTGGTCTTAGCCACTACCACCTCAATCCCCTGGCAGTCCGCCACCTTCGCCTGCATCAGCTCGATGGCATCCGGCTTGTTATCCTCGATCACAATCAGGCCCTTTTCGGCGCTCACGGTTTTCATGATGGCCTTCAGGCCGTAGATCACGTCATCCGCAAACTCCAGAAGCACCCGGTGATCCGCCGTCAGCAGCGGCTCGCACTCGCAGCCGTTTAACAGAATCGTGTCGATGGGCTTGGGCGGTTTGAGCTTTACGGAGGTGGGGAAGCCTGCGCCGCCCATCCCTACGATACCCGCCTCCTTGACGATCTCCACAATCTCGTCCGGAGTCAGGTTCTCCAAATCTCCCTTGGGCTGTACGGACTCGTGCAGCGTATTCTTCCCGTCAGACTTAATCACCACAGACAGGCAGGTTCCTCTGGTGGCATGTCCGTGTTCTTCAATGGCTGTCACCGTTCCGCTGACGCTGGAATGGATATTGCTGCTGATAAAGCCTGCGGATTCGCCGATCTTCTGGCCCACCTTTACGGTATCGCCCACCTGTACCACCGGATTCGCCGGCGCTCCCGCGTGCATGGACAGAGGGATCACCACCTCTTCGGGATCCGGGAATCTAACCAGCGGCAGATGCTCCGTGTATTCCTTGCGCTCGGAAGGATGAACGCCGCCGTAGTAACCGGCCAACCGGTGCTCCCGTATAGATTTTACATAATCATTCACTACCTTAAAGTTTACTTTGGAGTAATCACGCACCTGTACGGGCTGATTCAAAAACTCTTCCAGACGCCCCTGCTTTTCCAGTCTGCGATAAATCTTCTCCCAGGCACAGTCCTTATTCGGATCCACCTCACATTTGCCGTTCTTCGCACCGCCGCACTGCCCGTTCACCAGGCTCTTGGAGCAGTCCACAATGGGACAGATGCCGCCGGTAATGTTTAAGTAACACTGTGCACAGGCATCACAGCCCTTCTTCGTGAGAGCCATCCCGTGATGTCCCCGGTAATTCAGGGAATTGCTGGCCGCATACACGGGTTTTCCCGCCAGATCCGCAACGGTCTGAACGCCCAGACCGCAGGATACCACCAGCACGTGCTCCGTGCCTTCCGGAATCATATCCTGCATCTTTCTCTCGGTCTGAATTTTATTGCACAAAAAATCAACCTTTGCACTGCCGGTGATTGTTTTGCCCTGTTCAGCTGCCAGCTTCGCAAGCTCATCACAATCCGGCTCGTCAACGGTCTCAAATTCCTTGAAGCATTTGTTACAGGCAACTAGGAACAGGTTGTCCTTATCGGCCAGCAATGACGCCAGTTCTTCGCCGCTTTTTAACTTATACTTGGTATAGTTTTCCAATCGCTCACCTTCCTTATGTAATTCTTCCTGCGCCCTTCCCCTATCCCCCGCCGCTTCCCGCCTGTGATGATTGAAAAAACGGCAATAAGCGGATACGTCCGGTCTGCATATACATTTTTAACTATACCACACAATATCTATATCGTCCAGTCCAAACATTCCGTTTTTTGCGCATTATATACATTATGCACAAAGATCCGACAGAAAAAAACTGCTGTCCCGCGGCTGTTTTGCCGCAGGCAGCAGTTTTTTATTCTGTGTAAAAAGCTTAGCAGGTAGCTCCGCCCACCAGATGGAGCTTCGCATCCAGGATCTCCTGCTTTCTCTCCAGCAGGTCGTTGGAGAGAAGCTGCTTCTCCACATTCTCGAAGCCCAGACGCTCGATGGTTCTGGCAAAACGCTCTCCCGTCTCCCCCTGCTCGCGGAACAGCAGAATAGCCTTCTCAATCACATCCAGCGCTTCCTCCTTGGAGGTAAACACCTTGCTCAGCGCGCGGCCATGGGCGATCTTCTTCCCCCAGCGTCCGCCGATGTAGATCTTGTAGCCGTAAACGCCGTCCTCAATGGCATCGAAACGGCATTTTCCGATACAGCGTCCACAGTTGTTGCAGATGCTCTTGTCAATCTCCAGGATTCCATCCACCACCCTGGCCGCCTTCAGCGGGCAGGCCGCTTCCACCGTACATTTCTTACAGCCATTGCAGCTGTCCTCGTCAAACTCCGGGATTCTCTGTCCAATGATGCCAAGGTCATTCAGATCCGGCTTTACACAGTTGTTGGGACATCCGCCCACTGCGATCTTAAATTTATGGGGAAGCTTCACGGTGTGATAGCCTTCGTAAAATCTCTTGTGAATCTCCTCGGAAAGTCCGAAGGAATCCAGCAGTCCATACTGGCAGGTAGTTCCCTTGCAGGCCACCACTGGGCGCACCAGAGAACCGGTTCCGCCGGTCACCAGACCTTCTTTGGCAATAAAAGCCTGAAACTCCTCAATCTTGTCATAGGGAATTCCCTGCACCTCCACCGTCAGACGGGTGGTAAATGTCACGATGCCATTGCCGAATTTCTCCGCCGCCTCCGCGATACATCTCTGCTGTGCCGCGGTAATCTTTCCATTTACGGTGATGATTCTTCCAGAGAAGTTGTCAGTTCCTTTATTGTTCAGGAACCCCATTGCTTTTACTCTCTTCTCGTCCTCTGCACTTACTGTTAATGCTGCCATTCCTTTTCCTCCTGTTTATTGGTTTTCTATATTTTCTGCCGCCGCCCCGACATAAGCTAAAGCAGCCGCTAAATTACGGTTTTTACTCTTCATCCTCATAGATGCTGGTATTAAAGGTTACGCCGCCTTCCAGCACCTTCGTGTCGGTGTAGCCATAATATTTCAAACGGTTCTGCAGCATGTAGGCTCTCTTTCCCTTTGCACATACCAGCAGCAGCTTTTCGTCCTGTCCCAGGCCCTCCACCGGGCCCTCCACCGCAGTCAGATCTACAAAGGGCGCGCCCTTGATGGTGGGATTAATGGCAGCGTCCACAATCCGGTACGCATCCGCTTCCCCTGCCGCAAAGGCAGCCGGGGTAAAGGACTCCAGATTGCCGGACAGCTTATTCAGCATCACATTTACTGTGTGCTGGAACGGATGAATCGCGGTGGAGAAGGGCGGCGCATAGGCGAAATCCATGCTCTGCAGATCTTCCATCGTCGCCTTCATGGAGATGGCGGTAACCGCGATGTCCACCACCTTGTCCACGGCTCCGGTGCCCAATACCTGCACACCCAGCAGCCGATGGGAGGCCTTGTCCGCGATCATCTTGATAATAAAAGCGCTTGCCCCCGGATAATAATGGGCTTTATCATCCACCACCGTCACCACGGTTTCCACATCATAGCCCGCATCCTTCGCCGGCTGTTCATTCAAACCGGTACGGCCCACGTTGATTCCCGGCAGCTTCGCCACACCGGTGCCCAGCACGCCGGGATAGGATACTTCCCTGCCCGCCAGATTCATGGCTGCGATTCGGCCCGCGATATTGGCGGTGGATCCCATGGGAGACCACTGGGGCGCTCCGGTCACCCGGTTGGTCACCATAGCACAGTCGCCCACAGCGTAGATATCCGGGTCATTGGTCTGAAGGTACTGATTCGTCAGGATCGTGCCCTTGAACATCTCGATCCCCGTATCCTTTAAGAATGCGGTGTTGGGGCGAATTCCCATCGCCAGAATGCAGGCATCCGCCTTCATAGCCCGCCTGGAGGTCTTTACCTTCTCTACCCTGTCCGTACCCAGAATGCCTTCCAGAGCCACACCGGTAAAGCACATAATACCGTTGTCCGCCAGCTTATCCTCGACGTAAGCCGAAACTTCCGGATCCAGGAAGCCCGGCAGAATGTGGGGCGCAAAGTCAATCACAGACACCTTCACGCCCCTGGCATTTAAGTTCTCCGCTACTTCCAGGCCAATAAAGCCGCCGCCCACCACTACGGCCCGCTTTACGCTGCCATCCTCCACAGCTTCCCGCAGAGCCACCGCATCGTCCGGCGTTCTCATAACGAATACATTTTTCAAATCCAACCCTTCGCAGTCCGGACGGAAGGGAGCTGCTCCCACGGCAATCACCAGCTTATCATAGGTATACTCCGCAGTCTCCCCGCTGACCTCATTCACCGCCTGTACGCTCTTCGCCTCCCGGTTCACCTTCGTCACTTCCGTCTGAGTACACACCTTCACACCGGTGAGCCCGGAGAAGGCCTCCGGCGTGTTCACCACAAGCTCCTCCCGATTCTTAATCACTTCGCCCACATAATAGGGAAGCCCGCAGCCTGCGTAGGAGATATCCTTCCCCTTCGTAAGAATCGTAACCTCCGCACTGCGGTCCTCCCTTTTCAGCTTCGCGGCAATTTTTGTCCCGGCAGCCACACCGCCGATAATCAGTACCTTCACGTTATTTTCTCCTTTGTCAAAATGGTAGCACATTAATGGTTTCCGTTGTTTTTTATTATAGCACTTGATTATCTATTTGAAAAGTTATATTATATAATTATTATTATAGGTAAAACTAATATATAAGGAGTTTCCCATGACGATACGCCATCTAAAAATTTTCATTACCGTCGCGGAAACCGGCTCCATGAGCGCCGCGGCCCAGCAGCTTTATCTGTCCCAGCCCACCGTCAGTCAGGCCATCCGGGAGCTGGAGGAGCACTACCAGATCCGGCTCTTTGAACGGCTTTCCCGAAAGCTCTATATCACGGAGGAGGGCCTCCAGCTCCTCTCCCTGGCCCACCAGGCCGTGGGACAGTTTGAGACTCTGGAGGCTGCCATGCACAAAAAAAAGGACACTCCCTCTCTGCGAATTGGTTCTTCCATCACGGTGGGCACCTGCCTGATTCCCTCAGTGGTGGACGATCTGGAACGGTCCAATCCCGGTATCCAGATCATCTCCCTGGTCAGCAATACCCAGGAGATTGAGGAAAAGCTTCTGAAATCCCAGCTGGATGTGGCGGTGGTGGAGGGAAACATCGAATCCCAGGATCTGGTCTGCATTCCGGTGATCCACGACCGTATGGTGCTGGTCTGCGGCCGTTCCCATAAATTCTACGGCCGGGAACACATCATTTCCCGGGAGCTGGAGGGGCAGAAATTCGCCATGCGGGAGCACGGCAGCGGCACCCGGAAGCTTTTCGAGCAATACCTCAATAAGCGCAATATCCACATCCAGGTCGCCTGGGAAGCCAACTGTCCCCGGACCATCTTAAACGCAGTGCTGAAAAACAGCGTGCTGACCGTCATGTCCTCACGCCTGATGCGCCACGAAATCGCCCGGAACAGCGTAAAGATCTTTCGAAACGAGAACGAGGACTGGGACCGGAGCTTCAAGCTGGTCTACCACAAAAATAAATTCATGACACCGGAAATATTTGCCCTGGAACGGGCGCTGAAAAAATACAAGACCTTTGACTGGGCAGAAGAACACTTAGGAATCCTGACTGATGAGTAAATCCCCCTTTGTCAATGATGTCAAACCTGCCGCCAAAGAGCCTCCTCCCAATATGCAGGCAGGGCGTTCCAACGAGGCCGCCGCAAAATGACAGGATATCCATAACGCTTCCCTGCCATTTTGTGACGATCCCGTTGGAACGCCCTGTCTGCATATTGGGAGGAGGCCCTCCCCCCGTTTCTATCCATCTCAATCTTAAGACAGCATCATCCTGTCATTGGCGAACTCCCCGCCGCTGGCCTGCTCAAACTTTTCCAGCAGGTCTGAAACATGGAGTTTCTTTTTCTCCTCTCCTGCCACATCATAGATGATCCGGCCCTCATGCATCATAATCAGACGGTTTCCCATACGGATCGCATCCTTCATGTTATGGGTCACCATCATGGTGGTCAGATTATTCTCTGTGACGATATTGTTGGTCAGATCCAGCACCTTGGCCGCTGTCTTGGGATCCAGCGCCGCCGTATGCTCATCCAGCAGAAGAAGCTTCGGCTTTTGCAGGGAGGCCATAAGCAGAGTCAGCGCCTGACGCTGCCCGCCGGAAAGCAGTCCCACCTTTGAGGTCATCCGATCCTCCAGCCCCAGATCCAGCACCTTCAGCATCTCATAATACCGTTCCCGTTCTTTTTTCGTGATTCCCCAGCGCAGCCCGCGCTTCTGCCCGCGGCGGGCTGCCAGCGCCAGATTTTCACCGATCTCCATGGTGGCGGCGGTACCGGTCATGGGATCCTGGAACACCCGCCCCAAAAGCCTTGCCCGCTTGTATTCCGGATATCCGGTGATCGTTTCCCCATCGATTACAATAGAACCCTCATCCACCGGCCATACGCCGGCAATCGCATTCAGCGTGGTGGATTTTCCGGCGCCGTTTCCTCCGATAATCGTCACAAAATCGCCGGGATTCAGATGCAGATTCACGCCGCAGAGCGCCGGTTTTTCGTTGATGGTGCCCTTATTGAAGGTTTTATGAATATTATGTAATTCCAGCATCCTATTTCACTCCCTTCTTTGCGGCCTTCGCATAGGAATTCTGCGATTTCGCCCTCAGATAGGGAACAGCCAGGAACACCGCCACAATAATAGCCGTAAACAGCTTCAGATCATTGGAGGGCATCTTCATCCACAAAACCACTCCTACAACAATGTAGTAGATAATACCGCCCACCACCACAAACAGAAGGCGTCCGAAGAAATTCAGATGTTTTCCCGCCAGCGCCTCGCCGATCACCTCGCCGATGATCACCGCGGCCAGGCCGATCACAATGGCGCCGCGCCCCATATTCACGTCTGCAAAACCCTGATACTGGGCCAGCAGAGCTCCCGCGAAGCCCACCAGACCATTGGACAGCGCCAGCGTCAGCACCTTCGTGGAATTGATATTGATTCCCTGAGCCATGGACATGGCCGGATTGCATCCGGTGGCCCGGATGGAGCTGCCCTTTTCCGTACCGAAGAACCAATACAGCACCACAATCAGCACAACGGCCAGAACAGCGCCCACTGCCAATGCTTTGGGAATGTTCCGCAGAGACACCGCCAGTGAATACTTATCCACGCTCACCGGCTGGTTGGCTTTTCCTCCCATAATCCGCAGGTTAATGGAGTACAGCGCAATCTGGGTCAGAATACCCGCCAGGATATCCGGTATGCCGAAAACCGTGTGCAGGATTCCGGTGACCAGTCCTGCCAGCAATCCGGCGCCAAAAGCCGCCAGCATAGCCAGCGGCGCGGGAACTCCGGAAACAATCAGCATCACCGCCACCGCGCCGCCTGTAGCAAAGGACCCGTCCACCGACAGGTCCGAAAAACGGAGCAGGCGAAAGGTCATATAAACGCCTATCGCCATAATGCCCCAGATAATTCCCTGAGCAATGTTTCCCGGCAGCGCGGAAAACAGTCTCATGGGATCTAACGCAAGCAAATTCATTTCCCTATCCTCTTCTGTTTATTCTGCGGCTTCGATCGCCTCATATCCTTCCGGAGCCTCAATGCCCAGCTCTTCACAGATGGACGCATTGTATTTCTTGGTTACAGCCGGTGCAAACTGTACTTCCATCTCAGAAATCTCCGCACCCTCGGTCAGGATCTGTGCTGCCATCTCACCGGTGGCATATCCCAGATCATAATAGCTGATGGACAGAGTCACTACGCCGCAGCCGGAGCACATGCCCTCCTCCCCCGCGATTACCGGAACACCGGCGGGAACCACCACGTTCTTCACGATCTCCGTGCAGGAGGCCGCGGTGTTATCCGTGGGAATATAGATCACATCGCTTTCATCACAGGCGCTCTGGGTTACGGAGGCCACGTCGTTGCTGTCGGAGAAGGTGTACTCCGTAATGTTTTCATAGCCCAGCTCGTTCAAATATCCGGTGATCACGCTGGCCTGGTACTCAGAATTGGCCTCGGAGGAGCAGTAGAGGATACCGATGTTTTCCGCATCCGGGAACAGTTCCTGCAGCATGGCTGCCTGCTGATCCAGGGGAGCCAGATCGGAAGTGCCGGAAATATTCGTTCCGGTCACGCCAGTCCAGTCATCCATATCCAAAGCGGTGGCATAGTCCGTAACGGAGGTTCCCAGAATTGGAATCTCATTGGTAGCCGCCTGAGCCGCCTGCAGGGAGGCTGTGGCATTGGCCATGATCAGATCCACGTCGCTGGCCACAAACTGGTTTACAATCGTCGCACAGGTAGCGGGATCCCCGGCAGCGTTCTGAAGATCAAAGCTCACCGCGTCACCCAGTTTTTCCGTCAGAGCATCCTGAAAGCCCTGTGTGGCCGCATCCAGCGCAACGTGCTGTACTAACTGACAGATCCCCACCTGGTAGGTCGCCTCTTCCGCTGATGCCGTCATACCTGCGACGGATAATACCAGGGCGGAAACTGCGGCAGCGGATGTCACTTTTGCGAGATAAATTTTATTCATAATTACTTTCCTCCTTTAAAGTGTTAAATACGCATTACATAGCTCTGATTATAATTTCTCCCGTTGCAAATGTCAAGATCAAAGCATCGATATAGATAATACAAAGCATCGATTTTTTCGATGATTGGCAATAAAAAAATACAAAAAATCCGCCGATGCCCTTTCTACCAGGGCATCAGCGGATTTTCAATTTTCTGATCCCGGAGCATCAGCGTATTCACCGCCTCCGCCGGGCTTTTTCCCTCAAATAAAATTTTATTCACCTGCTCAATGATGGGCAGCTCCACCCCGTACTTCTTTGCCAATCCCAGGGCAGCCCTGGCGGAATACACTCCCTCCACCACCATCTTTACTTCCTTCATAGCCGCCTCCGGCGTATAGCCCTGGCCGATGAGCACCCCGGCCCTCCGGTTGCGGCTGTGGACGCTGGCACAGGTGACAATCAGATCCCCGATGCCGGTCAGACCCCCGAAGGTTTCCATATAACCGCCCATCTTTACGCCCAGACGGCTGATCTCCGCAATCCCCCGGGTAATCAGGGCGGCCTTGGTATTATCCCCGTAGCCCAGGCCGTCAGCCATGCCGGCAGCCAGCGCAATCACATTTTTCAGCGCACCGCCAATCTCAATCCCCAGCATATCCGGGCTGATATAAGCCCGGAATACGGGGCTCATAAAAATGGCCTGCAAATATTTTGCCGTTTTCTCGCTTCTGGCACCGATAACGCAGGTGGTGGGAAGTCCCCGCCCCACCTCCTCCGCGTGACTGGGCCCGGAGAGCACCACCGGGTCCGCCCCGGGAATTTCCTGCTCAATAATGCCTGTCATGGTGGTCAGAGTCTCCTCCTCCACGCCCTTTGCCACATCCACAATAATCTGCCCGAAGCGGATATCCGGCCCAATCTCCCTGCAGGTTCTCCTTATCTGGGCGGAAGGCACCGCCAGCACCAGCACATCCTTGTTCTGCAGCGCATCCCTCCGGTCTGCGGTAATCCGGACCTGTTCCGGAATCTTCACTCCCGGAAGCTTCGATGTGTGTTCCCTGGTCTGATCCAGGCGTTTCGCCTCCTCCTCCCGATGGGACCAGAGACTTACCTGATGCCCATTATTGCAAAGCAAAATCGCCAGGGCCGTTCCCCAGCTTCCTGCTCCCAGAATACCTATCGACGCCATCACTCACCCTCCTGCCTTTCTTTCTGTCACAGATGCACCTCCGCAAAAACAGAAATGCAGCCTTATATTTCCGGATTTTTCTTACTCAAATACGTCTTGCGCTCTGTCCCGGACAGCAGCCGCCTGATATTCTCCCGGTGCTTCCAGAAGGCCAGCACGGCCAGAAACAGGGCCACCCCATACATCTCATTTAAGTGGGGCTGGCTCATGGCAAAATAGCCGTTCTGTCCAAGGAGCGGCAGTTCGATCAAAATACCCACATACACCAGCAAAGACCCAAGAGACACATAATGGGTCAGAAAAAAGGTTCCAAAAAACGTGATAACGCCAAGCACCGTCATGATGGGATTGAAGGTCAGCACCAGCCCGGCGGTGGCTGCGATACCCTTTCCCCCCCGAAACTTAAGGTAGAAGGGGAAATTATGCCCCAGGATCACGCCTGCTGCCGCATAAAATTTCAGCAGAGGCAGGATATCCCCATGGCTTTTCCCGAACAGGATCTGCACCAGCAGCACCCCAAAAATACATTTCAGACAGTCGCCTGCAAAAGTAAGCAGCCCCGCTTTCCGTCCCAGGGTCCGCATCATATTGGTGGTTCCTGCATTTCCGCTTCCGTGCTCCCGGATATCAATTCCGTTCTTCTTTCCAATAATATAGCTGGTCTGAAACAGGCCAAACACATAGCCGATGATTAAGCAGAAAATTCTAACCATGCTTCTACTCCTTGTCCTTTCTCTCCCGGATAATGAATTTCAGAGAGGTGCCCTTAAAGCCAAACGTATCCCTGATTTTATTCTCAATGTACCGGGTATATGAAAAGTGCATCAGTTCCTTATCGTTGACAAAAATCACAAAGGTGGGCGGCTTCACAGCCACCTGGGTGATATAATACAGCTTCAGCCGTTTTCCTTTATCGGAGGGGGGCTGCTGCAGCGCCACAGCCTCGGACATGATCTCGTTGAGCACGCCGGTGCCCACCCGCATAGACTGGTTCGCCAGGACCATATCAATACACTCAAACAGCTTCGGCAGGCGTTGGCCCGTCTCCGCAGAAATAAACAGAATCTCCGCATAGGGCATAAAGGAAAGCACCTCGCGCACCTTATTGGTAAATTTATAGATGGTCTTGTCATCCTTCTCGACAGCGTCCCATTTATTCACCGCCACAATAAGCCCCTTGCCCCTGTCATGGGCAATACCCGCGATCTTGGCATCCTGCTCCGTCACACCCTCGGTGGCATCGATAAGAATCACCACCACATCAGCCCGCTCCACAGCGGTGACGGTACGGATAATGCTGTAGCGTTCCAGATCTTCCTTGATCTTATTCTTCCGGCGCAGTCCCGCCGTGTCAATGAATACATACTCCTTCCCATTCCATTCCAGAGCCGCATCCACCGCATCCCGGGTGGTACCTGCAATGTCAGAAACGATCAGACGCTGCTCGCCCAGCAGTTTATTGATCAGGGAGGATTTTCCCACGTTGGGCTTGCCCACAATGGCCACCCTGGGACGCTCATCCTCCTTGTCCTCTATCTCTTCCGGATTCAGATGCGCAGCACCTCGTCCAGCAAATCGCCGATACCGGTACGGTTGGCTGCGGACAGGGGAACCGGATCACCGATGCCTAAATTATAAAACTCATACACCTCCGCCATATCCCGCTGGAAGCTGTCCACCTTGTTCACTGCCAGAACGATGGGCTTATGGGATCGGCGCAGCATGTCCGCCACCTTGGAATCCGCATCCACCAGGCCCTGCTTTAAATCCGTCATAAAAATAATCACATCCGCCGTGTCAATGGCGATCTGCGCCTGCTCCCTCATCTGTGACAATATCACATCGTTACTCTCCGGCTCAATGCCGCCGGTATCAATCAACGTGAAATTCACATTCAGCCACTCCACATCCGCATAGATGCGGTCTCTGGTCACCCCGGGGGTGTCCTTGATAATCGATATATTTTCTCCCGCCAGTGCGTTAAACAGGGTGGATTTTCCCACATTAGGCCTGCCCACAATGGCTATGATCGGTTTGCTCATGTAGTACCTCCTCTTCTCTGCCGCATTCCGCAAAGCTCAGACGCTGCCGGCCTTCTCTTCGCTTCCAAGCACCGCCTCCACAAAACTGCGACCGCTTGATTTTACAATATGAACCGGGATTTGTAAAGCTTTTTCCACATCCTCCACTGTCACGTCATCCAGAAATACCCGCTCGCCGCTGCGCAGCATATTACAGGGAAGAAGCAGCGCCTCCCCCAGCTCCTTTCCGCGAAGCTGCTCCAGCAGATCTCCCCCGGTAATCAGCCCTGCCACCGTAATCCGCTCCCCGAAGAACCGGTTTTCGATCTGGTACACACAAACCGTCAGTCCAGGAAACCTCTTCCCTATCTCTTCCGTCAGGCGTCGGATATAAGAAGCCGCCAGCTTTCCTGTAGCGATGGAAACCCTCCGTTTCCTGCCGTCTCCCTCCATCTCCTTCAGACAGGCATGTACCTCCTCCAGCAAAAGCCGCACCATACCCACACCGTTTTCCAACTGCAGATACCCGTCATAGCTTTCCTCCGCCGGCACCTCCCGGCCTGCCAGAAGATACCACTCGTCCCCGGCATGCACCAGATGGGTGCCGTACCTGTTCCAGTAATACGCCTGCCACCGCTCAATCTGCTCCAGCACCGCCTCCGCATCCTCCCGTTCAAAGGGCTCCAGCGGATATAAGCCCTCCCGGAAACGGGTCAGTCCCACCGGCACCACCGACACACTTTTTAAATGAGGCACGTATTTTTCCAGGGCCTTCAAAGAATATTCCAGCTCCCGGCCGTCATTGATGCCCTTGCAGAGCACAATCTGGCCGTTCATCTCAATGCCCGCCTCAAAAAGCCGCTCCACCTTAGCCAGCGCATCCCCTGCAAAACGATTATTCAGCATTTTGCACCGCAGCGAAGGGTTCATAGCCTGAAAAGAAATATTAATGGGTTCCAGATGATAGCGGATGATCCGGTCAATATCATGATCGCTCATGTTGGTCAGCGTCACATAATTTCCCTGCAAAAACGACAGCCGGGAATCATCATCCTTAAAATACAGCGTATCCCGCATCCCCGGAGGCATCTGGTCAATAAAACAGAAAATACATTTGTTCCGGCAGGACCGGTACTCGTCCATCAGGCCGTTTTCAAAGACCAGCCCCAGATCCTCCTCATATTCCTTCTCGATCTCCAGCTCCCACTCCTCGCCATCCGCCTTGCGCACCAGGATTTCCAGATATTCCTCATTGGTCAGATACTGATAATCAAAAATGTCCTCCACTGCCTCTCCGTTTACAGACAGCAGCACATCTCCCGGCTCCAGCTCCAGCTCCCAGGCGATGCTGCCCGGCTCCACCGCCTTAATTATATGCTCCAATTCTTTTTTCTTCATATTTATATGCCCTCTCCTGCTTCTCCAGTTACCTTATCACACGACGCACAATTAAGCAAGCCGTACCTCTTCGTTTTACGGAAGAACTCTATTCTTGTTTTGTTAATTACCCGGACGCAGGAAGAGGCGGGTGTGCAGGGCCACAAGTATCTGGAAAATAACTCCGGATACCAAGAAAATCTAAGAT
>CAMNQN010000004.1 GCA_946549155.1 uncultured Lachnospiraceae bacterium | reverse complement strand
TTAGATTTTCTTGGTATTCGAAGCAGTTTTCCAGATGACAGGGTCGGCTCCGCGCCTTCCCTTCCTGCGTCCGGATAATTAACCAAACACGAAGAACATTCCCATGAACAGTAATATCGGGGAAAAGATGGCGCCCGTCAGACGCAAAAAACTTGAAACTGACGGTGGGATATGCTAATCTGGGATTATGTTTCCGTCATGGGTTTGACGTTCAGGGGATGGAGGATAGTATCTGATAAAAGGAGATAAAGATGAAATCGGTCAATGACACGTATACGTTAAATAATGGATTGAAGATTCCCTGTATGGGATTTGGAACTTATAAGGCGAAGGATGGAAAGAGCACGGAGATTATTGGGACGGCTATCCGGGCTGGGTACCGTTTTTTTGACACGGCCTCTATCTATGAGACGGAGCGGCTGCTGGGGCAGGCTATCCGGGAGAGCGGGATTCCCAGAGAGGAGTTTGTGATTGCCAGCAAGCTGTGGATAGATGAAATGGGCTATGAGCAGGCGAAGAAGGCTTTTGCGGCTTCTCTGGAACGGCTGGGCACGGACTATCTGGATTTGTATCTGATTCACTGGCCACGTTCCAATGCTGCCGATCCGGATTGGAGGACATTGGATCTGGAAACCTGGCGTGCGCTGGAGGAACTGTACGACGAGGGGAAGATCCGGGCCCTGGGCTGCAGCAATTTTCTGCCCCACCATCTGGAAAATTTGATGGTGAATGCCAGGGTGAAGCCGGCGGTAAATCAATTGGAGATTCATCCCGGCTATTCCCAGGAGGCTGCGGTGGCATACTGCCTGGCCCAGGGAATCCGTCCCATGGCCTGGGCTCCTCTGGGCCGTTTTCGGGATAATCCTATCGTGAATGAGGCGCTGGGGCAGATGGCGGAAAAGTATGGAAAATCTGTGGCGCAGATTTGTCTGAGGTTTGAACTGGAAAAGGGGATTATTCCCATTCCGAAGGCCTCCGGGATGGAACATATGAAGAACAACATGGATATTTTTGATTTTTCTTTAAGCGCAGAGGATGTGTGGGTGCTGTCTTGCATGCCGCAGACGGCCTGGATTGGGCAGCATCCGGATTTTGCACTGCCGGATAAGAAAAGCAATCCACAGCAGTGATTTATAGTTCAAAAGGGAGAGACAGGGAAAACGGTGAAGAAAAATGGATGAGATGACAGAACAACAAAGAAAAACGGGCAGCCGTTCCTGGTATCTGCGGGGCTTAAAGGACGGCGTGCCCATTGGGCTGGGCTATTTTGCAGTGGCCTTTACGATGGGAATTACAGCGAAAAATATTGGGATGACACCATTGCAGGCGGCGGTGATGTCAGCCGCCATGCACGCTTCTGCAGGGCAGTTCGCAGCTATGACGGTGATGGCGTCGGGAGCGGGATATCTTGAAATGATTGTTACCACGGTGATTGTGAACCTGAGGTATCTGCTGATGGCCTGTTCCCTGTCCCAGAAAATTGACAGTAAAACGAAAATGAGGCACCGCCTTCTGATGTCCTACTATATTACGGATGAAATATTCGGGGCGGCCTGCGGGGTGCAGGGAAGACTGAACCCTTTCTATCAATATGGAATGGCCACCGTGGCGGGACCGGGATGGACCGTTGGTACCTTCCTGGGGGCAGTGTTCGGTTCCATTCTGCCCATGCGTCTGGCCAACGCTATGAACGTGGCGCTTTACGGCATGTTTTTGGCGGTGATTATTCCACCGGCCAGAAAGGACAAGATGATTGCCTCTGTGGTGGTGATTTCCATGGCGGCCAGCTATCTGTTTTCGGTGCTGCCGGGGCTGCGGGTGATTTCCTCCGGATTCCGGATTATGATACTGACGATTTTGATTGCGGGTATTGCGGCGGTGATAAAGCCAGTGGCGGAGGAAGGGGACTCCCATTGATTGAAATGCGGATTGTGAGGAGAGAAAGAGAATGAAAGAATACTATCTGTATATACTGTTGGCGGCTCTGACTATTTACGCGGTGCGGGCGCTGCCCATGACCCTGATACGGCGGGATATTAAAAGTCCCTTTATCCGGTCCTTTCTATATTATGTTCCCTATGTGACGCTGGCGGTTATGACCTTTCCTGCCATTCTTTCGGCCACGGGAAGCATCAGATCCGCAGCGGTGGGGCTTGCGGCTGCGCTGCTTCTGGCATATTTTGACGGGAATCTGTTCCGTGTGGCCCTGGGAGCCTGCGCAGCGGTGTATGTGGCGGAGCTGCTGATGCTGTAGACAGCAAAGCCTGCCGATTTTTTCGCAAAAATTAAGAAACGCGCAAAGTGATGTATGCTATACTGGGACCATAGGAGGAAAGCACGTTTTCCTTCGATCTGCCACCGGCAAGGGCGGGGGCGTTACCGAAAGGGGGTACTATATGGAGGTTACCTATATCGGGCACAGTGGTTTTTTGGTGGAGACGGAGAGCAGCCTTTTTTTATTTGATTATTATAAGGGCGAATTGCCGCAGCTGACACCGGGCAAACAGCTGTATGTGTTTGTCAGCCACCGCCATGAGGATCATTTTAATCCGGAAATTTTCCGACTGGCCGGGCGGGAGGGCCCAACGAAATATGTGTTGGCATTTGATATTCGCCTGACTCCCCGGAATATCCGCAAGTGGGGGCTGGAGGAAGGCGCATCCGGGGATGCCGGAAATAGGCCGGAAGGCTTAAGCGGTGCATGGCGGGAGCGCATTTTGACGGCCCGGGCCCATGAGACTTATCAGTTGGCGCCTGACTGCCGGGTGGAGACGCTGCGGTCCACGGACGAGGGTGTGGCTTATCTGGTGACGGAGGGAACCCATACTTTCTACCATGCGGGTGATCTGCACTGGTGGCTGTGGGACGGGGAGAATCCGGGCTGGCTGGGTACTATGACGGCGAATTTCAAGCGGGAGGTGGCGAGGATTGCCGGACGGGAAATCGAGGCGGCTTTTCTTCCGCTGGATGACCGGCAGGAGCGGCATTTCTGGGAAGGAATGGACTGGTATCTGAGAAGCTGTAAGGTGCGGTATGCGTTTCCTATGCATTTCTGGGAGGACTGCGGCGTGGTGGAGCGGTTTCAAAGGCTGGACTGCAGCAGAGATTACGATACGGTGATCTGCGACACCGCCCATGAGACGCGGTGGCGTATATAGCCGGAAGATGACCCGGATAAAGCATGGGAGGCAGGCGCGGTGGAGTCCCCAGCGCCCGGCACCTGCGGCGAAGGGTACAGAAAGAGGAAGGGAGAACAGTATGACAGGGAAGGATTTTTGGAAACGGAGGCAGAGCGGGGCTGACGGCCCGAATTGGGAATACAGCCCGGAGGGAGGCGCTCCGAAAAAGAAGAAAAAGAAATGGCTGGCCTGCCTGGGCGCAGGATTAGCGGTTCTGGCGGTGATTGCGGTATTTTTTTTCAGCAACTGCTGGTACTCCATCAATGAGGAGGAGCAGGCGGTGGTCTGTACACTGGGAAAACCGACGGCGGTGACGGAACCGGGCCTGCATTTTAAGATTCCGCTGATTCAGACAGTGAAAAAGATCAACACCACGATTCAGGGATTTTCCATCGGCTACTCCGTGAACGGATATCAGGATTATGCTGATTACAGCTATCCGGTGGAGGAATATTCCAGCGACGAATCGCTGATGATTACCTCGGATTATAACTTTATCAATATTGATTTCTACGTGGAATACCGCTATTCCGACCCGGTGAAAGCGGTGTATGCCTCCGGGGAGCCTGCATCCATTCTGAAAAACCTGGCTCAGAACTGTATTCGTACCGTGATCGGTTCCTACACGGTGGATGCGGTGCTGACTACGGGAAAAAATGAGATTCAGGCCAATATTAAAGAAATGATTATGGAGAAGCTGGAAAATATCGACATTGGTATCCAGCTGATTAACATTACAATTCAGGATGCGGAACCTCCCACGGAGGAGGTTATGACGGCCTTTAAGGCGGTGGAGACGGCCAAGCAGGGGAAGGATACGGCGGTGAACAACGCCAACAAATACCGAAACGAACAGATCCCGGCGGCGGAGGCCAAGGCGGATCAGATTATGCAGGATGCTCAGGCCCGGAAGGAAGAGCGTATCAACGAGGCGCAGGGGCAGGTGGCCCGCTTCAATGCCATGTATGAGGAGTATGTGAAGTATCCCAGCATCACCAAGCAGCGGATGTTTTATGAGGCCATGGAGGATATTCTGCCGGAACTGAAGGTGATTATCAATCAGGGGGAGAGCGGCACGGTGCAGTCTCTGCTTCCGCTGGAACCCTTTAACTCTCAGACGGAGCCGTCCGCTCAGAATGAAGCGAAGGGCGCTGTCGCGGCAGAAGGAGGTGCGGGCAATGAATAAGATTGTGAAAAGGAGCCTGATTGGCGCCGCTGCGGTGATGGTACTGTTTTTGGTTTTGTCTTCGATGATTGTCACTTATGACAATGAGTATAAGCTGATTCGCCAGTTTGGAAAGGTGCAGCGGGTGATTTCGGAATCCGGTATCAGCTTTAAGATACCGCTGATTCAGACGGTAAATACTATTCCCAGGGATATTCAGCTTTACGATCTGGCCCCCTCGGATGTGATTACTTCCGATAAAAAGACCATGGTGCTGGACAGCTATGTACTGTGGCGTGTAACGGATCCTCTGAAATTCGCCCAGACGCTCAGCGGTTCCGTGGTGAATGCGGAGAACCGGATTGATACGGTGATTTATAATGCCACGAAAAACGCGATCTCCAATATGACTCAGGAGGAGGTTATTCGCAGCCGGGACGGGAAGCTGACGGTGACTCTGCCTCTGGATGAGGAGAGCAGCGGGAATAATCTGTCGGTGGGTGATGACGGTACCATTACAGAGGGACGCACGGAGACGGTGAACATTAAATCTCTTACGGAGGAGATTATGGACAACTTAAACGACGTGGACAGCCAATATGGTATCGAGATTGTGACAGTGGAGGTTAAGAAGCTGGATCTGCCGGATGACAATAAAGAGGCGGTATATACCCGCATGATTTCGGAGCGGGAGAACATTGCGGCTCAGTATGAGGCGGAGGGTAAGGCGGCGGCCCAGGTGATCAAGAATACCACGGATAAGGAAGTGGCCATCAGCTTGTCTCAGGCGGAGGCGGAGGCGGAGAAAATCATCGCGGAGGGCGAAGCGGAGTATATGCGAATTTTGTCCGATGCCTACAATGATCCGGACCGCAGCGAGTTTTATACTTTTGTGCGTTCTCTGGATGCGGCCAGGAACAGTCTGGAAGGGGATAATAAGACGCTGATTCTGGATGCGCAATCGCCCCTTGCGCAGATCTTTTCGCCGGATATGCAGTAGTCTGAAATAAGCGGCATGGCGGATTCCGGCAAGCTGCTGTGGTTACTGTTCACTTCGTTCACAGCAACACGCTGCGCGATGCACAGAAATTGTACCTTCGGCACAATTTCGCGCTGCTACCCTCGGGATTCAGGTGCAATTCTGCACCTGAACACCTCGCGGAACAGTGGCACCTGAACAGTAACCTGCTGTGAACGAAGCGGATCGTTAATTACGAATCGGGGTGGATAATTCCGGAAAAGTGTAGTAAAATATAGCAGACACATTTAACAAAGAAGGAGGAATGAATGATGAAATATGTATGCGAAGTATGCGGATGGGTATATGATGAGGAAGAGGGATATCCGGAGGGCGGTATTGCGCCGGGTACGAAATGGGAGGATGTTCCTGAGGACTTCGAGTGTCCGTTATGCAGCGTAGGTAAGGATCAGTTTGCGGAGGAGTAACTGCTGGAAACGGGGGTCTGCTTTCACAGGCATGGCTCTTTCGCGGGAATAAATGCAGTCAGGGGCTGCCACAGAATGTAGGGGCGATCAGGCACGCCGGCCACGTTTTGCGGCAGCCTCTTTTTGAGTGCGGAATAAGATTTTGCGCAGAAAAGGAGAAAAGGATGAAGAAAGGAATTATTTTTGACGTGGATGGAACGCTGTGGGATGCCTGCGGGGCGATTGCGGATTCCTGGAATGAGTACCTGGAGAAAAATGCGCCGGATGTGGAGAAGCGGGTGACGGAGCCGGCGGTGAAGGGTGTCATGGGAATGACCATGCGCGATATCGGGGATACCATTTTCGGGATGCTTCCGGAGAAGCGCAGAAGAGAGGTGGCGGCGGCCTGCTTCGCCTACGAGGTGGAATATATGAAAACCCAGGGCGGAAAGGTTTATCCCGGCGTGGTGGAAACCTTTGAAGCGCTGTCCAAGGACTATCATCTGTATATCTGCAGCAACTGTCAGTCAGGATATATTGAAGACTTTATAAATTGGACGGGCACTGCCCATCTGATCGAGGATTTCCTGTGCTATGGAGATACACAGCAGACGAAGGATAAAAATATCCGGATGCTGGCGGAGCGAAATCACCTGGACGCGGCGGTGTATGTGGGGGATACGAAGGGGGATTATGAAAGCGCCTGTAAGGCAGGGTATCCCTTCATCCATGCCCGATACGGCTTTGGACAGGTGGGGGATGAGGTGCCTGCTGTGGAGTGTATGGACAAGTTGCCGGATATGGTGCGGAAAATATTATAGCCCTTCTTTATTTACAATTTACAGGTTTTGTGAAAAACAGGCTTACAGCCCTGCATCCATTGCATGGCCGCAGGCCTGTTTTTTTATAGCAGAGATATGCTGTTGGACCGGTGTCCCTTTGCCCTCTGGGGCCTACAGGCACCCCTTCTGCAAAATACTGCAGGCATAAAAAGCGGTCTCTGTGGTGGCCACCACCGCGTAGGCTTCTTTTGCCATGGCGTAGAACTCCTGGCGGGAAACCATGGTGCAGGCGTCGGCTCCCCGGGGGTCGTGGGTGGCTACGATCCCTTTAAACTCGTCCCAGATGGGGCATTCCAGATGGGCGTGCTTTGGTTCCTTATTCATGAGGGTGACCGGGTGATCGATGAAGTCGTCCAGGGGCAGCAGGGTGAGGATCGCGTCCATGATCTCTGTGGCGCGGATGCCATCGCAGCGAATCAGGATGCCGCCTTTCGCCATGGAGGCTGCGGCAAAGTTCGCGTCTCCGATCACAATTCTGTCTCCATGTCCCATTTCTGCCAGCACTTTCAAAAGCTTCGGGGACAGTACGGGAGGGATTCCTTTTAACATATTCATACGCTCCTTTCTGTTTGTCTGATAATCTGACTGTACTACACAAAAGAATAAAAATCAAGTGAGAAAATGTGATTTTTTATTGTATTATTTCTGATATTATGATAGACTGAAAATGAAATTAGGCGTTTTGCACAAAATAAGAGCAAAAAAGCACCGGACAATGCACTCAAAATAGGAAAAGAGGAGAAGCTATTATGTCTGAGAAAATTTATACACGGGAGGAAGTGCAGGGAATCGCGGACAGTATCCGCAGGCAGATCCTTGGGATTGCCCTGAAAACAGGCGGCTGTTACCTGGCCCAGGCCTGTTCTTCCGCGGAGATTATCGCGGCGCTCTATACCAGAATCCTGAATCTGGGACCCTCCGCCGGGCTGTGGGATGCCATTCCCTTCCCGGGGGTGCCGGGACCGGACAATATGGATTACCCCAGGGGCAGCGCCTACCATGGGATTCCGGCGCCGGATAAGGATCGCTTTTTCGTCTCCTGCTGTCACTATGCCTCTGTGATCTACTGCGCGCTGGCGGCCACAGGACGGCTGAGTCCCGGGGCGCTGGAGAAGTTTAATGTGGATGGCTGGAATATGGAGATGATCGGGGCCGAGCATTCTCCCGGATTTGAGAATACCGCCGGTTCTCTGGGGCAGACCGTGTCCATTGCGGCGGGTACCGCCCAGGCCAGAAAGTGGAAAGGCGATACGGGACTGGTCTACTGTCTGATGGGGGACGGAGAGCTTCAGGAGGGACAGACCTGGGAGTGCGTGCAGACCGCTTCCTATTATAAACTGGATAATTTTATCATGGTGATCGACGCCAACGGCCAGCAGGTGGAGGGTGCCATCCGGGATCAGACGCTCCTGGAGCCTCTGGAAGCCAGGTTCGCTTCCTTTGGGGCGGCCTGTGTTGTCTGTGACGGGCACGATATTGAGGCGGTGGCGCAGGCCTGCGGCACCAGACATCCGGGACAGCCTCTGGCGGTGATCTGCCGGACGAAGGGCTACACCGGGATCCCGCCCCTTAAGAAGCGGTGGCCCTATCTGCATTTTATCCGTATTTCTGAGACGGAGCGGCCGAAATATCAGAAAATCTATGACGAGATGGGGGAGAATGCCGGTGAAGATGGAAAGGAATACGCATGAAAAAAATATGCTCCGGTTTGCCTCTGAGCATCCGGAGGTGCTGGTGCTGTCCGCGGATCTGGGTTCCTCCTGCGAGGTGAAAAAGTTTCGGGCGGTCTATCCGGAACGATACCTGACCATGGGCATTGCGGAGCAGAATATGTGCTCCTGGGCCGCCGGACTGGCCAGAGAGGGATACCGTCCGTTTATCCATACCTTCTCCGTGTTTTTGTACCGGAGAATTCTGGATCAGCTGGAGATGAGTGTGGCTTACCCGAATCTCCCGGTGGTTTTTGTGGGATTTGTGCCCGGCATCACGACTCCCGGAGGCGTCACCCATCAGTCCAACAATGACGTGGGCGTCCTGCGCACGGTTCCCAACATGGCGATTTTTGACGTGGGTGATGCCACGGAGATTGAGGGCGTGCTGGATCTGGCCTATGCGTACAATGGTCCGGTATTTATCCGGATGCTGCGCAAGGAGGTGCCCCGGCTGTTCCCGGCCGGTGAGCCCATGCAGTTTAACCGGGCCAGGGTGTTGCGGCAGGGAAGCGATGTGCTGATTCTATCCTCCAGTATCTGTACGGAGGAGGCGCTGCGGGCCACGGCGGTGCTGGAGCGGCACGGGGTTTCTGTACAGCACATGCACGTGTCCACGCTGAAGCCCTTCACGGATCCGGCAATCCTGAAGGCGCTGAAAAAATGCAAATACGGCGTGATTACCATGGAAAATCATTACGTCACCGGAGGACTGGGAAGTGCGGTGGCGGAGGTGCTGGCGGAGAACGGCATCGGAAAACGGCTGATCCGCATCGGACTGCCGGGTTATACCCACGGCGCATCCAAAATGTATCTGATGAAAAAATACGGGATTGATGCCATGAGCTTGATTCGCGGTGTGGAGGAGCTGACGGGAAGCAGCCTGAAAATCGCGGAGGAGGAGCTGGAGAAAGAAAATTTTGTGGATTTTCTGGAAGTCTGAACCGGGCCGGGTAGTGCTCTGGTTTGTGGCAGACGGGCCGGGCAGTGCTCTGGCTTTCGAAAGACTGAACCGGGCTGCAGCGGTTTGAAGCGGGTGAGGATGCTCCGGTTTACGGAGCCCGACCGGGCCGGATGGCATAAGGATTTCCCTAAAATCTGGAAAGAGGGACCTATAGAGGCTATGTCGAACAGTACAAGAAAAAAGAAAAAGATATTTCACCCGCCGGAGAAAAAGGGAAAGCTGCGGGATATCCCGCCTACGCCTGCAAACCGTGTTTTATCGGTGTTGTCTCTGGCGGTGCAGGCGGCCATGATGGTTTTCGCCGTCTATGCGGTGATGACGGGGGCGCAGGGAAGGGAGAGCGGGCATGGACCTGGCGGCGAATACCGCCTGATCTATCTGATTTTCCCGCTGGTATCCTGGGTGATTGCCCTGGGCTTTCGGCTGGCTTGCCGGTATCTGCCGCTGGAAATGTGGCGGCTGCCTGTGCGGGTGAAGGCGGGCATGATCAGGACGGAGGGGACTTTGCTGAAGCTGTCCGCGCTGCTTTTGGAGCTGGAGACGGCGGTCTGCTTTTTTTACATCGATGTCTCCCTGTATCTGGGCTATGAGCCTTCGGACGCACTGATGCTTGTGTGGGTGGCGGCGCTGGCGCTGTCTGTGTACCTGCCGTGCCGGCAGGCCGGAAGGATTGGGGCCGGTATGGTCCGTCTTTAGGATAAGGCATGAACCTGCTCAAAATAATACTATATAGGAGGAAAGATCAATGAAAAAGATTATCAACGCACCGGAAACCTATGTGGAGGATATGCTTAAGGGGATTTACGCAGCCCACGGGGATCAGGTAAAATATGCGGGCGGCGACCTGCGCTGCTATTGCAGGGCCGACAAGAAGCCGGGCAAGGTGGCCATCATCACCGGCGGGGGTACCGGACATCTGCCGCTGTTTTTGGGCTATGTGGGCGACGGCCTGATTGACGGCTGCGGGGTGGGCGGCGTGTTCCAGTCCCCCTCTCCGGAGCAGATTTACAATATCGCGAAGGAAGTGGAAGCGGGGGCGGGCGTGCTGTACCTTTACGGAAACTATACCGGCGATATTATGACCTTTGATATGGCCACGGATCTGTGCGACATGGATGATATAGAGTGCAGGAGCATTGTGGGGGCCGATGATGTCAATTCCCATGCCAATCCGGATACCCGCCGGGGCGTTGCGGGCATCTATTTTATGTTCAAGGCGGCGGGAGCGAAGGCGGATCAGGGCGGCGATCTGGACGCGGTTCTGGCGGCGGCCCAATTGGCCAAGGACAACACCCGCACGGTGGGCTTTGCCCTGACTCCCTGCATCATTCCGGAGGTGGGGCATCCCAACTTTGAACTGAAGGAGAACGAGATGGCCATGGGGATGGGCATCCACGGTGAGCCGGGCGTGTGGAACGGACCGCTGAAGACCTCCCGGGAAATCGCGGAGGAATCCCTGGATACGCTGCTGAAGGATATGCCGGTGGCCCCGGATGGGGAAGTGGCCCTGCTGATCAACGGCCTGGGCGCCACCTCCGTGGAGGAGCTCTACATTCTTTCCAATGATGTGACAGAGCTTCTGAAATCCAGGGGCATTGGCATCTACAGGACGATAGTGGGCGAATACGCCACCTCCATGGAGATGGCCGGCGCCTCCATCTCCGTCTGCAGGCTGAATGAGGAACTGAAGGGATATCTGGATTATCCGGTAAATACCCCCTTTATCTGCCAGAAATAAGGAGAACATATCATGGAAAAAATTTTATTTGAACAAGTTCCGGAGCTGTTCGAAGCTGTGGGAGCGCTGTTTGTGGAAAAGAAGGAGGAGCTCTGCGAGATGGACGCAAAGCTGGGAGACGGTGATCTGGGCCTGACCATGAGCAAGGGCTATGCCGCGCTGCCGGATCTGATGCGGGCAGAGGCGGAGGGGGCCGCCGGAGACATCGGCAAAATGCTGATGAAGGCCGGCATGAAAATGTCCTCCCTGGTACCCTCCACCATGGGCTTTCTCATGTCAACCGGGGTGATGGAGGGCGGAAAAGCCTTAAAGGGCAGGTGTGAACTGGACGGGGCGGCCCTGGCCGCCTACTTGAAGGGGTTCGCCGCCGGTATCCGGAAACGGGGCAAATGTGAGGCCGGACAGCGCACCATCTACGATGCGATCCTTCCGGCCAGCCAGGCGGCGGAAGCCGCCGCCGCTGATCCCGCCGTCTCCCTGGAAACGGTAATCAGGGCAGCGCTGGAGGCGGCGCAAAAAGGCGTGGAAGCGACCAGGGACATGGTCCCTGTATTCGGCAAGGCGGCGGTGCACGCCGAAAAGAGCAAAGGGGTGGCGGATCAGGGCGCGGTGGCCGGATATTATAAGATATTGGGCCTGAGCAACTATATCCTGAACAGCTAGGGGATACAGAAGATGAGCTGCCGCTGACACGAAAGAGCCTTTCGGGTCAGCGGCAGCTTTTTAATCTTTTATTTCTGTTTTTGCCCTGTTTTTCCTTAAATTTGTTAATTTTGTAATGAAATTACAGAAAATCATATAAAAAACAATGTAAAAATAAAAAAAACAAAAAAACTCCAAATTTATGTTTACAAAAATGGGAAAATATGCTAAATTAGAGCCATAAAAGCTAACATAGTTTAGCGAAAATATATAAGGAGGTTTTACTATGAAATTGAGAAAAGTAGTATCATTGGCACTGGCAGCAGCGATGACGTTCAGCCTGGCCGCCGGCGGAGCCGCTTACGCGGATGAGGCGGCTGTGGAATCACCGGTAGCGGGCAAGAAGATCGCATACATCATGCTGATGAGCCCGGCCACGATTTTCCAGATGTGGTCTGACTCCTTTACCGAGACTGCCGAGAAGCTGGGTATGACGGCGGATACCTTCTTCTGTTCCGATAACGCGGAAGAGTGGCAGACCCGTATCGAGACCTGCGCGGCCGCCGGCTACGACGGACTGATGGTATCCCACGGCGGACAGGAGTACGCGTGGGGCTTCCTGAAAGGAATCCTGGAGAAATATCCGGATCTGAAGATCGCCACCTTCGATACCCCGTTTAAGGATGAGAACGGCGAAGTCGCCAAGATCGACGGCGTTACCCAGTTCTTCCAGCAGGACGCAGGCTTTGCGGCCGGTCTGGTAGAAGCTCTGATGGCCCTTCCGGAGAACGCTGAGAAGGTGGAGGCGGGCGAGCCGCTGAACATCCTTCAGGTACAGCAGGGCGCAGGATACAACAGCCCCTTTGACCGCCGTCAGGTTGGTTATCAGCCTTATCTGGACGAGGGCAAGATTGTGAATGTAGAGCGTATCGCTCCCACCGACGATCAGAATGCCACCTCTTCCATGCGTGACGTTACCGCCGCTACTCTGGCGAAATACTCCGACGATGAAATCGACGGCATCTGGTGCTGCTACGACGCCTATGCACAGGGCGTATATCAGGCTCTGAGTGAGAATGGTCGTCAGATCCCCATGGTATCGGTAGATATTTGTAACGAGGATATTCAGTTCATGCAGGAGGAAGGCTCTCAGTGGAAGGCCTGTGCCACCACGAACTGGACCTCCAACGGCGAATTTGCCTGCCGTGTACTGGCCCTGGAGATGGCGGATCAGTACGCAGACATCGAAGCGGCTTCCTGCTACTATGGTGATATCGGAGCATGGATGGAGATTCCGTCCTCTATCATCACGCAGGAACAGGTTACCTCTAAAGAGGGTATTACCATTGAGAATCTGGCAGAGGTTGCGGATGAGAGCTACTCTGACGTTGACTGGATGCCCACCTGTGATTGGATGGAGGCTCTGCTGGGACACTAATCCGGATAGCGTACCCTGTTTGATCGGTAAATGCGCAGCGGGAAAGACGGCTGCATAAAATCTAAATGATAAGTGTGGGGCGTTGGAGTGATTGCTTTAACGCCCCTCCTTTCAGGGTGGGGCATCAGAGGTTTCGGATAAGAAAGGAAGAAAGCGGAAACTATGGAAAAAGATAAAATTACGTTAGGGACAAGAAAAGTTTCCATCGAATTTCCCGGTGTCAAAGCGCTCTCGGATGTGGATTTTCAGATCAGCACCGGCGCCATCCACGCGGTAATGGGGGCCAACGGCGCAGGAAAATCCACACTGATGAAGGTTTTGTCAGGGGCGAATCCGGGGTACACGGGTGACGTCCTCTATAACGGCCAGGCGGTGGAGGTGCGCACGCCGGTGGCTGCGAAGAAGCTGGGCATCCAGATCGTGTATCAGGAGGTGGACACAGCGTTGATCCCGAACCTGACGGTGGCCGAGAATGTGATGTTTAACGACACAGTAATGAATATGAAGGGAAAGCTGTTCATGAATTACGGCAAGCTGCGCCGGGATGCGCAGGAGGTTCTGAAGCGGTTGAACGTGGATATTGATGTGCGCCGTATCTGCAGCTCACTTTCCCTGGCACAAAAGCAGATGGTACTGATCGCCCGGGCGATTCAGAACACCTGTAATTTTCTGATTCTGGACGAACCTACGGCCCCCCTTTCCGATACGGAGACGGAGGAGCTGTTTAGGGTGGTAAACCACCTGCGGGATACCCAGAATATCGCGATTATTTTTATTACACACCGGATTCATGAGGTGCTGCGTATCTGCGACAGCTATACCGTCATGAGAGGCGGGATGATTGTGGATACCACGCCCATTACCCCGGATACCACATCCAAGGAGATCGTGGATAAGATGCTGGGCCGCTCCTTTGAGGAGAATTTCCCCAAAGAGATCTGCGACATCGGGGAGAAGAGCTTTGTGGTGGAGCATTTGACGGAGCACGAGGGCCGCGTGAAGGATGTAAGCCTGTACGTCCGCAGAGGCGAGATCGTGGGGCTGGCCGGCCTGGTGGGCGGCGGAAAGACGGAGCTTTGCAAGACCATTTTCGGGGCTTACCGGAAATCTTCCGGCACCATCACGTTAAACGGGAAGGAATTAAAGATCGGCAAGCCTGTCGACGCGGTGAAAAACCGGATTGCGCTGGTCCCGGAGGAACGGCGTAAGGAGGGCGTACTGGTGGCGGAGACGGTGACCTTTAATCTGGCGGCGGCCTCTCTGGGCAGCTTCTGCAGGGCCAGCTTTGTCAATGACAGGGCGGCGGATAAAAACGCGCAGAAGTTTGTGGAAAGCCTGAGCATCAAAACCCCGTCCATCCGCCAGAAGGTGGCTTACCTCTCCGGCGGAAATCAGCAGAAGGTGGCAGTGGGAAAATGGCTGGCGGCGGACTGCGACGTCTACATTTTTGACGAGCCCACCAAGGGCGTGGATGTGGGGGCGAAGCAGGAGATTTTCCATCTGATCAACGAGATCGCCAAAGCCGGAAACTGCGTGATTTACGCCACTTGTGAGAACTCAGAGCTTCTGTCCATTACGGACCGTATGTATGTGATGTTTGACGGCAAGGTTATGGCGGAGCTGGAGACGGCGAAAACGAATGAAAATGAGATTATGCACTATGCTACAGGCGCCACAGACGCATATGCGGCGTGCTGAACGGGGCGGAATGAATTTCAGCGCATTTTCTCATAAACAATAAACAGGGAGGAAACATTTATGCAAAGTTCTACTTCGATGAAGAAGGCGGGAAAGCTGCTGGTGGACTGGGCTGCGGTGATCGTGCTGCTTCTTTCGGTTATCGTATTTACTGCTCTGCGGGGAGGAGCCTTCTTTTCCGTGACAAACCTGATTAATATTTTGCGTTCCATGTCCACCGTTACGATTTTTGCGCTGGCGGCTACGGTATCCATGGCGCCGGACGGGTTCGATATGGCTGCCGGTACGCTGGGGTCCTTCTGCGCTTATGTGTTCGCGTCCTTCTATCTCTGGTTCGCGATGCCGCTGTGGCTGGCCATTGTGCTCACCATTGTGTTCGCCATGGTGATGTACTTATTGAATATGTTCCTGATTCTGGTATGCAAGGTGCCGGATATGCTGGCTACCTGTGCGCTGCAGTTTGTTCACCAGGGCTTAGGCTTAGCCTACACCGGCGGCAGCGCGGTATCCGCGGGCATGAGCACCGCCGGATGGGCCACGGCATTAAAGGGCGGAGACAGCACTCCGCTGCGCTCCGGCTGGACGCCGGCTTCCCAGAATATCGGAAAGTCCCCCTACATAATTATTATCATGGTTCTGTGCGTCGCCCTCTGCTTTGTTTTGCTGGAGCGCACGAAATATGGCCGTTACCTGTACGCCATGGGAGGAAATAAGACAGCCGCCAAGCTGTCCGGCATCGATGTGAAGAAGATGCGTTTTATGGCGGGTATGTTTGCAGCACTGTTTATCGCCATCGGCGGTATCGTGGTATGTTCAAGAAACTCCGCCGCTCAGATCAACGGCTCCGACAGTTACCTGATGAGCTCCCTGGCTGCCGTGTTTATCGGGCGAAGCGTGGGAGGGCGGGAAAAATACAATGCCCTGGGAACGGCCATCGGAGCGCTGCTGATCTCCGTGCTGGAAAACGGTATGACCATGTGCGGCGTTGTGTATTATATTCTGCCGGCAGTGAAGGGCGCGGTACTTTGCCTGGCGCTGATTGCGGCGTATATCACCAGCAAAGAGGATTAAAAGTATGGTTTTAGATGGAGGAGGAATACACTATGGCAAATTTTGACACCTATTTTCTGATGAAAGAGGAGGACGCCATCGAGTACGCGAAGGGGAAGGTGCCTCAGAAAAACTGGGACGAGGCCACCATGACCTGCCGGGAGATCGGCGACGGAAATCTGAACTATGTGTTTAAGGTGCAGGACGGACGGGGCGCCAGCGTGATCGTAAAGCAGGCGGGCGAAGAACTGCGTATCTCCAAGGATATGCACATCGACACGGACCGGAACAGGATTGAGTCCGAGATCCTGATTCTGCAGGGGAAGTTGGCTCCCGGCTACGTACCGGAAATCTATAACTACGATACGGTGATGTGCGCCTGCTGTATGCAGGATCTGTCCGATCATCTGATCATGCGCACCGCCATGCTTGAGCACAGGATTTATCCGAAATTTGCGGAGCAGATTTCCACCTTTATGGCCCAGGTGCTTATGGGAACTACGGACGTGGTGATGAACCATCTGGAAAAGAAGGAGCTGCAGAAGAAATTTATTTCTCCGGAGCTTTGCGATATCACGGAGGCGCTGGTTTACACCGAGCCCTATAATGACGAGCTGGGCCGGAATAATGTGTTCCCGCCCATGGCGGACTTTGTGAAGGAAAAACTGTATGACGATCAGGAGCTGCACCTGGAGGTGGCGAAGCTGAAAATGGATTTCATGACCAGGGGCCAGTCCCTGATTCACGGGGATCTGCATACCGGCTCCATCTTCATCAATGACGAAACCACCATGGTGTTTGATCCGGAATTTTGCTTCTACGGTCCCATGGGCTACGATATCGGTAATGTGGTGGCCAATATCATTTTCGCCTGGTGCAACGGCGATGTGGCGGGGGATGCGGCTTTCTGCCAGTGGACCGAGAGCGTGATCGTGGATGTGGTGAACCTGACCATGGAGAAGATGAACCGGTATTACGAGGAGCATGTGACGGATACCATGTGCAGGACTCCAGGCTATCAGGAGTATTACATGAGCACGATCCTGGAGGATACCGCCGCTGTGACGGGCCTGGAACTGATCCGCCGTACGGTGGGCATGGCCAATGTGAAGGATATCACCACCATCGCCGACGAGGCGGCCCGGGTCCGGGCGGAGAAGATCTGCATCATGGCTGCCATTGATTTTATAAAGAACCGGGACGGCAAGAAGTGCGGAAAGTGCTTCCTGAATACGCTGAAGGATGCGGTAAAAGCGGTGGACGCGTGCCGCCGGTAAACACGGAAAGGAAGATGAGATATGGAGAACGCTCTGAATTTGGATACCGTCAGATTGGCGGAGAATCAGAAGGATATCATTATTCTTGATCAGACGCTGCTTCCCAATGAGACGAAATATCTTTACCTGAATAAGGCGGAGGATATCTGGGAGGCCATCTATAAGCTGCGGGTGAGAGGGGCGCCCGCCATCGGCGTGGCCGGAGGTTACGGCTACTATGTGCTGGCGGACCAGATTGAGACGGAAGATATGGATAAGTTCGTGGCCAAATGCCGGGAGAACATGGAGTACCTGAATTCCTCCCGCCCCACGGCAGTGAATTTAAGCTGGGCGCTGAACCGGATGCACAGCGTCCTGCTGGGGGAAAAGGACGGAAAAACCGTGGCCCAGATGAAGGCCCGCCTGATGCGGGAGGCCAATGAGATCCGGGAGGAGGACATTCAGATCAGCCGGAATATCGGAGCCTACGGCTTTGAACTTCTGGAAAAGCTGGGGAAGGGCGTGGGCATTATGACCCATTGCAATGCGGGAACGCTGGCCACCGCCAAGTACGGCACCGCGCTGGCTCCCATATACATCGCTCTTGAGCATGGATGGGACCCCAAAGCGGATCTGCATGTGTACTGCGATGAGACCCGCCCGCTGCTCCAGGGGGCAAGGCTCAGCGCCTATGAGATGCAGGCGGCCGGTATTGACACCTATGTGCAGTGCGACAATATGGCCTCCTATACCATGAAATCCGGAAAGATCGGCATTATTTTTGTGGGCTGCGACCGGGTGGCCGCCAACGGGGACTTTGCCAACAAGATCGGTACCAGCGGCGTGGCGATTATCGCGAAACATTATGGCATCCCGTTTTATGTGTGCGCTCCCTCTTCCACCATTGACATGACCATGGAGTCGGGAGAGGAGATTCACATTGAGCAGCGAAAGCCGGAGGAGGTCACCCGGATGTGGTACAGCAGGCCCATGGCGCCGGAGGGCGTGGGTGTGGTGAATCCTGCCTTTGATGTGACGGATCACAGTCTGGTGACGGGCATCATCACAGAAAAGGGAATCGCTTACGCACCGTTTAAGGAATCCTTCGAAAAGATGGGCATAAAACCGGTGGAGAAGTTTGTGGATAAAAAATAAAGGTTTTTGCGGTCAGTAAATCTTTACCTGGTTTTCCGCAAAATATTTTATCCAGGGAATCGGAAAGCTACGGTCCATGATAATGCCGTCCAGGATGGAGGCGGGGGCGACCCTGGCGAAGGAGGTTTTATCCAGCTTGGAAGAGTCGATGGCAAGATATTTTTCACGGGCGTGTTCAAGGGCCATGCGGTGAATCACCGCATCGTTATCATTGGTGTCGGTGATGCCGTGCTCCATGCTGATGCTGCGGCAGGAGATGATGGCTTTGTCCACGAAATACTGCTCCAGATTCCGCACTGCGCTGTTTCCGGTAAAGCACCGGCTGGAGGCGGAAAACTCACCGCCCACCACGAAGAGGCGGATGGTATCGGAGACGGAAAGGATATTGGCGATTTCCAGCGAGGGCGTGAGCACAGTGAGCCGGCGGTGGGCAATGGCCCGGGCGATGGACCAGGATGTGGTGGAGCCGTCCAGGAAGATGTAATCGCCGGATTGAATCAGGCTGTCGCATTTTTGAGCAATAATTTCTTTCTCCGGCATTTTCAGCACCCGGCGGGTGGAGATATCGATGTCGTTCTGGACGCCGTCCAGGATGTATGCGCCTCCATGGGTCCGGATCAGCTCTCCCTCCTTCTCCATATCGTGCAGGTCCCGGCGGATGGTTTCTTTGGTAACATTCAGGGCAGCGGCCAGGTCTGTGATGCGTACACTTTTGTATTCCTGCAGCTGCTCCCGTATCGCTTGTTTTCTGGCGATAGCTAACATTTGTATATGCCCCCTCTTCGTTTCTCTGGTAACAGAATAGCATATCCGGGGGGAAAAAACAATAGCGCGGGACTGGGCGCAAGGTGCAATTTTTAAGGTGATTTTATGATATTTAAAGGTTATTCGGATGAAAAACTGTTAAGCCAGCTGGGCGGGCGTTTTGCGGTGGCGTACCGGATTGATGCCGGGGAGCGGGAGGCTTATGAGACGGCGAAAAATATCTGCGTGGAGCAGACGGTGGAATTTCCCGCCGCCCATATTGCGTGCGATTCCATCCGGGAACAGATCATCGGCCGGCTGGAGGAGTTTACCCCCTGCGAAGGCGGATATCTTGCCCGGATCAGCTATTCGGAGCAGTGCGCCACAGAGGAGTTTTCGCAGTTTTTCAATGTGGTTTTTGGAAACAGCAGCCTGCTGCCGGGCATTACCGTGATGGGGGTGGAGCTCCCCGGGACTATGCTGGATCATTTCCCGGGGCCGAAATTCGGTGTGGAGGGGATGCGAAAGCGGCTGGGCGTTAAGAAGCGCGCACTGGCCTTTACGGCTTTAAAGCCCATGGGGCTGCCTACGGAGGCGCTGGAGGATGAGGCGTACCGCTGCGCGCTGGGAGGCGTGGATATCATCAAGGATGACCACGGACTGATGAACCAGCCCTTCTCCCGGTTTGAGGAGCGGGTGCGGGCGGTTAGCGCCGCCGTGAAGCGGGCCAATGAGGAAACCGGCGGACACACCATCTATGTGCCCAACCTGTCGGGAAGCACGGCTCTTATTATGGAGCGTGTCCGGATGGCGGAGGAGTACGGGGCGGGAGGCGTGATGCTCTCCCCCGGCCTGGTGGGCTATGATATGATGCGGTATGTCTCGGCCCACACCGGCCTGCCGGTGGTCGCGCACCCGGCCATGGCGGGATGCCTTCTGGATAAGGGCTCCGGCGGATTTGACTGCGGCTGTATTCTGGGACAGATACCAAGACTTTGCGGAGCGGATTTTACGGTGTTCCCCAATTTCGGCGGGAGATTTTCCCTGACCAGAGAGCAGTGCCGGTCCATTGCAGAGCGGTGCGCACAACCCTGGGGCAGTATGCCCGCGATTTTCCCCTGCCCGGCAGGGGGAATGACATTTGATAAGCTGGATACCATGAAGGAATTTTATGGCGGGGACGTGGCGCTGCTGATGGGCGGCGGCCTGTTTACCGCCACGCCGGATCTGGTATCCAACTGCAGGACATTTGTAGAAAGGCTGGGAAGCTATGAGCTATAAGAGAGAGAATGAATATCCGTCATCCTATGAGGCAAAACAGAATATTCTGGAAGTGGGCCGCAGAATGTACAGGAAGAATTTTGTGGCGTCCAATGATGGGAATATTACGGTCAAGGTCAGCGGGAATACGCTTTGGTGTACGCCCACCGGCGTGTCCAAGGGGTATATGACGGAGGATATGCTGGTGCTTTTGGATACCGACGGAAATATCCTTCGGGGAAACCGGAAGCCCTCCAGCGAGATTAAAATGCACCTGAGGGTGTATAAGGAGAATCCGGAGGTGAAGGCGGTGGTGCATGCCCATCCCCCGGCGGCCACCTCCTACGCCATCGCGGGACTTGCGCTGAACCGCCCGATTCTTACAGAGTCGGTGATGGGAATCGGGGAGATCCCTCTGGCGCCCTACGCCATGCCGGGAACGGAGGAGGTGCCGGATTCCATCGCCCCCTTTGTGAACACGCACAATGGCTGCCTGCTGGCAAATCACGGGGTGCTGACCTGGGGAAAAGATGTGATGACCGCCTGGATGCGGATGGAGTCCATTGAGTATTATGCCCTGGTGAGCATGTATTCCCATGGCCTGATCGGCCAGGTGAGGGAACTGACCAGCGACCAGGTGGACAGGCTGATTGAGCGCCGCACCCGGGACGGGATCACCACCGGCGGACGGCCCCTGTGCCATAACTGCAATCAGAATGGCATGCCGGCCTGCCTGTGCGGCGACCAGGAGAGCCGGGAGATTCGTACCTGCCAGGGGACCGGGGCGGCATCTTCCCCATCCTCCCAAAGAAGGACCGTCGATCCGGCGGACGTGTCGCTGATGAAAGAGATTGTGCGGGAGATATTGGCGGAGAAGAAGTGAGAGATAAAAAGAGCCGCCCTCCGCGGGGAACTTCGGAATAAGGAGGAAGAGGATGCAGATTGCGAGAGTTGTGGGTACGGTGGTCAGTACCATGAAGTCGGAAAAGCTGAATGGACTGAAGCTGATGCTGGTAAAGCCAATCGATCTGGAAACCTTTGAGGAAAAGGGAAATATTCTGGTGGCCTTTGACGCGGTGGGAGTGGGTGAAGGGGAAGTGGTCATGATCGTTTCCGGCTCCTCCTCCCGGCAGACGGAGCTGACGGAAAACCGGCCCTCCGATACGGCCATCATTGCCGTTATCGACCACATTGATCTGCGCAGCAGGCGGATTTTCAGCAAGGATAAGGACAACGGAGGAGATTGAGCATGTATACCGGTGTGGTGGTGGGTTCTGTGGTGGCTACGGTGAAGGATTCCGCGCTGGAGGGAGTGCCCCTTCTGGTGGTGCAAAAAATCGAGAACGGAAAAGAAGGGGGACTTGTGGTGGCGGCGGACCAGACCCGCCAGGCAGGATTGGACGATTGGGTGTATATGATCGGTTCCAAGGAGGCCGCCCGCATTTTCCGGGTAAAACGCATCCCCGTGGATGTGGCTATCGTGGGTTTTATTGATGACTATAATGAGAAGCTGTAGACAGTGAGAGGAGCGTGGGCGGATGCGGCTGGCGAGGGTAGTGGGAAATGTGGTTTCCACTGTGAAGGAAGAGGGGTATTACGGCTACAAGCTGATGCTGGTGGAATACTTCGATCCCGTAACAGGGGATCCCCAGGGCCCCCGCATGATTGCCTTCGACTGCGCCGATGTGGGAATCGGCGATATCGTGCTGGTAAATACGGACGGCGGCGCGGGAAATATGCTGCTGAATGACGATCACGCCATCGTGGATCTGGTCATCTGCGGCGTGGTGGACAGCTACAAAGTGAACGGGAGGAATACGGTGGTGGAGGGCTGAACGTTAAGAAGCGGGAGAAAGAAGCCGGAGGGCCTCTTTCCCGTAAACTGCCGCGTTTACCGCTCCCATCTTCCGGAAGCCCCGCAGGGCAGTATCAGCCCGCTCTCTCTTACGGGCAGCCCGATTTCCTGTGCGTCCACATGCCCGCCCAGGCTTCTTAGCTCCGTGGAGATCAGATAGGTGAGCACCGCGGGAGCCAGCCCGGTGGTATAGGAATTCACCAGGAAAAACAGCGGGTCATCGGAGAGCAGCTGCGAGGCCAGGCGGATAAAGGGATGGATGGATTCTTCGATCTTCCAGATCTCTCCCCTGGGCCCCCGTCCATAGGAAGGCGGGTCCATGATAATGCCGTCATAGTGGTTTCCACGGCGGATTTCCCGTTCCACAAATTTCGTGCAGTCATCCACCAGCCAGCGGATGGGAGCATCCTTCAGGCCGGAGGAGACGGCGTTTTCCCTGGCCCAGTTTACCATTCCTTTGGAGGCGTCCACATGGGTCACGGCTGCTCCTGCGGCCGCGGCGGCTAGGGTAGCTCCACCGGTGTAGGCGAAAAGATTCAGCACCCGGATGGGGCGGTTGGCATTCCGGATCTTTTCGGAGAACCAGTCCCAGTTGGCGGCCTGCTCCGGAAACAGTCCGGTGTGCTTAAAGCTGAAGGGCTTCAGATGAAAGGTCAGCTCCCGGTAATGAATGCTCCACTGCTGCGGCAGGTCAAAAAACTCCCATTCCCCGCCTCCTCTCTGGCTGCGGTGGTAGTGGCCGTTCCTTTTTTTCCAGCCAGGATGCCTGCGGGGCGTATCCCAGATTACCTGAGGGTCGGGGCGTACCAGAAGATAATTTCCCCACCGCTCCAGTTTTTCCCCCCGGGAGGTATCAAGCACTTCATAGTCTTTCCAGTTGTCTGCAATCCACATTGGTTTGTAAATCCTTTCCATATCGGTATAGCGCATTCTTTTCGCATTATAGCATAACTGGGAAGGAACTTCAATTTTTAAAGGGAGGTATTTGTCATGAAATCCCCTTCCATCTTATCAGGCAGCACCCAAACAGTAAGGAGATAAGCCATTATGAAATTGATAGACAAAGATCTGATGTCTATGCAGGAGGTTCGTGAGCTGGTGGAATCCGCCAAGGAGGCTCAGAAGGAGCTGGCCCGCATGGATCAGGCGCAGGTTGACCGGATCGTCAGGTCAATCGCGGATGCCGGCGTGCGCAACGCCAGGCGCCTTGCGCAGATGGCTCAGGAGGACACCGGTTTCGGTGTCGTGGACGATAAGGTTGTAAAGAATGTATTTGGAAGCCGCGGGGTGTATGAGCATATCAAGGATATGAAAACCATCGGCGAGCTGAGCAGGGACGAGGAGAAGGGGTTGCGGGTGATTGCGGTTCCCGTGGGCGTGATTGCGGGACTGATCCCCTCCACAAATCCCACCTCCACGGCGCTCTATAAAGCGGAGATTGCCATTAAATCTGGAAATGCCATTGTGTTTTCCCCTCATCCCACAGCGCTTCGCAGCATTATGGAGACGGTGAAGGTGATCCGGCAGGCCATCGCGGAGGCGGGAGCCGATGAGAATCTGGTATCCTGTATCAGCATTCCCACGATGGAAGCCACCAATTCGCTGATGCACCACAGGGATATCGCGCTGATTCTGGCCACTGGCGGCTCCGCCATGGTAAAGGCAGCCTACTCCTCGGGCACACCGGCCATCGGCGTGGGGCCGGGAAACGGGCCGGCCTATCTGGAGAAAACCTGTGATCTGCCGCTGGCGGTCAGGAGAATTATGGATTCCGAGACCTTTGACAACGGCACCATCTGTGCGTCGGAGCAGTCCATTATCTGTGATGAGGATATGGCGGCGGCGGTACAGGCGGAGATGGAGCGGCAGGGCGCATACTTCCTGGATGAGCAGGAGCGGGAGCAGCTGGGACGCTTTATCCTGAGGGCTAACGGTACCATGAATCCGGAGATTGTGGGAAAAAATGTAAAGACCATCGCCTCCCTGGCGCATCTGGACCGGGTACCGGCGGAGGCGAGGGTGCTGGTGGCCAGGGAGAACGGCGTGGGGCGGGGGCATCCCTACTCCAACGAGAAGCTGGGGCCCATCCTGGGTTTCTATACCGGTTCGGATTACGTGGACGTCTGCGAAAAGGTCTGCACCATCCTCCACTACGAGGGGGCGGGACATACCTTCTCCATACATACCAATGACGACAGTATAGTGGATTATTTCGCGAAGCGGGTACCCGCGTCCAGGATTATGGTGAACACCCCCAGCGCTCTGGGGGGCATCGGGGCCACCACGTTCCTGCAGCCGGCGCTGACCTTGGGCTGCGGCGCCATTGGCGGCAGCGCCACCTCCGAGAACGTGGGCCCCATGCAGCTTCTGAATCTCCGCTACGTGGCTTACGGGCGGAAAGAGCTGGATGAGATCCGGGCGGAGATTCCGGACTGCAGAGACGGCATTTGCCGCGATCCGGTGGATTTAAGCGAGATCGACATTGACGAGATCGTGCGGAATGTGATTGCAAGAATGAAGGGTTTCTGACAAAGAGAGCAGAGACGCGAAGAAAGCGGAAGGCAGTGAGAGAAAGGAGTTTTTATTATGGCTATTACACAGGCACTGGGAATGATCGAGACAAAGGGTCTGGTTGCTTCTATCGAGGCGGCGGACGCGATGGTGAAAGCGGCCAACGTGACTTTAATCGGTAAGGTACACGTGGGAGGAGGGCTGGTAACCGTTATGGTTCGCGGAGATGTGGGCGCTGTGAAGGCTGCTACGGACGCGGGAGCGGCGGCAGCGGAGCGGGTGGGAGAGCTGGTCTCCGTACATGTCATCCCAAGACCCCACGAGGAAGTGGAGGTTATCCTTCCTTCCCTGGAGAAGTAGATGAAGGATCTTGTGACGGCGGTGGTGGATGTCATTCATATGGCCGGGTTTGTGGAAATTGAAGTGTCCGCGAAGCACGTCCATCTGACGGAGCAGGATGTGGAGACGCTGTTTGGCAGGGGAGCAATCCTGGAGCCGGCACGCCCCCTGTCCCAGCCGGGCCAGTTTCTCTCCGGACAGCGGGTCAGACTGGCGGGGCCTAAGGGAACCATGGAACGCGTGGCGGTTCTGGGGCCGGTGCGCAGCGCCACGCAGGTGGAGCTTTCCAAAAGCGACTGCGTAGCCCTGGGCGTAAAGGCTCCCAAGCGGGAATCGGGGGACCTGGCGGGCTCCGGTTCCATCACCATCCAGGGCCCCTGCGGGACGCTGGAGGTAAAGGAGGGCGTGATCATCGCCCACAATCACATTCATGTGACGGAAGAGGATTCCCGGAGACTGAACTTAAAGGATAAGGAACGGGTTTCCGTGGAGGTCTACAGCGACCGTCCGGTGATTTTCAACGATGTGATTATCCGTGTCAGCAGAAATTTTTCCTGCCGGATGCATATCGATTTCGACGAGGCCAATGCGGCGGGGGTGCAGGGCTTTACCCTGGGACGAATCCTGCGGCGGGTGGAGACGAAGGGAATCGGACGGGGAATATAGAAGGGCGCAAAGGCACTGGCCGGCGGATGGAAGAAGGAAGCGGTGCCCTACGCCGAAAAACAGAGGGGAAAAGGAGCTGGGGGTATATGATGGACTTGCAGCGTGTCAATGAGTATATGAGCAGAGTGGAGGAGTCTGAGAAAATGGTGCTTTCCCACCCGGGGCGGCTTAAAACCGGGCTGGATCTGGGAACGGCATTTATCGTTCTGGTGGTGCTGGACGAGGAGAATCAGCCGGTGGCCTGTGAAAAAAGGGCAGCGGACGTTCTGCGGGACGGCGTGGTGGTGGATTACGGGGGCGCCTGCCGGATCGTGAAGGAGCTGAAGGAGCGGCTGGAACAGCGGTTGGATGCGGAACTGACCCACTGTGCCATTGCCATGCCTGCAGGTACGCAGTCCAGCGTGCAGACCCACCGGTATGTGGCGGAGTCAGCGGGCTTTGAGGTCACCAACGTCCTGGATGAGCCCACGGCGGCCAATTCTGTCTACCGGATATCCGACGGAGTGGTGGTGGATATAGGCGGGGGCACCACGGGGCTGGCCATCTTCCGTGACGGGAGGGTGGTTCAGATTGAGGATGAACCCACCGGAGGCACCCATCTTTCGCTGGTGCTGGCGGGAAATTATCATATATCCTATGGGGAAGCAGAGGCAATCAAGCAGGATTATTCCAGGCACAGGGAAATTTTGCCGGTGGTGCGTCCGGTGATCGAGAAGATGGCCACCATCGTGAAAAAATACATAGATCCCTCCCGGACAGACACCATCTATCTGTGCGGCGGAACCACCTGTCTGACAGGAATCGAGACGATTTTTGAAAAGGTGACGGGCATCCGCACCATCAAACCGGAAAATCCTTTCCTGGTGACGCCTGCGGGGATTGCGATGAACTGCATCCTTTCTGAATAAGCTTTGGAAGGCGGGGAAGCCTGGCCCCGGATGGGAGATTGTTATTCAGGGAAAGGAGACAACGTGGAAAAGAAAGAACGGATGGAGCAGATCATTGCCCGGGTGGCAAAAGAGCTGGCCCGGACCGGAGAGACCGTGACGGCGGATCGGGTGCTGGAGGCGCTGGAGACTTTAGGGAGGCTGCCGGGCCTGCTGGCGCTGACATCGGAGCACGGCGGCCGCTGCCATAAGCTGCTGGAGAGCAGCCGGATCGGGGAGAGGTACCGGACCTGCTGTGCCCTGACGCAGGATTATCAGGTGGATCCGGAGCAATACGATGTAGTTGTCCTGTTTAACCTGACCACGGAGGCCATGTGCAGGATCGCCTCCGGTATCACAGATACGCCCTACACGAAGCTGGCTGCCAGGGCCCTGCTGTCGGGAAAACGGCTGTATGTTCCCAGGGAGGAAGTGGAGCTTTATCAGTATCCGGCAGGGGAAGCGGGCTCCTATTCCTGCATGATGCAGGGGAAGCTGACAAAACTGGTATCCTGGGGGCTGAGGATCTGCCCCATGGACCAGCTGGAGGACCGCATTCTGGAGGAGGCATCTTCTGCGGAGAGCGGGGGCTGCGCAGCGGCAGAGCCGTGCCGTGCAGCCGGGGAAGCCAGAGCCGCTGCGGGCGAAGGCGGCCCGGAACGTGTCCTGGAGGAAAAGGAGATCACCTTCTCCAAACGGGCGATTACCGAGCGGGATATCCTTGAGGCCAGCCGGGATCATGTGAAGGTGATACGCATTACAGGGAGGAATATCCTGACGGCGTTGGCCAGGGATGCCGTGTCGTCGAGAAACATCCGCCTGGTGGAGGAATAGAATACCAGGATCCGGAGTTTGGAAGAGCTGTTCCCGGATAAGGAAGAAAAGAGGTCGCATATGAACCTGGTGGAAACTGTTAAGGCCGCAGGGGTGGTGGGAGCCGGAGGCGCCGGCTTTCCGACCCATGTGAAGCTGAATACAAAGGTGGAATATTTTATTGTCAACGCCGTAGAATGTGAGCCGTTGATTGAGACGGATAAATATTTGTGCCGTACCTGGGCGGAACGGATCGTCCGGACGGTTCCGGTGATTGGGGATTCCCTGGGAGCCTCCAGAAGGGTGATCGCCCTGAAGGCCGGATATGAGAGGGAGATTGCCGCGCTGCAGGAGGCCGTCAGAGCCAGCGGCAGTGATGTGGAGATCTTCCCGCTGAGATATTTCTATCCGGCGGGGGACGAGCAGACGCTGATACAGCAGGTGACGGGAAGAAGCGTTCCGGAGCGGGGGCTGCCCTCCGATGTGGGCTGTGTGGTGGACAATGTGGGCACGGTGCTGAACATTGCCGACGCCCTGGAGGGCAGGCCTGTCACGGGAAAATATCTGTCCGTGGTGGGGGAGGTGCGCCAGACGGTGCTTCTGCATGTGCCGCTGGGCATACCGGTGCTGGAATGCGTGGAGGCGGCCGGCCCCCTGATTTCTGATTTCGCCCTGATTCTGGGCGGCCCTATGATGGGCAGACAACTGACGGACCGGAGGGCCATGGAGCAGGCGGTGGTGACGAAAACCACCGGAAATATCATGGTACTTCCCAGGGACCATTACCTGTTTAAGAAGGCGGCGCTTCCCCTGGAGACCATAAAGCGGCAGACCCGAAGCTCCTGCATTCAGTGCAGGATGTGCACGGACCTGTGCCCCAGGTATCAGATCGGCCATCAGATGAGGCCCAATCTGGTGATGCGGAACCTGTGGCGGGAACAGGCCGTGAAGGATAATGAGGAATACTTAAAGCTGTTTGGCGATGCGGCCAACTGCTGCAGCTGCGGGGTGTGCGAGCTGTTTGCGTGCCCCATGGGCCTCTCCCCCCGCAGGGTGAACGATTACATCAAGGGAGAACTCCGGAACCGGAGGATACAGGCGCCGAAGAATCCCGAAGCCCGCAAAAGAGCGTTTGCGGATGAGCGCAAGACTCCCACAAACCGCCTGGTGGCAAGGCTTGACCTGACCAGGTATTACGGAAAGCATCCGCAGGAGTGCAGGGATCTTTGCCCGGACCAGGTGTTTATCCCCTTCTCCCAGCATATCGGAAAACCGGCCGTAGCTGTGAAGAAGGCCGGGGATGCGGTTCGCAGGGGCGAGCTGCTGGCGGCGGCCGCGGAGGGACTTTCAGCCAACATTCACTCCAGCGTGGACGGGGTGGTGGAGGAAGTGACGGCAAAAGGCGCGCGTATCAGATGCAAAGCGGAGAAAGCGACGGCAAATGGCGTGCGTATCAGAGGCGGAAAGGAGTGAGGATATGAGTCTGGCGATTGGCATGGTTGAGTTAAACAGTATTGCAAGGGGCATTGAGACCTGTGATTACATGGTCAAGGCGGCACAGATTGACCTGCTCCGTTCTTCCACTGTTTGTCCCGGAAAATTTCTGATTTTGGTGGGGGGAGACACCAGCGATGTGGAGGAAGCCATGAAGGAGGGCCTGCACAGGGGAGGGGAATGTGTGGTGGACGCAGGTTTCGGATTACGGAGCGGTGGGAGCGCTGTAATTTTACTCCGTGGCCTCAGCCATCACCGCCGCGGATAAGGCGGTGAAAGCGGCCGACATTACGCTGATGGAGATACATATCGGATATGCCATCGGAGGAAAAGGGTATGTGACGCTGACCGGCGATGTGGCGGCTGTAAAGGCCGCCGTGGAGGCCGCTTCCAAGGAAAGCGAGCTTCTGGTGGGAACCACAGTGCTTCCGCGTCCGGATCAGAAACTGTTCGATTCCCTGCTGTAGGGGTTTTTGCCAGGGTATTTATGCTTCCGGCAGCCCGGTCATGGGCGCATAATAGCACCTGCGGCCAATATCCTGTCTCCCAGGCTGCCGGTGAAGAGTAAGACACCGAAAAAAAGAGGACACAAGTATGAATATGAGTGAAGAATTGATTCGGGAGATCATAATGAAAGTGCTGGAAACCGCCGCACAGGAGCAAAAAAGGCCGGACTGCGGGTTTGAAAAAATTGTTGATCCCAGCGGCGTCATCGGGATCAGAACTTCCACCGTAAAGTGCGAACCCTCCGGACAGGAGGGCGTAACGCAAAAGGATGTGGTGACGCCGGAGGAAGCGCCCCGCATGGGCTGCGGCATCATGGAACTGGATCACACCAGCTTTGAGCGGACGCTGACCTGCGACGAGTACGATGTGATCTTCGAGGGAGAGCTGAAAATCGGGAGCGACGGAAGAGTCATATCCGGAGGCCCGGGAGATATCATCTATATCCCCGGGGGCAGCCACATACATTTCCAGACTCCAGATAAGACCCGCTACGCTTATTTCAGGTATTCGGCCACCTGAGCCGGAACGTTATGTTCGTGTTTTGTTAATTACCCGGACGCAGGATGAGGCGGGACGGCAGGGCCACAT
>CAMNQN010000003.1 GCA_946549155.1 uncultured Lachnospiraceae bacterium | reverse complement strand
GCACCGGGGCGGTTCGCCGGGAAATCCTGATGATTTCCCAGCTTGGCGCCCCTGAACTGTCAGCCTTGAGGGCTGCCAGCTCTCCCGGAATTTTCGTCCGCCTCCATCTAAGATTTTCTACGGTATCCTCCGAATTATTTTCCAGCTGCTTGTGGCCCTGCGCGCCCGCCTCTTCCTGCTGTTTCCTGGCTAGCCTTAAATGAATACGCCGAAGCAAACTTTGAGTTTTATGATACAGATTCGCTGGATTTTTTGTTTTTTACCGCCACTACGACGTTAATTTACGCAAATCGGATATGTTGTGTTTAGGGAAACGCTGATGAAAGCGTTTCCCGCGCCGGATTTGAGATGCGAAGCAGCAATTTCCCTTGTAAATCCGTGCACATCCATCGTAGGTTCTAAGGAAACGCCGAATTAATCAGCATTTCCTTAGAATGTCGCATTCAGCGTAATTTTGTAAAGCTTACCAGGAACAGCAGGATGAGTCGGTGCCCGAAATTTGGGCCTGCCTGCATCTTAGTTTTTCTTGGTATCCGGAGTTATTTTCCAGATAGATATGGCCATGCGGCCCCGACTCATTCTGCGTCCGCTTCCTTAACAAAACACGAACAGAAATCATAACATCGGCGGAGGGGATAAAAATATGGGCGGAAATGTTCCTTCCGGCAGTGATGTGTGGTAGAATAGGAATGATAACCTTCTGTAAAGCGCGGGTCGGAAGCAGGAAGGAAGCGGTTCCTGAAGGGTATATGGGAGGGAAAAGGAGGAAGGAAAATGAAGATTGGTTTTATTGGCTGTGGAAATATGGCTACGGCTATGATACATGGAATTTTGGACAGCGGCTATGCGGCTGGGGATGAGGTGATGGCTTCGGGGAAAACCTCTGCCACGCGCAGGCGGATCGCGGAGGAATTAAAGATTTTGTGCGGGACATCCAACATTCAGGTGGCGGAGTTTGCGGATGTTCTTTTTTTAGCAGTAAAGCCGCAGCTTTATGGGGAAGTGATTGCGGAAATCAGAGGCGCTGTCAGGGAAAACGAACTGGTGGTGACCATTGCGCCCGGAAAGACGCTGGAATGGCTGGGCGGCCAGTTTGATAAGAAGGTGAAAATTGTCCGGACTATGCCGAATACGCCTGCCCTGGTAAAGGAAGGGATGATGGCGCTTTGCAGGAATGAGTATGTGACGGAGGAGGAGGCTCTGAAGGTAGAGAGGCTCTGCGGCTGCTTTGCCCGGACGGAGTGGGTTCCTGAGAGCCTGATGGGGGTGGTAACCAGCGTTTCCGGCAGCTCCCCTGCCTATGTGTATCTGTTTATTGAGGCTATGGCGGATGCGGCGGTGGCCGACGGAATGCCCCGGGCCCAGGCTTATCGGTTTGCTGCGCAGGCAGTGTATGGCAGCGCGAAAATGGTACTGGAGACCGGAAAGCACCCTGGAGAATTGAAGGACGCGGTCTGCTCGCCGGGAGGCACCACCATCGAAGCGGTGCGCGTCCTGGAGGAGAAGGGATTTCGCAGTGCCGTCATTGAGGCCATGAAGGCCTGTACAAAGAAGGCCAGGGGATAAAATCGGAGTCAGACAGCTGCAGGAGGTAAGAATATGAAAATTGTATTTGCTCCGGATTCCTATAAAGGATCCTTGTCAGCGAAGCGTATTTGTCAGTTATTGGATTTGGCAGCCAGAAATGTTCTGGGAGAGTGTGAGACGGTGAGTATTCCAGTGTCTGACGGTGGCGAGGGGGCGGCGGATGTGGTAGTTGCCGCTGCCGGAGGGAGGTATCGTCAGGTCGTTGTCCGCGGCCCCTTGGGGGAGCCGGTGGAGGCCAAATACGGGATTTTTCCGGAAAAGCCTGTGGAAAGCGGTTTTGAAAATGGGGTGAGGGAGGCCGCCATCATTGAAATGGCCGCCGCATCCGGACTTCCGCTGGTAAGGCCGGAAGAACGGAATGTGCGCAGGGCCAGTACCTTTGGAACAGGCCAGATGATCCGGGATGCTTTAGAGCAGGGAATCCGGCATTTTCACATTGCCATCGGAGGCAGCGCCACCAATGACGGCGGTATTGGATGCGCTGCGGCTCTGGGAGTCAGATTCCTGGGGGAGGATGGGACAGAGCTGGAAGCAGTGCCGGAGAATCTGGGGAAAATACGGAAAGTTGATCTGTCCGGCCTGCATCCGGCGGTGGAGAGGTCGGAATTTACCGTTATCTGCGATGTGACGAATCCTCTTCTGGGGGAGACGGGAGCTACCCGTATCTTTGGCCCGCAGAAGGGGGCCTCGCCGGAGGATCTGGAATTTCTGGAAACAGGAATGACAAATTACGCCAACATTTTGAAGGCGGCCTTCGGAAGAGATATCGCCGCGTCGCCGGGAGCCGGAGCGGCCGGCGGCCTGGGAGCGGGCCTTATGGCTTTTACCGGGGCAAAATTGCGGCGGGGAATCGATACCATCCTGAAGCTTCTGGACTTTGACCGTGTAATCCAGGGGGCCGATCTGGTGATTACAGGCGAGGGCATGATGGATGGCCAGTCCGTATTCGGAAAGGTGCCCAGCGGCGTGGGCCGGGCCGCCAGGAAGCAGGGGATTCCCTGTGTTGCCATAGTGGGCGGTATGGGTAAAAATGCTGCCCGCATTTATGACTGCGGAGTAGACGCTATCATTACCACGATAAACGGAGCCATGTCCGTGGAGGCGGCTATGGAAAACGCAGAAGAGCTCTTTTTAGATGCTGCGGAGCGAATGTTCCGTATGATAGCGGTGGGCAGGAGGCTGTGAACCTGCTGGGAATTGCCGCAAAATGGCAGGGGTGCGTTACCGATATCCTGTGTTCCCTTAGTTCTTCCGACATCGGTACACTTGGATATTCAGCAACGCTCCCCTGCCATTTTGTGACAGCTCCGACACCGGAGAGGTTTACTTCTTCGGCAGGCTTTCGCCATTCCTCTGAGAACGTCATCTGTCTGTATTTAATTCATTTCAGACACTTCCTTATCATGTAAAGGTAAAACGGTCAATGACATATCATTTCTTCCGCTTCGTGATGGCGCCTGCCGGGCATTTCTCCACACACTTGCCGCAGCCGGTACATTTCTCATAATCAATGTGGGCCACATTGTTTTCCACCTTGATGGCCCCGGCCTCGCACTGCTTTTCACACAGCCTGCATCCGATACAGCCTGAGGAGCAGACCTTCTTTACCGCAGGGCCCCGGTCTTTGTTGGAGCAGGCCACCGCGTGGGGAGCGTCGGCGGGCACGAATTCGATCAGGTGTTTGGGGCAGGCGGTGATACATTTGCCGCAGGCTTTACACCTGGCGCTGTCCACCCGGGCCACGCCGTTGATCACGTGAATCGCATCGAAGGGACAGGCGGCTGCGCAGCTTCCAAAACCCAGACAGCCGTAATCACATTTCCAGGGGGAGATGCTGCTGGCCATTGCGGAGGCGCAGTCCCTGATGCCGATGTAATTGCATTTCGGGACGGCGTGTTCGCAGTCGCCGCCGCATTTCACGAAGGCTACCTTCTTTTCGCCCTCCTCTGCCTCCACGCCCATGATATTGGCGATCTGCTCTGCCACGGGATCTCCGCCCACAGGACAGCCGCTTACGGGAGCTTCCCCCGCCACGATGGCAGCCGCCATGGCATCGCATCCTGCGTAGCCGCAGCCGCCGCAGTTATTGCCGGGAAGAAATTCCCGGACAGCCGCCTCTCTTGGGTCGGTTTCTACTTTAAACTTGTTGCCCACAATGACCAGGAGAACTCCGATCAGGAGGCCGATGATAGCAACCGCTACGGTTGCGATAAGAATTGACTGCATGCTTCTACCTCCTTTACAGTGACAGTCCGCCAAAGCCCATAAACGCGATGGACATCAGAGCGGCTGCCAGAAGAACCACCGGCGCGCCCCGGAAGGGAGCCGGAATACTTTCCTCGTCAATACGTTCCCGGATACCCGCCAGAAGCACAATGGCGATGGTGTAGCCAACTGCGGTGCCGAAGCCGGCGATGACGCTCTGGGTGAAGGTGTATTCATTCTGCACGTTGGTCAGAGCCACGCCCAGCACTGCGCAGTTGGTGGTGATCAGCGGCAGATAGATGCCCAGGGCCTTATAGATGGCCGGGGAAGTTTTTTTCAGGAACATTTCCACCATTTGGACCAGGGCGGCGATAACCAGGATAAACACAATGGTCTCCAGGTATTCCAGCCCCAGGGGAACCAGCAGGTAATCATACAGCAGGTTCGCCACACCGGAGGAAATGGTCATAACGAAGATAACCGCGGCTCCCAGGCTGGCAGAGGTCTTGATCTGCTTGGAAACGCCCAGGAAGGAACAGATGCCCAGAAACTGGCTGAGCACCACATTGTTGACAAATGCTGTGGTAATAATGATGAAAAGCAAGGATGTATTGGACATTATTTGGTTCCCTCCTTATCCGCAGTATCATGGCAGGGGCCGGCGCAGGAGGCGCAGCAGCCGTCGCAGCTCTCCACCTTTTTATTGGCTGCGGTGGAAATATTGGCCGCGTTCATGATGGCAATGATGATGGCAATGATCAGAAATGCACCGGGCGCCTTGATAAAGATGCCGATGGGTTCCACAGAACCCGGCAGAATCCGGACTCCGAAGGCATAACCGGATCCCAGAAATTCTCTGGCCAGCCCGATCAGGGTCAGGGCGATGGTAAAGCCTGCGCCCATGCCCAGACCGTCAAAGGCGGAGAGCAGCGGCGGGTTTTTCGCCGCATAGGCTTCCGCGCGGCCCAGGATAATACAGTTTACCACAATCAGGGGAATGTAGATTCCCAGAGAGCTGTACAGGCTGGGCACGTAGCCCTGCAGCAGCAGATCCACCACTGTCACCAGGGAAGCCACAATCACGATGTAGGCCGGGAGCCGTACCTGATCCGGGATCACATTCCGCATGACGGAAATGATCAGATTAGAGAAGATCAGCACCGCCAGCGTGGAGAGACCCATGCCTAACCCGTTGATGGCGGAGGTGGTCACCGCCAGGGTGGGGCACATGCCCAGCATCAGGATAAGGCAGGGATTTTCCTTGATAATACCGTTATAAATTCGTTCCGTATATTGATTCATCTCTTCTGTATGCCCTCCTTACTTTAATAAATCCGCATAGAATGCCAGGGCGGTGTTTACGGCGTTAACGACGGCGCCGGAAGAAATGGAAGCGCCGCTGACGCTGTCGATTTCATTGTCCGCGGTGGAGCCGCCCGCCTTGTTCAGCGTGAAGGAATCCACGGAAACGCCGGCAAACTGGTTCTTAAAATCATCCTCGCCGCATTTCATCCCCATGCCGGCCGTTTCGTTCAGCTCCGTGAAGGAGATGCCGTTTACGGTGCCGTCGGAGGAAATTCCCACGGACAGGGTAATAGCTCCGTCAAAGCCGTCGGCGCTGGTGACGCTGATGACATAGCCTGCCTGTGTGCTGTCCGCAGTGACGCCCACAATCACGTCATTGATGTAGGTTCTGCCGTAAGCATCGGAGTAGGGAGCGCCTGCCAGGGCCTCTACAGCAGCGTCCAGGGCTTCGTCGTGAATGAAGTCCTCCGCCTCCGGACAAACCTCCCGGTAGGAAGCTGCGCTGGCGGCCAGCTTCTGCTCTTCAATGGCATCCCTGGTCAGCAGGTATACGCTGCTTAATGCAAGACCGGCCACCAGGGTGATGGCAGTCAGATTGATGGCAGCCCTGGGAAATTCCGGCTTTTTGTATTCTCCGCCCTTGTAGCCCAGAGGCTTCGGAATCGGAAGCTTATCAATGAAGGGAACCAGCATGTTTGTGATAATGATGGCGTAGCTGACGGAGTCAGCAGAGCTGCCCTTAACCCGGAACAGTCCGGCCAGAATCCCCACAATTGCTCCGAACAGAATCTGTCCTCTGGAGGTCATAGGGCTGGTAACCGGGTCTGTGGCCATGAAAAATGCGCCCATCAGGATACCGCCGGCACAGATGTGAAGCGCCAGAGCGGTAAAATCCAGTCCCTGTCCGCCGAAAATCGCCATAAAGGCGGTGAAGGCAAGGATACAGGATGCCGGAATTTCAATGGTGATTCCCTTTGTAGCCAGCAGGTATACGCCACCGATTAAGAGCGCCAGGGCGGAACCGCCGATCACGCTGTTGGAGTAGCCCAGGAACACCTGGCCTGCGTTGGCCATCACGCCGTCCCGCATGGCAGCCAGCGGAGTGGCTGAGCTGACACTGTCCACCTGGAAGGTGGTCATGGTGGTTCCGAAGGAGAGCAGCAGGAAGCACCGTCCGGCCAGTGCCGGGTTCATAAAGTTTTTGCCGAGTCCGCCGAACAGGCATTTCACGAACAGAATCGCGAAGAAGCTGCCCAGGGCAGGGATATACAGGGGGACGGAAGGGGACAGGGACAGAGCCAGCAGCAGGCCGGTCACCAGTGCACTTGCGTCCTTTAAGGTATTGGGTTTTTTTGTTATGTAGTCAAAAATAAATTCCGTGGCCTCCGCCGAAATCACAGACACGGCGATAATCAAAAGGGCGTGGAGTCCAAAGTGATAGACGCCAAACAGGGCGGCGGGCATCAGCGCCAACGCCACATTCAGCATTACGTTTCCCGTGGTCAGCTTCTGGCGGATATGTGGGCCGGAAGAGACATTCAGTAGCTGTTCATTCATCTTATCCGTTTCCTCACTTTCTCTTCGCAGCCAGGATTGCGGCTTTTGTCTGTTTGAACAGCTGCATCAGCGGCCGTTTTGCGGGACAGACATAGGTGCAGGAACCACAGGCGATACAATCCAGTCCGTAAAGCTTCTTCTCATAACGTTCGTAATCCTTCCGCTGGGCAGCCTCCGCCATCAGCTGGGGAACCAGATGGATGGGGCAGGCGTGGGCACAGCGTCCGCAGCGGATGCAGGCGGTCATCTGGGACTGCGCCAGCTCCACATCGTCCTCCGCCAGAACGGTGAGGGCGTTGTTATTTTTATTTACCGGCAGGTCCAGGGTGGTTAAGGCCACGCCCATCATGGGGCCGCCGAAGAGCACCTTTTTCACGGTGCAGCCCTCCCTGATGCCTCCGGCTGCCTGAATCAGCTCAGAGCAGTTCGTTCCCAGACGCACACATAAAGTGCGGGGGCTGGCAATGGCGTTCCCGGAAACAGTGAAATATCGCTCCATCAAGGGCTCCGAATGGAAAACAGCCCGGTAGATGGCATGCAGGGTAGCCACATTGCACACGATACAGCCCACGTCTGCCGGGAGCTGTCCGAAACGCAGATCCCGTCCGGTCACGACAGAAATCAGGTTGCGTTCTCCTCCCTCCGGATATTTCGCCATAACCGGCTGGACGGATACCTGTTTTTCTCCGGCACAGACCGCTTCCATAGCCTTGATGGCCTCCGGCTTGTTATCCTCGATGGCAATGATGCCCTGGGCGTTGGGGAAAAGCTGCAGTACCAGCTTGATGCCTTCCACGATCTCCCGGTTTTCCTTCTGCATCAGCAAATCGTCGCAGGTGATATAGGGCTCACACTCAGAACCGTTGGCGATGATGTAATCAATGCCCTCCGGATTTTTGGAGGAGAGCTTCACGTGGGTAGGGAAGCCCGCGCCCCCCAGGCCGATGATACCGGCGGCCTGCACCGCGTCCAGAATATCCTTGTTGGAGAGGGTTCCCTCGTGCCGGGTCTTTCCCACACCGGGAGCCAGAGTAAACTGGCCGTCATTCTCTACCACGATGCAGAGCGCTCTGGTGCCGGCGGAGGTCACCCGCTCTTCCACGGCCTTCACCGTTCCGGAGCAGGAGCTGATCACGTTGGCTGAGACAAAGCCGTCGGCCTCCGCGATAATCTGTCCTGCCAGAACCTTGTCCCCCTTTTGGACGATGGGCCTGGCCGGTTTTCCGATGTGCTGGTTGGTGGGAAAGACAAGATCACCCTTGGGAAGGTAGCGCTCCACGGGATGACCCTTGGAAAGCTCCTTATGCCCGGCAGGGTGAATGCCGCCCTTGAATGTTTTCGTTTGCATAACAACCTCCTATCAAAACTTGTTAATTTTTTGACAATATAAAAAACAAACTATATATAAAGATATCAGTTTCTTGTGGGGTTTTCAATATGAAATCTTCCATATTCGACAATACAATTGGAAAAAAATGTCGCAGGACAGTTCCGGAGTTTATTCCTGCGGAAAGCCGCTGCTGCGGTAAAGCTCCCCGTTTTCCGTGATAAATAAAGCTTCCGTATCCGCCAGCGTTTCGATCAGCGCCATTCCCTGATCCAGTCCCAGCAGAAAGCAGGAGGTACTGAGCGCGTCGCAGTCCATGGAGGAAGAGGCCAGAATGGAAACGCTGGACAGGTCCGTATCAGCGGGATAACCGGTTTGAGGGTCTAAAATGTGATGGTAAAGGGTCCCATCCAGTTCAAAGTACCGCTCGTAGGTGCCGGAGGTTACCAGGGACAGGTCACTGCAGGTGACCGTGGCGGCCAGCTCGGCGGCAGTTTGGGCAAAGGGTCTGCGCACGCCGATCCGCCAGGATGATCCGTCAGGCTTGGAGCCCACAGTCAGAATATTTCCGCCCAGATCAATGATTCCCCCGATGAGACCGCTTTCCCGGCCATTGGTAAGGAGAAATTCCTTTAAGCGGTCCGCGATGTAGCCTTTGGCAATGCCGCCCAGGTCGATGGCAGACTGAGGATCGGAGAGCGTGACAGAGGTGTCCTCCAGCAGGATATTGCGGTAGTCCACATGGGCCAGCGCTTCCGAAAGCTGTGCGGGATCAGGCAGGGAAGGCTGGCCCTCCCCCGTGAAATCCCACAGGTCTGTTACCGGAGCGATGGTGACGTCGAAGGCGCCGTCGGAAAGCCCGGAGTAATAAAGGGACCTGCGGATCAGGTCCGCCGTATCCGGAGATACCTGCACGGGTTCCCCCTGGCTGTGATTGATTTTCCACACGTCGCTGCCCGGGCGGGTGCGGCTTAGCAGCGCCTCATAATCGGCCATCAGAGAGAAGCAGTCCTGAATCAGGGAATCATCCGCTACCCCGTACAGCGTGATGGTGACCACCGTATCAAGATAGAAGCCGGTATCTGAAATGGGATCCGGGTGGCGGGAAGGGGAACGGCCGCATCCCGTGAAGAGAAGAAGGACCGGAAGAAGAATTATGCTGAGTTCGGCAAAAACAGAGGTTCTGTATGTATTCATAGTGATGGCTCCCTGTGGTAAGCTTGCAAAAAGTATTAAAAATAGGCTGTAATTGCGCCTAAGCAGACAAAGGCTCAGGCATCCGGAAGACGTTTCAGGAGCTCGTGGGTCAGAAGGCCGATCAAAAACCCGGTAATCATGCCAAAGATCAGCAGAACCGGAATATAATAGATCAGGCTCAGATTTTCCACCACTGCCATGGCCACCAGAATTTGTCCGATATTGTGAGCAATTCCTCCGGCCATACTGACGGCATAGAGACTGGCTTCCGTTTTCTTTTTCAGAAAGGTCATGACGGTCAGGCTGAAAAGGGCTCCGGCCAGACTGTAAAGAATACTGAACATATTTCCAAACAGAAATCCGGTTACGATAATGCGGATACCGGAGACTGACAGCGCCTCTCTCCAGGAATACTGCTCCAGAATAAACAGTATGGCCAGGTTGGCCAGTCCCAGCTTAACGCCGGGCACTCCGATAAAGACCGGGAACAGGCTTTCCACGTAGCTTAAAATGATAGCCAGAGCGGAAAAGAGTCCCAGAAATGCGTATTTACGATTCATAATTCCTCCCTATGGATAATCCTCCTGTAAATATGGCGCAGGAGCTGCCGGGTACAAAGGAGCTTATCTGTATTGTCCTTATGAACTTATGGCATCCACCTGAGGCGCCTGGGAAGAACCGGAGCTTGCCTCAATCACCACCTGATGGGGAAGGCAAACGATGCTTCCGCCGTTTTCATCCACTGCGGGCTGCTTCACACATAGCTGATCCGGACAGTCGGCAGAGATCATCCTCGCTTCGCCGTCCCGGATTTCACAGATATTTCCCTCCCCGATGGAAATCACCTGATCCTCTGCCAGGGAGTAGGTGCCAAGCTCTGTCCCTCCTACAGTGATTTTCACAGAGGAAATAGTCCGAAACCGCCCACACAGCGTCAGGGCAATCCAGAGAAGCAGGGCAAACAGAAAAATACCGGCGAAAATGCGGATTTCATTCTTTTTCATAATTAAGGCCTTTCGCTTGGTTTGGAGTTGTCACAAAACTTTCCCAACGTATTTTACCAAAAGGATATCGGAAAATCAATGGAGGGGCAGTATGATGGGAAATGGATAGTCGAAACAGTTTTTCCCAGAAGAGAAAAGGATGGATGCCAACAACAAGGTTTACTGAACGGAGATATACCAATTCTGTTGAATATTAGCCTTTGCATCCTCTAAATTCTTTTCCTGAAGTGCGGTAATAATCCGATTGTGTGCATCGAAGCTCTGTATGGGGTTCATGAATGTTTTAAAAAATTGAATTTCGTTGCGGTTTGCCTGCATCAGCAATTGTTCTGTGTAAGTGAGCAAATAGGGATTGCCTGCCAGTTCAGCAATCAAATGGTGAAACTCCCAATCAGCATGGGTCATGTCAATTACTGCTTTTTCCTGCGCATAATGGTAAAAGGACTCATTAATGCTGCGCAGCTTATGGAGGTGTTCTTCCGTTATTTTGTCTATCGCCAGTTCAATAGCGTAAGACTGCAGGTTAGCCAGTAACTCGTAGACATAGACCATATCATCAAGATTAATGGATGAAACATAAGTTCCACTGGAAGGAACCATTGTCACCAGCTTTTGTTCCGCCAACATTTGCAGTGCTTCCCGTACTGGGGTGCGGGAAACAGAAAAATGGCGTGCCAGATCAGCATCGTTCAAACGTTCTTCTGGAAGTAGTGTACCATTAACGATCCATTGCTGAAGTGTTTTATAGATTCGCTCACGGGCAGTTGTGCGTACCATGGGGGTTTGTTCGGTGGGGATTGGCATAGGATATCCTTCCTTTCGGATAATTGTTTCGGTATTCAATATATTACATACATACTGTAGCATAAGGGGGCTGAAAAATCAATGAAGAACGTGTGATTGTGCATCCTGTACAAAGCAGATGAATTATATTTGGCTGTTTTGCTAATTCCAAACCAATATATTGCATATTAATAAAACACGCGGTATCATACAGACATAAGTAATATATTGGATATTGCATTTAAGATAGGAGGTGATTTTATGAAGGAAAGGAAGATTGGTATGATTTCTGTTATTCGGAATGAACACATTTCCAGTGGGAAAGGACCGGAATTTCTATCAGAACAAGCGACAGCGGCAGCACATCGAATCCACAAGGGTCTGGCCATATACCAACCCACCCCATTGGTTAAGCTGGATGCGATGGGAAAACGGCTTGGAATAAAGGCTTTTTTGGTGAAAGACGAATCGAAACGCTTTGGATTAAATGCATTTAAAGGGCTTGGTGGTTTATATGCTCTGACCTGTGTGATCTGCCGGAAACTGGAGTTGGATGTCAGAAGGATAAGTTTTAAAGAATTGGAAAAATCCGAATACCAGGCAATGATCCGCAGGATGGTCTTCGTCACCGCAACGGATGGCAATCATGGCAAGGGGGTTTCATGGGCGGCTGGCCTGCTTGGCTGTGAGGCACATATTTTTATGCCAAAGGGTTCCTCCCCGATGCGGGCGCAGGCAATCCGGGATGTGAATCCCAAGGCAGAAGTCAGGATTATGGAGACAAGCTATGATGATACTGTCCGTTATGCGGCAAAGATGTCAGAGGAACAGGGGTGGTATTTGGTGCAGGATACAAGCTGGGAGGGCTATGAGGAAATACCGGCCTGGATTATCCAGGGCTATACCACAATGGTTCAGGAAGCCTGTCAGCAGATGGAAAAGTGGCAGCTGGCACCGACACATGTCTTTGTACAGGCTGGCGTTGGCGCTATGGCCGGAGGTGTGGCAGGGTATCTGGCGAATGTTTACAAAGGCAGCCGTCCAAAGATAGGAATAGTAGAACCAGAAAACATGGCCTGTATTTATCAATCCGCAAAGGTTGATGATGGGGCGCCGCATGAGGCGGCTGATCAGAAGCCGACGATTATGGCAGGCTTGAACTGCGGTGAGCCCTGCACGATTACATGGCCGATTTTGCGTGATTTTGCGGACTGGTATTTTAAATGTCCGGATGAGGTCTCTGCCTATGGAATGCGCCTGTTGGCTGCACCGGAAGATAATGATAAAAAAGTGGTCTCCGGGGAGAGCGGCGCAGTTACTGCCGGACTTGTTGCTATGCTTGCAGGAAAACAGGAATATAGGGACCTGAAACAGGAGCTGGGATTTGATGAAGATTCCGTAGTCTTGTGCTTCAGCACGGAGGGGGACACAGATCCGGAACATTACCGGGAAATTATTTATGAAGGAGGATTACAATATGAGTGATTTAAAAAGCACAATGAATGAAGTACGCCAGGATATGATCGACTTTGAGCAAAAGCTGATCCGTATCCCCAGTCTGACCGGCCATGAAGAGGAGGCATGCCGTCTGGTATTGGCAAAGATGCAGGAACTGGGATTTGAGGATGCTAAGATCGATTCTTACGGCAATGTAATGGGACGGATGGGCAATGGACCGAAGCAGATTCTGTTTGACGCGCATCTGGATGTTGTAGGCTTCAGCTGGACAGGGAAAAAATTGTACTTCATACCCTTCTGCCTGCATGGGAAGAACCGGTTGACAGTAGGCTGACCCAGGTGGGAATCCATGCTTATGAAAATATGTTTGGGCGCAAACCAGAATTATGCAAATGGAATTTTGCCACCAATGGCTTTGCATGTGCCGGCCGCTACCATGTGCCAACCATCGGCTTTGGCCCGGGCGACTATCTTTTAGCACATCAGAAAAATGAACATTGCAGGTTAGAGGATATTGTCAATGCCGCTTTGTTCTATGCAGAGCTGGTGAAAGAGTTGTAAAATCTGAAATATACTGCCCGGCCCCGCCTCTTCCTGCATCCTGCTAATTAACAAAACACAATATGCACCGAAACAGTAACATTTTCTTTGGTATCGTGCTATAATTAGACAGATAAAAATGCGGAATTATTGCGGAGAATAAGAGAATGGTGAAGGTTTCGAAAAACAGTGAGGCTGTGCGAGAGGGTGTGGCAAAGTTGGAGAAGAGCGGGCAGAATGATTTCAGCCTGGGGTCTATGGGGGCCAATATTATGCGGATGGCGCTTCCTATGATGATGGCGGAATTTATTAATATTTTGTATAATATCGTGGATCGAATCTATATAGGAAGAATTCCGGAAGCAGGGACTTTGGCCCTGACCGGTGTTGGTGTATGTTTTCCTATTATTACATTAATGAGCGCGTTCGCCGGACTATTTGGGACCGGAGGTGCGCCTTTATGTTCCATCGCCAGAGGGAAAGGGGATCACGGCCGGGCAAAAAAAATCATGGGTGTTTCTTTTTTTATGCTGGTGGTCACGGGAGCGGCGCTGACGGTGATCCTGCAGGTGTTTGAGAATCCCATTTTACGGGCTTTTGGAGCCAGTCTGGAAACTTATCGTTATGCGGCGGAATATATGAGGATTTATTCTGCGGGAACGCTGTTTATGATGGTTAGTCTGGGCATGAATCCTTTCATTAACGCTCAGGGCTTCGGAAGGGTGGGGATGGCCACCATCGCCATCGGCGCTGCCCTGAATATTGTCCTGGATCCCATCATGATATTTGGAATGAACATGGGGGTGAAGGGCGCAGCCTGGGCCACTATCATCTCCCAGGCTGTATCCGCCCTGTGGGTGCTGAAATTCCTGACCGGAAAGAAGGCCATCCTGCGGCTGGAACGAAAAAATATCTGTTTTGAGTGGGGCATGGCAAAGAGCATCTGCGGCCTGGGGCTTACCGGGTTTATCGTAAACTTTACCAACTCCGCGGTACAGCTGGCCTGCAACCGGATGCTGGGAATGTTCGGCGGAGACCTGTATATCGCTATTATGACGGTATTAAACTCTGTCCGTACCGTGGTGTCTCTGCCGGTGCAGGGGATTAACAATGGAGCCCAGCCGGTGGTGGGCTACAATTATGGCGCGGGAAAATATCACCGGGTAAAGCAGGGAATCCATTTTCAGACCATCGTCTGCCTGGCGTATACTTTTCTGGTATGGCTGGCGGTGGTACTGTTTCCGGAATTCTGGATTCGTCTGTTCAACAAGGATCCGGAGCTTCTGCGCCAGGGGGTGCCGGCACTGAAGCTGTACTTTTTCGGTTTTGTAATGATGGCTTTTCAGTTCGCGGGCCAGTCTACCTTCATAGCGTTAGGCCGGGCCAAACAGGCCGTGTTCTTTTCGGTGTTTCGGAAGATCGTCATCGTAGTTCCGCTGACCATCCTTCTGCCCTATGTGGGCGGCCTGGGGGTCAATGGAGTTTTCCTGGCGGAACCGGTCTCCAATTTTATCGGCGGTCTGGCCTGCTATGTGACTATGTACTTTACCGTGTACCGGAAGCTGGATTAATGCTGTGATTCTCTTTCATACAGGAAACGGACATGCTCGTAGACTTCTTTGAAGTCGATGGAAAAATCTCCGTTCCAGACAGCCACAGGAATGGTGTCATCGAAGCCGTAAAGGGCGGGAAATTCTTCCTGGGAAAAGTCGTAGACCCAGATTTGCTTTTTGTCGGGATCGATCATCCAGTATTCCCGGACACCGGCGTTGGAATATTTGCTCAGTTTAATTGTAATATCTTTTTTCCGGGTGGAGGGGGAGAGTATCTCGATAATAAAATCCGGGGCTCCGTACACACAGTGCTGGATAATCTTATCCCGGTCGCAGACGATCATCACATCAGGCTGAACCATGGTCCGGTTATCGCAGTCGAGCTGCACGTCAAAGGGAGCGATCAGCGGAAGGCAGGTTCCCTTTTTACTGGCTGCGAAATCCAGCATTTTAGAATAGATAAAGCCCCCGATTAGCTGATGAGCAGCGGTGGGAGAGGACATATCGTAGATAACTCCATCGATCAGCTCCACTCTTCGCTCATCGGGGATTTTGTAATAATCCTCCAGCGTATAGGCGCCCTGGCGTTTTGCGGCATAGGCCAGTTCTGGCTCGCAAAGGCAGGATGGTTTTTGGCTGTCGGATTTATAGAGGGATTCCTGTGAATTTGTTTTTGGGGTTGGAATTACGCGTTTCTTTTGATCGGTGTCATGTTTCATAAAATGCCTCCTTTTTTGGTTCCTTTTTAAGGAAATGGGGATAATTTCCATCTGCTGTGTTGCGGTCAACCGACGCAGCCATCGCTGCGTCTCATTCCTTCGCTTTCCTATTTCCCCGACTGCACAGAGTAAAAGCCTCAGCGCAGCCCGCTGCGCCTGTGTTTTTTACTCTGCACACTTGGGAAAATATCCTTCGTATATAGTCTGGTTATTTACAAACTGTTGTACCAGCATAACATTTCGAAAATAACCGGACGCTATATCAGGCAGGAAACCGGTGCGGTGTCATTTTAGGGTACTAAAACAAAAAATGATAAGGGAAAATAAGAAATGATAAAAAGTAATACAATTTGAGACTATTTATAATATATATTATAAACAAAACATTGTCAACAATAAAACCCCTTTATTTTATAAGTGATCAGAAAAAACAAATTATGAGGAGGAAATTATATTTATGGATACGGCAATGATACTGGATGAACTGCAGGCGCGTGCTCTGGCTGATCCTCAGGTGCGGGAAAGGCTTTTGGCGACGAAAACGGCGGAGGACCCATTGAAGGAGTTTTGCCGGGTGAGCCGGGAATTGGGGTATGAACTGTATGAGATGGAACTGATCACGGTTGGAGAGGAATTTTACGCCGCCATGCGCCGCAGCACGAATGGCGGCGGAGAAAATTCTCCTATGCTGGAAGGGGAGGATGATTTTTACGAGCTGTTTTTTGCCAGCATAGAAGGGATGCCATGACAGACCAGGAGATGCGGAAAACGCTGTTTGATTGCCTGGAGGAATTTTATGGGAAAATCCGCATAAAAGCCTTTTACTTCAGTCCCACATCCATGCTTCCGCTGCGAAAGCCTTCCAGGTCTAAAGTAATGTAAAGAAAGCCCAGCTCTTTTAGCTGCCGGAGGATGTCAGCCTGATGCTCCAGCACCAGGGGAAAGGCATCCTTATCCACCTCCAGACGCAGCAGAGGATCATGAAAACGGAGGCGGACATTGTAGAACCCCAGGCTGCGGAGAAAACATTCACCCTCGTGCAGCCGGTTCAGCAGACCGAAATCCAGACGGGCGCCATAGGGCAGCCTTGTGGCCAGGCAGGGGGCGGAGGGCTTATGGGAGGTTTCCAGCTGAAGTGCGGCAGAAAGCTCCCGGACCTGGGCTTTTGTGATTCCCAGCTCCTTCAGAGGGCTGTGGATGTTAAGCTCCGTCAGGGCGCACAGCCCTGGGCGGTATTCTGTGGTGTCATTCTGATTGGTACCGTCAAATACATGGAGGCGGCCCTGCTCCTGGGCTGCTTTTTTTATGGAAGAAAAAATAAGCCGTTTGCACAGGTAGCAGCGGTTGACCGGATTGTTCATAATCTGTGGATCCTGAAATTCATCGATGGAAAGCACGGCGCAGTCCGCTCCCATGGACCGGGCCAGTCTCTGGGCCTGGAGGGTATCCTCGTGGGGATGCAGTTTGGTTTCCGCGATCACAGCCAGAATCGGGGGAATGCCGTCCGGCTGCTTGGCGGGTGCTTCCGGGCCGGAAACCGGCTGGCAGGATCCAGCGGTACTTCGGGCAGGGGAGGTGTCCCGGCCATCCGGGAGGGAGAGGAGGCCTTCCTCCCTGGCCAGACAGGCCGCTTTCAGCAGCAGGCTGCTGTCTGCGCCGCCGGAGAAGGCGATACAGATTCCCATCCGCAGATAAGGCTTAAAGTAAGAAATGATTTTTTGAAGCATAATTTTTCACCTCATGGTACAGTTCTGTGTAGCTCATGTGATTCGCTTTGGCCAACAGCCGGATGCTGTCATTTTCCGGATAGAAATAGAGCTCATCCTGAAACTGGCAGCACTTTACATCCGCCATTCCCCATGGAGTGTCCAGGGAGAGAATCTTTCGGGAAAGCTTTGTGCGCTGAGCCTTATGAACCCGCAGGCCGATGGTGGTAGTGTGGCAAAAGAGCAGGGCTTCCATGTTTTGCCGCAGCTGCGGCGTGCAGAGCACGGAAAGCTGATAGGCCGGACGGTTTTTCTTCATATATATAGGGGTGTAAAAAACGTCTAAAGCGCCGGCGGCCAGCAATTCCTCCATCACAAAGCCCATGGCTTCTCCGGAGCAGTCGTCTATATTGGTCTCTATTACCAGGATTTCATCCTGATCCGTGCCGGCTTCCTCAATCAGCATGGCCCGCAGCACTCCTGAGGTGGAGTAATTTCGCTTTCCGGCGCCAAGGCCGGTGCGCAGAATTTTAAATTCGGAGGGAAGTTCACTGTCGGTGCGCAGCGCAGCCGCAATGGCTGCCCCGGTGGGAGTTACCAATTCTCCCTGGACATCACAGATGTGCAGCGGAAGCTGGTGGGCAGCGAGAATAGCGGTGGTAGCAGGCACCGGAATCGGAAGAAGCCCATGCTGGCAGCGCACCTGTCCCTGTCCCTCGGTCAGGAAGGGCAGGATAACCCGTTCGATGCCCAGGTTATCAATACAGACTGCCGCCGCGGCGATATCCACAATAGAGTCCACGGCGCCTACCTCATGAAAGTGTACTTCCTCCAGGGGCTTTCCGTGCACCTGGCTCTCCGCCTCGGCCACAATCCGGAAAATTTTCAGGGCCAGTTCCAGAGCGTGGGGCGTCAGATTACCTGCTGACAAGATAGAAATAATATCGTTCAGGTTTCTCCCATGGCCGTGAGTATGGTGCTCGTGGTTATGGGGAGTCTGAGCCTGATGGTCGTGATTAAGGGCAGGGTATTCCTGATGCGGAGCATTGCCATGGAGATATTCCATATCATGGTCATGATTCTCAATGGAAGGATCCAGGATGACATGAAAATCACAGGCCTGCAGCCCGGATTTTGTAACCTGACTGATTTCAATGCGGTAACCCTCTAAGGGAAGGCTGGCCAGGGCGTTTTGCAGTGTTTGGGCATCCGCGCCCAGATCCAGCAGCGCGGCTACCGTCATGTCGCCGCTGATGCCGCTGGAACAGTCCAGATAAAGAGTTCGATTGGAATGAGAACGAAAGTGTTCCATAAAATCTACTTCCTTTGCTAAATAAAATAAGCCAACGTTGGCTGCGGGCATAGACCCGCCAGCATATCTTTTCGTGGCTTATCATATCATAAGCGGGCGAAGGTTGACAAGATTGAGTTGCTTTTCGGAAAAGTTATTGTGAGTGAAGTAGCTTTCCCTTCCTGCTGTTCTTGGTAAGCTATACAAAATTACGCTGAATGTAACATCCTAAGCATCTACGGGATCCTTCCTTTTTAGAATTTGTCATTATACTATCAAGCTTAGATATTTGTCGCTTAGTAAGTCACATTTGGCTGGATTTACAGAATCACACGAAATGTGGCATACTAAGCGACAAAAATGTAGCCTGCGTAAGCTGATAATGGAATGATAGATGCTGAGTTTAAAAGAAATGGCAGCAAATTTTCGATAGAAGCAATTGCTATGCGAAAGTTGGATATAAAAAGCTTCTGTCTGTGACCACCATATTTATTTGCGCAAATCAGATATTTTCGATTAAGATGTTATATTTCGCGTGATTTTGTAAAGCTTGCCAGAAAACAGCAGGAAAAGACGGGGCCGGTTAATTAATAAAACACGAAGAATATTGGTATCCGACAGAATCTTATGAAATAAAAATTAGGAGCTGTATTTTTTACGGCATTTATTCTATAATCATTTTTGGAAGAAATAGAAAGATAAAAAAGATTGCTGATATATTTTTGGAAGGGCATCCGGGATGGATATTTAGCAGGATAAAAGGAGCTGAAGGAGAGGAAAGATGGAATTACATGAATTATTGGAGCAGGTGAAGGAGGGTACAATGGATATCGCTGAGGCAGAGAAGCAGTTAAAGGATCTGCCCTACGAGGAATTGGGCTTTGCCAAGCTGGATCATCACCGTTCCCTGCGGTCGGGCTTTGGCGAGGTGATCTATTGTGCGGGGAAGAGCATGGATCATCTGGTACAGATTTATCGCCACTTTGCGGATCGGGAAGGGAATGTGCTGGGAACCCGGGCTACGAAAGAGCAGTATCTGGCCGTCCGGCAGGAGGTTCCGGATATCGAATATGATGAATTGTCCAGGACTCTGATGCTGCAGCGGAAACGTCCGGAACTGATCGGGCGCATAGCCGTCTGCACCGGGGGAACCTCCGACATTCCCGTGGCAGAGGAGGCGGCCAGAACAGCGGAATATTTTGGCAGCAGGGTAGAGCGGATTTATGATGTGGGTGTGGCGGGCATTCACCGCCTGCTGGCCAATACGCATCAGCTTCGGGAGGCCAACTGTGTGATCGCGGCGGCTGGAATGGAGGGCGCATTGCCGGGCGTGGTGGCCGGTCTGGTGGATAAGCCGGTGATTGCGGTTCCCACCTCTGTGGGATATGGCGCCCATTTTCAGGGCCTGTCCCCGCTGCTTACCATGCTTAACTCCTGCGCGGAGGGCATCGCAGTGGTGAATATTGACAATGGATTTGGAGCCGGATACATGGCGACACAGATTAACCGGCTGGCAGTGCAGGGGAGCACGGCGGCGGGGAAGACGCAGGATGGCCGGTGCGGGGAAGCAGAGGCAGTGCGGTAGATTCTTTAGGGTCGCAGTGTGCTGCTGTGAACGGAATGAACAGTAACAATTACAGATTGGAACAGAAGAAAATATCAATAAAATTACTTGGCAACTGGCGGTGTATAAATTATAATAAAACAACATAATGTGAAAAACGGCAGGAGGAGTTTCCATGGAAAAAGAAATGATTATCGTTCTGGATTTTGGCGGACAGTATAATCAGTTGATTGCAAGAAGGGTCAGAGAGTGCAGCGTATACGCGGAGGTGCATCCCTATACCCTGAGTTTGGATAAGATAAAAGAGATGAATCCGAAGGGAATTATTTTTACCGGTGGTCCTAACAGCGTATATGGTGACGATTCCCCTCGCTGTTCAAAGGAGCTGTTTGAATTAGGCATTCCCATTTTGGGTATCTGTTACGGTTCTCAGCTCATGGCTTACATGCTGGGAGGAAAGGTGGAAACAGCTCCGGTCAGCGAATATGGTCATACGGAGGTCACTGTGGATCCCTCCGATGTGATTTTTGAAGGAGTTTCCTCTAAGACTGTGGCCTGGATGAGCCATACGGATTACATTGCGCAGGCACCGGAAGGATTTAGAGTGACCGGCCATACCCCGGTGTGTCCGGTGGCAGCCATGTCCTGTCCGGAGAAAAAATTTTACGCCACTCAATTTCACCCGGAGGTGATGCATACCGCAGAAGGAAAACAGATGCTCCGCAATTTTGTGTATAAGGTCTGCGGCTGCAGCGGCGACTGGCAGATGGCTTCCTTTGTGGAGACCACGATTCAGCAGCTGAGGGAGAAGATCGGGAACGGGAAAGTGCTCTGTGCGCTGTCCGGCGGCGTGGATTCCTCCGTGGCGGCGGTATTGCTCTCCAAGGCCATTGGTAAGCAGCTGACCTGCGTGTTTGTGGATCATGGTTTGCTGCGTAAAAATGAAGGGGATGAGGTAGAGGCTGTATTTGGTCCCAAGGGCCCCTATGAGCTGAATTTTGTCCGGGTCAACGCACAGCAGCGCTATTATGATAAGCTGAAAGGTGTCACGGAGCCGGAGCAGAAACGAAAAATTATCGGCGAGGAATTTATCCGCGTGTTTGAGGAAGAGGCGAAAAAGATCGGCGCGGTGGATTATCTGGTGCAGGGAACGATTTATCCGGACGTAATCGAATCTGGTTTAGGGAAATCCGCAGTGATTAAATCCCATCACAATGTGGGAGGACTTCCGGATGTGGTGGACTTCAAAGAGATCATCGAGCCGCTGCGTCTCCTGTTTAAGGATGAAGTGCGCAAAGCCGGCCTGGAGCTTGGCATTCCGGACTATCTGGTGTTTCGCCAGCCCTTCCCGGGACCGGGGCTTGGCATCCGGATTGTCGGGGAAGTGACAGAGGAAAAGGTAAAGATTGTGCAGGAAGCGGATGCCATCTACCGGGAGGAGATTGTGAAGGCCGGCCTGGACAAGGGCCTGGGCCAATATTTCGCGGCGCTGACCAATATGCGTTCCGTGGGAGTGATGGGAGATTTCCGTACCTATGATTACGCAGTCGCGCTGCGTGCAGTCAATACTTCCGATTTTATGACTGCGGATGCGGCACAGCTTCCCTGGGAGGTGCTGGCAAAGGTGACCAACCGTATTGTAAATGAGGTGAAAGGGGTTAACCGGGTGCTGTATGACTGCACGGGGAAACCACCGGCTACGGTCGAATTAGAGTAGGCCGAAGCTTCTTTTTCTGTTTAATATTATTGAAAAAACGCAGCTTTGGGAGTATAATGTGAAAACCAAAAGGAATATGGCAAAAGAGGAGAGATGAAATGAAGCAGGATATGATTGTAATTCTTGATTTAGGAAGTACAGAAAATACCGTTTTGGCGCGCCAGATACGTGAAATGGGTGTTTACAGTGAGATTCATCCCCACGATATCACATTGGAAGAATTAAAGCGATTGGAAAATGTAAAAGGCATTATTTTAAATGGCGGAGAAAACCGTGTGGTGGACGGAACAGCTGTTGAGATTCGCCCGGAGTTATACGATTGTGGTTATCCGATGATCTCTGTAGACTATCCTGCCTCCAAATGTGAAAAACAGTATGATATGCTTTCAAAAGAGGCCCTTCATACGTTTCTCTTTGATGTGTGCAAAGCTGAGCCAAATTGGAATATGAAGAATTTTATTGAGGATCAGGTGGAGTTGATTCGCAAACAGGTGGGTGATCGGAAGGTTCTTCTTGCATTGTCCGGCGGTGTGGATTCTTCTGTAGTGGCGGCCATGCTGATTAAGGCCATTGGCTCCCAGCTTGTTTGCGTGCATGTAAATCATGGCCTGATGCGTAAAAACGAGTCCGAAAGCGTGGTGGAGGTATTCCAAAATCAGCTTCATGCGAATCTTATCTATGTGGATGCAACCGAGCGCTTCCTGGGGAAACTGGCAAATGTGGCGGATCCCGAAAAAAAGCGTAAGATTATCGGCGGAGAATTTATCCGTGTATTTGAGGAAGAGGCCAGAAAGCTTGAGGGCATTGATTTCCTGGGACAGGGAACCATATATCCGGACATTATCGAGAGCGGTACGAAGACCGCCAAGATGGTAAAATCTCATCACAACGTGGGCGGTCTGCCGGAGGATCTGAAATTCGAGCTGGTAGAGCCCTTAAAACAGCTCTTCAAGGATGAAGTCCGTGCCTGCGGAATAGAGCTTGGTCTGCCTGCCTCCATGGTATATCGTCAGCCGTTCCCCGGTCCGGGTCTTGGCGTAAGATGTCTTGGCGCCATTACCAGAGACCGGCTGGAAGCAGTCAGAGAGTCAGATGCCATTTTGCGGGAAGAGTTCGAGAAGGCAGGACTGGATAAAAAAGTATGGCAGTATTTCACTGTTGTACCGGACTTTAAGTCGGTGGGTGTAAAAAATCATGAGAGAAGCTTTGATTACATGGTTATCATCCGTGCCATCAATACCGTGGATGCGATGAGCGCAACCATCGAACGGGTGGATTGGGATATCTTGCAGGTAATCACGGACCGGATACTGCATGAGGTGGACAATGTGAACCGCGTATGCTTCGATATGTCTCCGAAGCCGCCGGCTACGATAGAGTTCGAATAATCCACACAATCATAAGATGCCAGTATTTATGCGGGTCGCAAACAAATTTGCTTAGTGACTGGCAACAAAATGGCAACATTTTTTGATTATTCAAAAGATATAAATTTTATTTCATAACGTATATAAAGAAACCTTACTGATTTTCAGAAGTAAAAAAACTGAATATCGGTAAGGTTTTCTTTTTCCTTATTTTTCTTTTTTAGTCAATTCTTTTACGAGGTAATCACTCAATTCCTGAGATGGTATCTTGGCACGTTTCTGGTAAGTATCCAGTTCCGGATACTTATATCTCCATTCATCATATTCTTCCTTGCTGATTAGAAGAAGTTGCAGCGGAACTGGGAGTTTCCAAGTCTTATGCTTATAAGATTGTCAAACAGCTAAATGAAGAATTACAGAAGCTGGGTTATCTTACGGTAGCTGGCAGAGTAAACACTAATTATTTCCGCAAAAAAGTATGTTACAGCGAAATGTAAGAGAAAGAGAGGAGAATTTGTATGAGTATTTACAAAGATAATGTCACTGGGAAGTGGCGAGTGGTCTATCGTTATACTGATTGGACAGGAGAAACGCACCAGCCATCCAAAAGAGGATTTCCTACAAAACGAGAAGCTTGAAACGCATACACTACGGATTAACAAGTCCTATCAGAGACTGCACCGGGAAGATGTGATTACACCGCCAAAGACATTAAAAAGTAATCGAACTATTAAGATGCCGCAGTTTTTGTGTGATGAGATGCAGGATTACCTGAAAATGCTGTATGAGCCGAAAGAGGACGAACGGATTTTCACAATTTCCAAATCTTATCTGCATCATGAAATGAATAGAGGCTCAAAAATATCTGGGGTGAAGCGAATCCGTGTGCATGATTTGAGACATTCCCATGTATCGTTATTGATTAATATGGGATTTACGGTATTAGCAATCGCAGACCGAATGGGACATGCATCAATCTGGCGGTGCTGATTCACGTCGATCACGATTTAGTATGGATATGCCATTGGTTAAATATATAAAATTTTTGTTGAGGTTTCAAAGAGATTTGATTGAATAAACGATATATCAATTATGAAGAGGTCATAAAAACTTTGTAGTATTTTAAAGTGAATCAAGAATAATGGATGAATGTATTTTTTTATAAGATTATCTAATCGGGTTAAAAATAACGAAAAAGGTATTAGTAGTTGAATCATATAACCAATGACAAAGATGATCAATCGTTTTAGAATATAAATATCAAATGTGACTGTTCAGGCGCCGACGGTTAAGAAAATTTGAGTAAATAATTGTGATGTAAGATTAAAAAAAGTGGGATTATTTCTTATCATTACAACAGCAAGATTTCACTGGGCTTTATCAACCCGGACTATGCAAAAGAGGGAACAGAGCTGGGAATGATTTGGGGTATTAGCGGAATAAGGAGGAAAGTGTAGTGGAGAATTATATTGGAGCGAGAGTAGATTATGAGCCAAAGTATAAAGATGTTTTAACCTATTTTCAGAATATTGGGAATCTTTATACTTGGGAGGCTGATCCTTGGTATGAAACTTGTAAATCGTGGGCAGAAACATGTTATATTCATGCAGGGATTAGTGGGGCTGAAATTACATTCCAAGGAAAAGATGCACAGGCGTTTTTATCAAAACTTTGTATGAATAACATCAGCAAATGGAAAAACGGAAAAAATAAACATTTGGTTATGCTTGATGAAGAAGGATTGATAGCAGCTCATTGTCTTAGTATGAAAGACGACGATAATACATATCGGATTACGGCTGCACTTCCATTTGCAGCAATGAAACTGTTGGAGACTGGTGCTTATGATGTGAAAATGACCATGCGTGATATCTTTGTCTTTCAATTTTCAGGACCAAAGTCATTAACAATTATAGAAAAACTTACGAATACGAATCTTCATGATCTAGCATTTTTGCAATTTCGTAAGGTAAGTATTCCGGGACTGAATATTGAAGTGGAAGTGAACAGGATTGGGATGAGTGGAACACTTGCATATGAAATTCGTGGTTTAAAAGAAGATGGTCCCAATGTATATCATGCGGCTTATGAGATCGGAAAACCTATGGGATTAAAGAGGCTTGGATGGCGGAGTTATCCGGTGAATCATGCTTTTGGAGGATATCCGCAAGTTACGGTATCATTTGAGAGCGCTTCCTATAAAGATCCGAAGGTTGTAGAAATGTCACCTGCAAATATTTCATATACTGGAAGTGTTGAACCAGAGAATCTTCGTGCACGTTTCCGTACGCCGGTAGAGGTTGGCTGGCAATGGATGGCAAAATTGGATCATGACTTTATTGGAAGAAAAGCTCTTGAGAAAGAAATGTCAAATCCTCAAAAGATGATTGTATCTTTAATTTGGAATCCGGAAGATATTTTAGATGTACAGGAATCTTTGTATGGAGAGGGGGAGCCTTATAAGCAGATGGAGTATCCTTGTTGCGTTCCGGGCATGTGTGGAGGACATCAGGACTATGTTACCACAAGGGATGGCAAGATTATTGGTTTATCCAGTAGTGCGGTATATAGTTCCCATTATCATAAAATGATTTCTGAATGTACCATAGATATGGAATATGCCAAAGAGCGCGAAGAAGTGATTGTAAAATGGGGCGATTATGGAAAGCGTATAAAGGATATCCGTGCAGTAATTGCAAAATTTCCATTAAATGATCTGGTTGAGAATAAAGATTATGATATTAGTTCTTGTCCGTATGGCTTTGAAGAATGAAGGGAGTTTCCATGAGTAAAAAAAATAGAAAATGGCTGGTATTTACGATTATGTGTCTTGCATATATGCCGGGAAGTTATGCACAATACCAGTTATCCGTGTTTGCCCCGGAACTAATACAATCTTTTGGACTTACAACATCGCAGTTTTCATCTTTATTTACGGCGCCTATGATTGTAGCAATTTTCTTGAGCTTTGTAGGAGGAATGATTTCTGACAAGGTTGGTTCAAAGAAAGTCATTAATATTTCATTTGTTATAGCTGGAATTGGAATGATTGGGAGAGTTTTTGCAAATAGCTATATGCCATTTTTTCTTTGCATGGCATTAACCGGTTTCTCCAATATGTTTGTCAATATTAATGCATCCAAGATTACTGCAAGTTGGTTTGAGCAGGAAAAGCTAGGGATTTTGATGGGCATATTTGCATTTTGCGGACAACTTCCGGGAGCCTTTGCGACAGCAACGACGGCAGTTTTGTTTGATAGTAGGACATCTGCTTTTATTGTATCAGCAATATTCTGTATTAGTGTATTTGTTTTATGGTTGCTTTTTGTGAAAGATAGACCAGAGGATACAATGGAAGAAAGGGAGAAGATAGATCAGGAAAATCAACCTTCCATTGGGGATTCTCTTAAGGTAGTACTTTCTAATAAAGGTATATGGCTGGTTTCTATTTGCATTATGATGGTTCTTGGCAGTACGGTAACTTTATCCACTTTTATGCCGGTAGCATTGCAGACCATGTATGGAATAGATTTGAAAGTATGTGGTACGATTGCATCTATGTTGACATTGGGAAATTGTATTGGTTCTATTACAGGTCCCATTGTATTCTCTAAAATCAAAAATGTTAAAGTGTTTGTATCAGGAGCTGCCGTGTTGAGTTTTGCCGGAATTATTATGTGTTGGAGATTTCCGTCTATATTCGTTTTACACATACTGGTTCTTTATACTGGGATTGTGCTTGGAGCGTCAATGCCTATTTTCCTTTCCGCACCGGTTTTGTTAGAAGGACTTGGAACTAAATATGCAGGAAGTGCGGCGGGTGTCATCTCTACATTACAGCTTCTTGGAGCTGTTTTGATTCCAACTTATATCTTAACACCGATTGCGGGAGAAAATTATAGTTTGTTGTTTATGCTTGCATCCATATGTATGGTAATTATGTTCCTCTGTGGGCTGTTACTCCCTCAGTTTGGAAACAATCAAAAGTAAGAATCACAAAATAAATGAAAATCTTCCTATGTTGCAATGAAATTGCTGTCGCAAGCCAAATTTCAAGCATAGGAGGATGTCCAAATTAGAGTGTTTCGCAGATGAAGCAGGATATTAATAAATAGAGAAGCATATTTTCATCCAGGTAATCCAGTGAAATATGGAGCAGGTCTTCGATTTTTCGTAGCCGGTAGATCAAGGTGTTTCTATGAAGATGAAGCGTCCGGGCAGTCTCCGCTATATTTCTTCCGTTGATAAGATAGCATTTTAAATTATGAATGAGTGTGAGATCCTGCTCCATATGGCTTTGCCACAGGGATAAAACAGCTGGGTGGCAGAAGCCCGGCAAGGAGTTTTTTTCCTTAAGGACACCATATAAAACATGTGGAAAGGCTTCATCAAACCTTTGAATATGTTTTTGAGGCTCCAAAGGGTAAGATTTCATAAGCCTGCATTGTCCATATGCCATGGAAAGCTCCGTGAATCTAAAAAAACGGGTGCTTATATAGACCTTAAGGGAAAGCCGTTTTAGCAAATCCTCCAGTGCGGCGTATGATTTTTCATAATCAGGATCAAAATCCCGCCTGCGGCAAACCGCAACAATAGAATGTTCAAAATAGAGGACAACTCCATGAGGCAGAATGTTTTTTATCTGATGAATATAGGCAGACTGACGGGTATCCGAGACGTCAGATTCCGGAAGGGAAAATTGATAAAGATACCAAATATCCTCGTTCGTATAATTTCTGGCTTGGAGATAATAAGAGGTAGAAAGCTCATCTGCCGGATATCCCTGTAAAAGCCGTATAACATAATAGTTTTCTTCATCCTGCAAAAGAAAAGGCTGAATCTGGTGATTCATAGCAAGCTCTGTAAAATGAACGACTTCTAATAACAAAGCCTTTTGTGCTTCCGTAAAGGGACCGTTCATATCTGTCGTACCGAATGCTCCAAAGTTTTTTCCCTCAAAATAAAGCGGAGCGGTCAGAGAGTGATGGGATGGATCCTGACGAAAGACGCTGGAGATTAAGCGGTTTCCGCTGTGAATTTCCTGCATAACTCTCTGGTGTTCGTCAGGATATATGGATTCTGTCGGTGTAAAGCCGAAATTGATAACCTCGTCCCAGAGAGTTCCCTCGATTTTTTCCTGAAATTTCCCGGTATAATGCAGCAGCTTTCCGGTTGGAGAAAAAAGGGCAATCGGGTTGCAAAGAAAGGTGGCCGCATAATCAAGCAGATCTGAAACGTCTTTGTTTTCGATAATTATATTTAGGCATTGCTCATACCAGGCATAGTACTTATCAAAAATATCCAGAAACTCACGGAATACCTTATGAAAAGGCTCGTCCGTATATAAGATGGCGGCATGCTCCATCCAGGAAGGGTTTATCTGTCCCTCCTTTGATCCGGTTTTGGTACAGAAAATCAGGAACCGGGGCTTACGTATATCCCATTCCCTATCAAGGAAAGAGCTCTCTTGTGTTAAATACAGAAAATCATTATCGATTATTTCCATGGAATCATCAAACATGCGGGCATGCCGGAATAATTGATCTAAGCCCGTAGATTTATAAAAAATCCTGTATTTATCAGGAATCCAGTCAAGGATGACAGAAATGCTCATAGATTTCATTGCAAAATACTCCTTTGGTTATTTTTGACGAAAAAAGACGGTATAAATGAATTATATAACTGATGACGGGAGATGGCAACTGCTTTACTATAAATATATAGGAAATACTGTTCAGGCGCCGACAGTTAGAGAGGATATAATATAATTCAGACAAAAGGAAGGAGGCAATAAAAAGAGCGGAGGGAGCATCCTATAAAGGGGTATCGATTTTTTAATATTATAACTATATAGTTGAAAGGATTATTTTTTATGAAAAAGATATTGTTAAATGGAGTAGACGGAAATTTTGGAAGCAGATCAGCCCGTGTATTGCTGGAAAAATATCCTCATGAAGCTTTGATTTTTACGGCTCCAACAAAAAATGGTCTTGAAAAATACCAGGCAATGGGCATTGAAACCAGAATTGCCGATTTTAACAATGCGGAAAAACTGACGGAAGCATTTAAAGATGCGGATACAGTTATTCTGATCTCCATGCCATTCGTTGGACCGAAAAGAAGAGCGGCACATAAAATTGCAATTGATGCGGCTGTGGCGGCAGGTGTAAACAAACTGGTTTATACATCGATTGTAGGAGCCGGACATGAGGATATCAATGCTTACGAAGTAAACGATCATGTATGGACCGAAGGGTATATCAAAAAACAGCCCATCCATTATTTGATTCTTCGGGATTCCCAATATGCGGAAGCAATGGTCTCCACATTTGTGGAAGCAGTTGAAAATACAAACGGCATCATCCGCAATAACATGGGAGATGGGAAAATGGCATTTGTTTCGAGGGATGACTGTGCGCTTGCGGCGGCCTGTGCGGCAATGTCTGATTGGGAAGATCGAATTGTTGATATAAATGGAGCCGAGCTTCTGACAATTGCACAGTACATGGCAATCGCCTCGGAGGTTACGGGTAAAAAGACGGAATATCAATATATCAACGATGATGAGATGTATGAGTTCTTTGACTCCATCGGCGTTCCAAGGACAACGGAGGAAATGTGGGTGGACACGGCGAAGAACTTCCCATTTTGCTCAGATGGAATGGTGTCCTTTGGCAGGGCAATCCGTCTGAATCAAATGAGTACATTTACAGATGATTTTGAAAAGCTGACAGGGCAAAAGCCCATCACGGTAAGAGAAATGTTTGAAGATATGGAAAATCATTTAATCGGAACAAGAACATCTACAGATAATTAAAAACAGTAGGAGGACGAAAAATGGCAGAAATGATGAATCCGGCGCTGGAAGGCGCCACCTTATTGTTCCCACAGGGATCTTTTATTACGGCATATGCTTATACGGGCGTGGAGGATGAGATCAAGGCATATCAGACCAGCGCATGGATTGGAACGGCACTTATGACATCCCCCATTTATGATGTATACGGACCGGATGCCGTTAAATTAATGGGACAGGTCTGTACAAATGATTTTACCACGCTGGGAATGAACGGCATACGCCATGCCGTAATGTGCAATGAGAAAGGTCAGATTCTGACAGACGGCGTTGTAATCCGTATCGGAGAAGATCGTTACAGAACCTACTGGCTTGATCCGGTGATCTCTTATTATGTCAATACATCAGATCTGGATGTGCATGGCGAAAACATGAGCGGAAAGGAATATTTTATCCAGATTGACGGTGAAAAGTCCTTAGAGATTCTGGAAAACGCATTCCAGGCCAATCTTCACGACATCAAATTCGGCAGACATAGAATCCAGGAGGTAAACGGAAAACAGGTACGCATCATCCGGCTTGGCATGTCCGGCAACCTTGCTTATGAAATTCACGGAGATATGGCGGATTATGCGGAGATCTATAATCTGGTATGGGCGGCAGGTGAAAAGCTGGGAGCAAGAAAGCTTGGGCTCCAGGCTTATAACATGTTTAACCATACGGAGGCCGGATTCCCGAATATCAATCTTCACTATCCGCTTCCGTGGCTGGAAACCAGCGAGAAAATGACAGAATATATGCGCACAGTGCCTCAGTTATCCATGTTCAATCTCAATCGAAGGCTTCTCGGAAGTGTGGGGGATGATCTTCAGGCTCGCTTTGTTACTCCCTATGATGTGGGATGGGATTTCCTGATTAAATACAATCATGACTTCATTGGAAAAGAAGCCCTCCTTGAAATGTCGAAAAAGCCCCAAAAAAAATGCGTAACCCTGGAGTGGAACGCCGAGGATGTGGCAGAAGTCTTTGCAACCATGCTCAGCCCTGGGGAGGAACCCTGCGAGGATATTACCAAACCCTGCGCTCTTGAATACTATTTCTGTGTCAGAGAGTTTGGTTTTGAGTACCGGGCGGATAAGGTGCTGGCTGCAGATAAGGAGATCGGGATCACAAGCGGAAAAATCATCTCTTATACCTATAACAGCATGATTTCTCTGGCCTTCATTTCCGCAGAATATGCCAAAGAAGGGACGGAGCTTGAAATACTCTGGGGAACGCCGGGAACCCGCCAGATGAAGGTTCGCGCAAAGGTTGCCAGATTCCCGTATAATCAGGATTATATCCGTAATGAAAAGCGGGATGTTTCGGATATACCTGTTTTTGAAAGATGAAACCGGAGATGATTACATAGGGAAAATAAAATTTATGTGTTCCCCTGCAGAGTTTTCAAGCTTTGCAGGGGATCTGCTGTTTACGGGTTTATTCTTTTAACTTAATACATATA
>CAMNQN010000002.1 GCA_946549155.1 uncultured Lachnospiraceae bacterium | reverse complement strand
GCCATATTTCCATCGCCTACAAGGGCGAGCTGGACCGGAAGCTGACGGCGGAGGCGTTGAGAGAACGGCTGGTGATTCTTCAGAATAAGTCGGTTGTTTCCAAAAAGTTCAAATTGTGGAAAGGACGGGCGAAGAATGAGGCGTAAAGTGATGGAAAAGCTGGCGGGAAATCTTTTCCTGAAGGTGATAGCGCTGATTGTGGCGTTTTTGATCTGGCTGTTGGTGACCAACACCAATAATCCGGTGAAAACTCAGTTATTTACCAACGTTCCGATCAATGTGGTAAATCAGGACAGTATTGCGGATATCGGGAAGGTGGTGGAGATGGAGGGCAGCGGTACCGTCACACTGAAGGTGAAGGAGAAGCGTTCCATTCTGGAGCGTCTGTCCCGGACGGGAACTGATTTTTACGTGGAGGCGGATATGGAGAACATCAATCAGATGAACACGGTTCCTCTGACTGTTACCTGCAATAATCCGCTGATTACTTGGGATGAGATTGAGATTTCCCCTTCTTCCATGAAGGTGACCCTGGAGAATAAGGTGGAGCAGGCCTTTGTGGTGTCGGTATCCACATCGGGCACAGTGATCAATGGCTATGAGGTGGGAAGCACGGAGATTCTCCAGGAAAAGAATATTTATGTGGCCGGGCCGGAGTCGGTGATGAAGATTATCAATCAGGTGGTTGCCCCGGTAAACGTTACCGGAATGAACAGCGACATGACGCTGGCGTCTACCCTGAAGGTCATCGATAAGAATGGTTCGGAGCTGTCAGACAGCCAGATGAGTAATCTGGAATTTAAGGACAATAACGGCGCAGTCATCACAGACGGCGTGGTGCAGGTGCGCGTGGATATGTGGAGAGTTAAGACGGATATTCCCATTGAGGTGAAAACTGCGGGAACGCCGAAGTTCGGCTATCAGGTGGTGGGTATCAAGACGGTACCGGTGTCGATCAGCTTGGCGGGAACGGAAGAGGCGCTGGAGAAGCTGGGGGATAAATTTACGCTGGTGAATGAGATTTCGGTGGCCGGAGCATCCCAGAGCATGACCCAGGAGATCGATATCACGGAGACGCTGGAGACCATGGAGGGACTGAAGCTGATTTCCGACGCGGACCCCAATATTACGGTGGAAGTACAGATAGAGAAAAGCGGAGATACGATCCTGAGTATTCCGCTGGCCAGCATTGATCTGGTGAATAAGCCGGTGAATATGAATCTGGTATGTACCCCTGCGGATAAAATTTCCATCGCAGTGCATGCTCTGGATTCAGAGGCGAAGCCGCTGACGGCGGAGGATGTGAAGGTGAGTGTGGATCTGCTGGAGTGCCAGAAGGAGGGCAATTATGAGCTGCCGATTCAGGTGGAGCTGCCGGATGGATATGAGCTGGCCTATGAGGTTACGCTGATTGTAAATTCACAGAGATCCCAGAATGTGGAGACGGAGACGGAAGTGGAGTGAGGGTATGGTAAAGCGGATGGTTACGATAGCGGAGGAGGCCGGCCTCCATCTAAGGCCGGCAGGACAACTGTGTCAGAGGGCGATCGAGTATCCCTGTAAGATAGAGATGGTAATTGGAAATAAAACCTTTAATCTGAAGAGTGTGCTCAGCGTGCTCAGCGCACAGGTGACCAGAACGGTGGAAGCGGAACTGATCTGTGACGGAGAGCGGGAGGAGGAGGCGCTGGAAGAGATCGCGGCGTTCCTGGAAGGAAGAGCAGACGGCTGATAAACTGAAAAAATAAGAAAGAAATGGGCTGCCACAAAATGGCAGCCCATTTCTTTGACTATCTGTGAAGTATTATCTACCTGTGAACATTCGGGTCTGTGGGATCAATCGCAATTCCATCCCGAATCGGTGCCACATAGGGCCTTCCCAGCGGATCATTAGCGGATGTTCCGCGGAAAATGATTACCTTCGTTCCGATCGGGCAGTTATCATAGAGCCATTTGGCACTGGCGCAGTTCAGACGGATACATCCGTGGGATGCCGCGACGCCCAGGTTGTTGTAGGCAGTGATGGAAAGGGATCTGGGGTCATAAGCCCTGTTATAGGGAACCGAGTGGAACAGGATATCGGAAGTAATATGGCTGCAATACTGTCCCCAGGAGGGTCCCATTAACTCATGCCAGCGAAGCTTATCCAGTATTCTGAAGGTGCCGTTCGGTGTTGCACCGTTGAGACCTACCGAACACTGCAAAGACTTAATGGGAGTGTTTCCTCTGTAAATGGTAATGCAATTTGTGCCCTGATTTACTTTGATTACCAGTTCCCCGGTGGGCGCAGCAGTGGTGATATATCCTTTCGTTCCGAAATCATAGGTCTTTCCGGAGATGGTCTGTTTTCCAGTAAGCATCTTCCCTGTTTTGGGATCCAGATAATATTTCTTGCCGTTCTGGGTCAGCCAGCCCTTCTGCATCACTCCGCTGGAATTAAAGAAGTAGTGGGCTCCGCCCTTCTGCATCCATCCGGTGACGGCCTGTCCTTTGCGGGACTTGACGTTGCTCATGTAGTAGGTCTTGCCGCTGACGGTGACCCAGCCGGTTTTCATGGCTCCACCGTTCTTCTTATCAAAGTAATATTTCTTGCCGTTCAGAGTAATCAGCCCGGTCTTGCGCACACCGTTTTTGTCGCAGTAGTAGGCCTGGCCATTTACGGTGATCAGCCCTTTCTGGAGACGGCCGTTGGAGTTGAAATAGTAGGTCTTTTTATTGATGGTTTTCCAACCGACCGTCTTTACGCCCCTGGCGGCGGGATCCAGATAGTAGGTATAATTTTTCAGCTTCATCCATCCCGTGATCTGCTGGCCTTTACTGTTAAAGTAGTAGTATTTTTTGCTCAGCTTTTTCCATCCGGTGGTGCGGGTCAGGGTTTTGGTATTGAAATAGTAGGTTTTATTGGCTATGGTCTGCCAACCGGATTTTAGTTTTCCGTCTTTATCCGCATAATAGTATTTCTTGTTTTTGGAAAACCACTGGTTTGCGTAGATATACCCTTTGGAACTACGGAAATAGTAGTAATTTTTGGAACCCTTGGGAAACTCCTGGAGTCCCTTCAGGCCGCGAACCGCTTTCCCGGTATCCTTGTAATACAGATAATTTTTTCCGGAGATCTTCTTTACAATGACCTCCTGAGATGTCTTTTCTGCTTCTGTGGCGTTTGCGGAAAAGGCGAACGCGATCATCATGAACAAAAACAGAAAGCACATGCGAAATAATTTGCGAACACGCATGCAGAATTCCTCCCTTATTAATAAAAATAACTTTCGGGCAGCTCCATACCCCTGAGGCCCGATTGTTCCTTCATTATACCAGATTAGACCAGGAGATACAAGAATTCCCAGTCTGGTATTTCTTAACATTTTCTTATTGTTTGTTACTGTTCGTGTTTCATTAACTACCAGGACGCAGGAAGAGACAGGGTCGGCTCCGCCCTTTCCCTTCCTGCGTCCTGATAATTAACCAAACACGAAGAACATATTTCCTCTTCCTGCGTTTTCCGTTTCTTTTAGGTTGTCTTTTCAGGCGAGGTAGATTATAATAGATATCGGCCGTCTGCGGCCAATATCTTAACGCACGAAAATGTTTTACATTTTTGTGGGTCCGGCAAAACGATAAACTCTTTGAAGGGGTTGGTAGTATGGTGAGAAGAGAGAGATACAAAAGACTTATCATGTTTTTAGCCTCTGTGATGGTGATTGGCATACAGACGATGAATTTTGCCTACGTCTGGTTTACCCAATATAATTATAAGGAAGTAATTGGTTCTTTGTATTGGCGCCGGGGACACTGGGCGTTGATTTTGTTGTACGCGTTTATTGTGTTTGTCATGTCAAAGCTGTTCGGAGCGCTGAAGGTGGGCTATATGCGGGTGCTGGATGTGATCATATCCCAGATCCTGTCCGTTCTCTGTACCAATGTGGTGGCCTATATTCAGCTTGCGTTGATCGGGCGATGGAAATTTTTGACCCACATTCAACCGATGCTGAGACTGACGGCGGTGAATCTGGTGATTGTTCTGCTGTGGGTGGTTTTTGTGCGGTGGATTTATGTGCGTATCTATCCGCCAAGGCAGGTTATCATGATTTACGACAGCCGAAATCCGGAAAAGCTGCTGAAAAATATTTCCAGTCGTGAGGACAAATATGTAATCAGTGAGGCGGTTTACCTGGGAAGGGGCATGGATTATATTAAGGAGAGAATCCTGAAGTATCAGGGCGTGATCATCGGGGATATGCCCTCCCATGAGCGGAATCTGCTGGTGAAATACTGTTTTGAGAAAAACATCCGGTGCTACTGCTCCCCGAAGATTTCCGATATTATGATTATGAGTTCGGAGAAGATTCACATGTTTGACACACCGCTGCTGCTGTTTCGGAACCGGGGGCTGACGGTGGAGCAGCAGGTGATGAAGCGGGTCTTTGACCTGGTCTGCTCTATCCTGGGGCTGGTGATTCTTTCTCCTGTTTTTGTGCTGATCGCACTTCTGGTGAAGGGATACGACAGAGGCCCGGTGTTTTACCGTCAGGAGCGTCTGACCCGGGACGGCAGGATTTTTTATGTGTTTAATTTCCGCTGTTTGCGGGTGGATTCGGAGAAGGGCGGCGCCCGGCTGGCTATGAAAAACGACAGCAGGATTACTCCGGTGGGAAGGGTGCTGCGAAATATTCATTTTGACGAGCTGCCCCAGCTTTTTAACATTATCAGGGGGGATATGTCCCTGGTGGGCCCGAGGCCGGAACGGCCGGAGATTGCGGCCCAGTATGAGAAGGAGATTCCGGAGTTTTCCTATCGGCTGAAGGTGAAGGCGGGCCTGACCGGATACGCCCAGGTTTATGGAAAATATAATACCACGCCTTACGATAAACTGAAGCTGGATTTGACGTATATTGAGAATTATTCCTTTTTTCTGGATTTACAGCTCATTGCCACCACGGTTAAGATTTTGTTCCAGAAAGAAAATACGGAGGGTGTAGAGCAGTGGCAGGTAACAGCGGCAACGAAGGAATCCGATGTGAAACAGACGAAGGAGTGCGGGAAGTAAGATTGGAAGAAGCAGGAAAAAAAAGCCCGGTGGTCTCTGTGGTGATCCCGGTGCATAACGGTGCGAAAACTTTGCCCCAGGCCCTGGATTCGGCGCTGAACCAGCGGGTAGAGCTGGAGATTGTCGTGATTGACGACTGCTCCACCGATAATCTGGAGGCGGTGAAAGCACAATATGAGAAGGATGGCCGGGTACGCTTTTTGAGAAACGACAGGAATATGGGCGCTGCGGCCAGCAGAAACCGGGGAGTGAAAGAGGCCAGGGGAAAGTACGTGGCCTTTTTGGATTCTGATGATTACTGGGCGGAGGGAAAGCTGGAGAAGCAGCTTTGCGTTTTAGAAAAAGAAAACTGTGCGCTCTGTTCCACAGCCAGGGAGCTGATGACTCCGGATGGGGAGCTGACAGGCCGGGTGATCGGGGTAGGGAGACGGATTACTTACCGGGATCTGCTGCGGCATAACAGCATCAACTGTTCCTCTGTGGTGCTTGCGCGGCAGACGGCGCTGGAGTTTCCCATGGAGCATGAGGACAGCCATGAGGATTATATTACCTGGCTGAAAATTCTGAAAAAATACGGGTATGCGGCAGGCATCAATGAGCCTCTTTTAAAATACAGGCTCTCCGCCTCCGGAAAATCGGGGCGGAAGTGGAAATCCGCCGCCATGACATTTAAGGTATATCGTTATATGGGATTTGGCCCGGCAAGGTCCGGGCTGTGCTTTATCAGCTACGCGTTAAACGGCGTGTGGAAATATCTGACGGCCGGGCAAAACGGCGCAGCAGGCGGTCAAAAGAGCAGATCGGCCAGGTTTGGCGATTAAAAAAGGAGTAAACGGATGAATACAGTGAGAGAACTGCTGGATAACCGGAGGATGATCTGGAAGTTATCCAGGAATGATTTTAAAACCAAGTACGCAGGATCCTATTTCGGGATTGTGTGGGCGTTTGTGCAGCCCATCGTTACGATGATGATCTATATTATTATCTTTCAGTTTGGATTTAAAGCTTCGCCTTCGGCGGAGGGATATCCGTATGCGCTGACGCTGGCCTCCGGCATTATTCCCTGGTTTTTCTTTTCGGAGGCGCTTCTGAACGCTTCCAACTGTTTCCGGGAGTATTCTTATCTGGTGAAGAAGGTGGTGTTTCAGATCAGTATTCTTCCGGTGGTGAAGGTGATCTCCTCCCTGTTTGTCCATGTGTTTTTCGTGGCGCTGGTGCTGGTGATTTTTCTTTGCTTCGGGAAGGTGCCGCCGGTGCAGTTTGTTCAGATCCTTTATTATATGCTCTGTACGATCTGCTTTACGCTGGGCCTGGCGTTTCTCACCTCCTCCATCGTGCCTTTTTTCCGGGATTTCAGCCAGATTGTCAGTATCATTCTTCAGGTATGGATGTGGGCCTGCCCGATTATGTGGGATATGAATCAGATGCTGGGCGGTCACTCCATGCTGATGCGGGTGGTGAAGCTGAATCCCTTTGTGTACATTGTGCAGGGGTATCGGGATTGTTATATTAACGGCGTGTGGTTCTGGGAGCATGGCTGGGACACCCTGTATTTCTGGGCGGTGACTCTTTTTGTGGGGTGGTTCGGGTTTCACATTTTCAAGAAGCTGCGGGTGCATTTTTCAGACGTGCTGTAGGAAGGGGACCCGCGAAGAGAAGGAAGGAAGCTATGAAAAAACAGAATGCGGTAGAGATCAAAGAGATCAGCAAGGTATATAAAATATTCGAGAAACCAAGAGACCGGCTGAAGGAATCCCTTTCGCTGACCCATAAATGTTATCACACCGATCACTTTGCCCTGTCAGGGGTAAATCTGGAGATCAGACGGGGGGAAGCGGTGGGCATCATCGGCACCAACGGATCGGGAAAATCCACCCTGCTGAAAATTATCACAGGGGTATTAAATCCCACCGAAGGCAGTGTGGAGATCGACGGAAAGGTCAGCGCGCTGCTGGAGCTGGGGGCCGGCTTTAATATGGAGTACACCGGCATTGAGAATATTTATCTGAATGGGACCATGATGGGATTTACCGACGAGGAGATGGCGGCGAGGCTGGAGGATATCATTTCCTTTGCGGATATCGGGGATTTTGTGAATCAGCCGGTGAAGAATTATTCCAGCGGTATGTTTGCCCGTCTGGCCTTCGCGGTGGCCATCAACGTGGAGCCGGATATCCTGATCGTGGACGAGGCCCTGAGCGTGGGGGACATTTTCTTCCAGGCCAAGTGTTATCGGAAGTTTACAGAATTTAAGGAAGCGGGAAAGACCATCATCTTTGTGTCCCATGATATGGGAAGCATTATTAAATACTGTGACCGGGCGCTGCTTTTGAATAAGGGAAAGCAGGTGTTTGTGGGAAAATGCTCGGAGGCGGTGGATATCTATAAAAAAATTCTGGCGAATCAGTATTACGAACCGGAGGCGGAGGAAGCGCAGGAGGCCAAGGGGGAAGAAGCAGACACTCTGTGGAATACGGACCGGCTGTGGAAGGAACAGGTGATCGTCAATCCCAATCTGGTGGAGTACGGGGAGAAAGCCGCGGAGATTGTGGATTATGCGGTGATTGACCACAAGGGGATGATCACCTCCTCCCTGGATAAGGGAAAGAAATTTCAGATACGGATGCGGGTGCGTTTTCACAGAGCCATGGACCATCCCATTTTTGCCTACACGATTAAGGACCGGAAGGGGACGGAGCTTACCGGTACCAACAGCGCGCTGGAGGGCAGTACGCCGGAGCATGTGAAGGAGGGCCAGGAGGTGGTGGTCTGCTTTACCCAGGAGATGAATCTGCAGAGCGGCCAGTATCTGCTGTCCCTGGGCTGTACCGGTTATGAGATGGATCAGCTTGTTATTTACCATCGGTTGTATGACGCCTGCTTTCTGGAAGTATTTTCCACGAAGGACACCGTGGGATATTTCGATATGAACGCGTCGGTGAGATATGAATAGAGGGAACGGACAGAAGGAGCAGAATATGACAGAAATGATCGGAAATGTTGTTCTGAATTTGGACTGCTATGAGGGGCAGGATCTTTACAGCGACGGAGAGGTGGAGGAGGAATTGCTGGAGATTGTGAAAAATCACAGTTCCAGGGAGTTCCCGCGCATTATCCGGGAGAAGGGGGAATGGCCCTACCTCTATCACCTGTCGGAGCAGCGGACCAACATCATCGGCTGGTATCCCATGAAACCGGGAGCCAGTGTGCTGGAGGTGGGGGCAGGATGCGGGGCCATCACCGCCGCGCTGGTGAAAATGGCGGACCGGGTGGTGGCCAACGATCTGTCCAAGCGCCGCAGTCTCATCAATGCCTGGCGGAACAGGGAAGCCAAAAATCTGGAGCTGATGGTGGGAAATTTCAATGCGGTGGCCCAGACGCTGACGGAGCAGTTTGACTATATTACGCTCATCGGGGTTTACGAATATGCGGAAAGCTATATGCAGGAGCCGGACCCCTATGGCGTGTTCCTGGACAAGATTAATCGGCTGCTGAAGGAGGACGGTGAGATTCTGATCGCCATTGAGAACCGGCTGGGACTGAAATATTTTGCCGGATGCAGGGAGGATCATAAGGGGCGGGCCTTTGAGGGAATCGAGGGCTATCCCACCACCAGCGGTGTCCGTACCTTCAGCAAGGCGGAGCTGGAACAGATGTTACAGAAAAACGGGTACCGGGAGTACGAATTTTATTATCCTTATCCGGATTATAAACTGCCCACGGCGATTTATTCGGATGACTATCTCCCAAAGAAGGGGGAGCTGCTAAACAATATCCGCAATTTTGATGCGGACCGCTATGTGCTGTTTGATGAGGGAAAGGCCTTTGACGGTATCATTGAGTCCGGATATTTCCCCATCTTTTCCAATTCCTTTTTTGTGAGTGTGAAGAAGAAAGAAACGAGGTAGCCCAGTGAAGAAAGTATTGTATGCCAAGCTGTCCAGAGAGCGCAGACTGCCCTTTCAGATTGCCACCAGAATCCTGGAGGAGGACGGGCAGCGGAGGGTGGAGAAGCAGGCGCTAACGCCGGAGGCAGAGGACCATATCGGCCGCCTGGCTGAAAACGGGAAAAAGCTGGAACAGCTTTACCGCTATCCTTCCCTCCATGTCTGTCCCTGCCGCAGAATGGACCAGCGCAGGGCGGCCTTTCCCTTCCTTGAGGGAAAGAGCCTGGAGAGCCTGCTGACGGAGCATGTGGAGCGGGGAGAGTTTGAGAGGGTGAAGGAGGATGTCCGGCTGCTGTGGGAGATTTTGGAATCCGCATCCGGTTTGCGTCCCTTTCGGTCCACGCCGGAATTTGAGGAGCTGTTCGGAACGGTGGCTTTGCCGGAGGGGCTTACGGCTGCGCCGCTGTCTAATCTGGATATGATTTTTGCCAATCTTCTGGTGGAGGAGACGAAGGATGGGACGGACTACCATCTGGTGGACTATGAGTGGGTGTTTGACTTTATGGTGCCCATCTCCTTTCTTTTTGCCAGAAGCCTGATCCTGCACGGGATGCTGCAGACGCTTCCCCGGGAGCAGTTAGAGGAGCTGTATGCCATCGGCGGTGTAAAGCCGGAGGAGATTCCGGTGTACTACGGCATGGAGGTCAGTTTTCAAAGGTACGTGGCGGGCCGGGATGAGCTTTATGTGCTGTCTAAGCTGTACCCCAGGATGCGGCGCTGCTGCTTTTTCCTGGATTACTGGAATACGGAGCATGTATATTATGGAGTGACCCTGCTTGGCGTGCCAAAGGAACGGCCGGAGGAGCCGGAGGAACTGCATTTTTCCCTGCATTTTCAGGGGGAAGTGAAGGAGACCGTTGCGATACCGGATACGAAACGGTACCGGGAATTTATCCTCCGCCCGGCGGATACGGAGTGCATTTTGAAGCTGTACGGAATCCGGGGCGGGGAAGCAGATGGGGCCCGGGAAGCAGAGGAAAAGAGCGGGGCCGGAGCGGTTTATGGGGAGGAGGCAGAGCTTCTCTCCCATAACGCCCAGGTGCATTATGAGGATATCTATCATTTCCGGGAAAATCCGGAGTTTCGGATAAAAAATAAAGGGTATGACTGTCTTTCCATTGGATATATCATTTACCACAGAAACGATTATCTGGTGAAGGAGGGCATAGAGCTGCGGCTGCAGAACGAGCACCTTCAAAAGCGGCTGAATCTGTTTATCTGGCCCTACAAGGCGGTGCGCAGAGCGGCGGGAAGGCTGAGAAAAAAAGCAGGCGGAAAAAGGGAAGTATGAAAATGGATGTTTCGATTGTAATACCAACGAAAAATGCGGGAGCTCTTCTGGATCAGGTGCTAAAGGCAGTGTTTGAGCAGAAAACCTCCTATACCTACGAGGTAATCTGCGTGGATTCCGGTTCCCGGGATAACACGCTGGAGATCATAAAAAAGTATCCCTGCCGCCTGTTTCAGATTCCCGCCAGCGAGTTTGGACACGGGAAAACCAGAAATTACGGGGCGGCCCAGGGGACGGGGACCTATATTGTGTTCCTTACCCAGGACGCTCTGCCTGCCTCCGATACGTGGCTTCAGAATTTTATCGACGCCATGGAACTGGATCCGGAGATTGCGGGGGGCTTTGGGATTCATTACCCCTATCCCGGCTGTAATCTGCTGGACGTGCGGGATCTGGCCGGGCATTTTAAGGGGTTCGGGGAAACCAACACGATTTACCGGCTGGAGGATAAGGAGCGCTATGAGCGGGAGGAGAGCTACCGCCATTTTCTGGCCTTTTTCTCCGACAATAATTCCTGCCTGCGCAGAAGCGTTTGGGAGAAGCATCCCCTCCGGGATGTGAACTTTGCGGAGGATCAGTTCTGGGCACGGGAGATCATCGAGCTGGGCTATAAGAAGGTGTACTGCCCATATGCTCCGGTCTACCATTCTCACAACTATAAGCTGTCCACCTATTTTGCCAGGTATTATGATGAATATAAGGGACTGTATGAGCTGCACCAGTTCGAGATCGCGGATCACTGGCGGCGCCTGCCGGGAATGCTGTACCGCCAGGTGCGGGGAGACTGCGTATACATCCGGCACCTGCCCACCATCACGAAGAGGGAAAAGGTTTACTGGGCGTTTTACTCTCTGTTTCGGAATTTTGACCGGTTCTGGGGAGGATATTTAGGAGGAAAATATCACAGCTATTCGCCGGCGAAGCAAAGATTCCTGGACCGGCATATTTCCCAGCAGTACCGGCAGAGAAGGGCGTGAACAGAAAAAGGAGAAATCAGATGGAAGAAAAAAATGACATTTTCAGCAGGATGGTCCGGTATTACAAGAAAAACGGGCTGAAAAAAACCATGAAACGGATCGTGGTAAAGCCAGAGCCGCCCAAGGAGGACGTTTTGGGATTTTGGGACTTTATTATAAACCGGGAGGAGATTCCTTTTTCCAGGAAGGACTATGAAAAGAACCGGGAGGGGCAGACCATCATCAACTGGGTGGTGCCGGAGTTTGAAAAAGGGTCCGGCGGCCACACCACGATTTTCCGGTTTATCTCCGCGCTGGAGCGCCGGGGGTTTCACAGCCGCATTTATGTGTACCGGGCGGTGAAGCTGACGGATGACGAGAAGCTGCACACCCTTCTGCGGGACCATTTTCAGCTTCTGGATTCCCGGGTGGAGAGCTACTGCGATGTGAAGGACATGAAATTTGCCCACGCCACGGTGGCGACCTCCTGGATTACGGCCTATTTTGTGCGGAATTTTCACAATACCATCTCGAAATTTTATTTTATTCAGGATTTTGAGCCTCATTTTTATGCCCACGGTTCCGAATATTCCTTCGCGGAAAATACGTACACCTTTGGCTTTCGGGGAATCACGGCAGGAGACTGGCTGCGGGATGTGGTCAGGCGGGATTACGGGATGGAGGCTGTCAGCTTTCGTTTTTCCTATGACCGGAAGATTTATTATCCCCGGCCCAAGAAGGATGGCCGGCCCACCGTGTTTTTCTACGCTCGCCCGGTGACTCCCCGAAGGGAGTGGGAGCTGGGACTGCTGGCTCTGCATGAATTGTGGAAACGGGTGCCGGAGCTGGAGGTACTGTTTGCCGGATGGGATGTGAGTACCTACGATATCCCCTTCCCACATCAGAACCGGGGGGTGGTTTCCATGGAGACATTGGCGGAGCTCTACACCCAGAGTGACCTGTGCCTGGTGATTTCCGGCACCAATCTTTCCCTGGTGCCGTTGGAAATTATGGGCTGCGGCCGGGTGGCGGTGTGCACCAAGGGGGAGAACAGCTCCTGGATGGTGACGGAGGAGAATGCGGTGCTGGTGGATTCGGATCCGCTGGCCATTGCGGATACTATGGAGTATTATCTGAAAAATCCCCGGGCCCGGGAAGAAATCTGCAAAAAGGGCATGGCCTTCGCGGAACAGACCTCCTGGGAGAAGGAAGCGGATAAGGTGTATGAGGCCATGAAGCGATGGATCGCGGAGGACGAGGCCAGACTGTAGGGAGAAGGTCTGCCAGGGCATGCCGCGGGCAGGACGAAGAAACGGAAAGGTTGGAGGAAGCAGAAATGAAAACGAAAAAACGATGGCATATAAGCAGGGAACAGAAATGGGAGCTGGCATTCCTGGGGTTCATTGCGGTGTTTTTGTTTGCCTGGGCGGTGATTCAGCCGAAAAATTTTTCCCCGGACGAGCAGATGCGCTATAAGGTGGTGGATTATATTTTCCGTCACAATGCGCTGCCCCACGGGGGAGATCCGGAGGTGCTGGATGAGTCCTGGGGCATTTCCTATGCCTTTTACCCCATGCTTTCCTATATGGTTTCCTATCTTTTTATGAAGCTTGTCAGCATTTTCACCATGAGCGCCCACGCCATTCTGGTGGCGGCCAGAATGGCGGAGGTGCTGTTTGGCGTTGGAACGGCTTACTTTACCATGAAGATCGGAAAGCATTTTTTCAGGGGAGCCTATGAGAAGCTGTTTCTCTGCCTGACGACGCTGCTGCCGGGAGCCTTCGTGCTCTTTACCTATATCAACTGCGACGGCCTCTCCCTGGTGGCCACTGCCATGCTGATCTATTCCTGGATTCGGGGGCTGGAGGACGAGTGGAGCTACAAAAGCTGTGCATTTCTGGCAGTGGGGGTTTCCATCTGTGCGCTTTCCTATTATAATGCCTACGGGGTGATTCTGGCGTCGGTGCTGGTGTTCTGTTTTTCCATCCTTTTTTGTGAGGAGAAGAAGTGGAATGTGAAAAAAATGCTGACCAGAGGGCTGTTTATCACCGCGATTGTGGCGGTGCTGGCCGGATGGTGGTTTGTGCGGAATTACAGGCTCTACGACGGCGATATCCTGGGACTGAATATCACCACAAAGTACGCGGAGCAGTTTGCGGAGGAGGCCAGAAAGCCCTCCAATAAATATACGTTCCAGATGAATCCCAATGCAAATGTGATTAATATGATGTTCTATCAGCCTGCCAATCATGCCCATAATTGGCTTCTGATGGTATATTACAGCTTTATCGGCTGCTTTGGCTATATGACGATCTGGCCGCCGGAGTGGATCGGCAAGGTGTTTATGCTGTTTTTCCTGGGAGGGCTTCTGGGAATCCTTCCCACGCTCAGAGATTATTTTGCGCCCAGAATCAATTATTTTTCAGAAAAAAAGACGGTGTTGGGCCAGACACTGCACATACAGTATTTGTACCGGCAGTCCCGCTGGCGGAAGGAAGCAGTATTCCATATGGGAATGCTGGTGACACTGATTATGCCTAATGTGCTGAATATTTACAATTCTTATGTGAATGATTACCAGCCCCAGGGCCGGTACAGTATGGGAATGCTGATTCCGCTGATGTATTTTATGATCCGGGGATATCAGAACTGGTTCAAATGGCTGGGAGGCAACAGGAAAGCGGAGAAAATTTTCTGTTATGCGGGATGCGCCGGGATGCTTGTCTTTTTGTTTTACTGTTATTTTTGCCTGATAGTGCCCAACTGTCCGTGAGAAGGACGGCATCATTGCCTGCGGAAAGAAAAAAGGTCCTGCAAACGACGGAAGAAAATAAGGAGATAAGATGGCGGACTGGAAGAATTTGACGGAAAAAACGATCCGGACCCTCCGGGAGGACGGTTTTCGGAAGGTGGGAGAGAAAGCGAAGCTTTATCTGAAGCGGAAGAGCGGGGAAAAAGCGGAGAACTGCTATACTCAGGGCTGTTTTCGGGATGTACTGTTTATCAACGGGTGCGATGAGCATCTGCCCCATCCGGGCCGGTACCGGGTGGCCCACCAGCGGGAGCAGCTGGAGGCGCTGGGAATGTCCACCGGGGAGGTTTACTATCAGAATTTACAGATTGATACGATGCGCTGTTACCGTATTTTCATTTTTTTCCGGTGCCCTTATACCGATGAGATCGGGGAATTTATTGCCCGGGCGAAAAAGCTGAATAAGGCGATTTTTTACGATGTGGACGATCTGGTGATCGATACGGCCTACACGGATATGATTCCCTATCTGGTTACCCTGGGGGAGCAGGAGCGGGAAGCGTATGACGATCATGTGCGGAACATGGGACGGCTGCTGAAGCTGTGTGACGGCGCCATCACCACCACCGGAGGCCTTGCCCAGGAGCTGGAGCAGATGGTCCCGGAGGTGCTGGTGAACCGGAACGTGGCATCGGAGGAGATGGTGGCGCTGTCTTTGCGGGCACTGCAAAAAAAGCAGGAGCTGCAGGATGGGGAACCGGATACGTCGGCAAAGAAAGCCGGGGAAAGCGGGAGCGATGGGATACCGGGGAAGAAAATCGGCCAGGTGCGGCTGGGGTATTTCAGCGGCAGCATCACCCACAACGATGATTTCCAGATGATTTTGCCGGTTCTGGTGAAACTGATGGAGAAGTATGAAACGCTCTCCCTTCACCTGGTGGGGGAGCTGGACCTTCCGGAAGCGCTGCGCTCCTTTCAGGAGCGGATCGTGGTGCACCCCTTCACAGACTGGCGGAAGCTGCCGGAGATGATTGCCCAGGTGGATATCAATCTGGCTCCTTTGGAGAATACCATTTTTAACAGGGCGAAATCAGAGAATAAATGGGTGGAGGCGGCCCTGGTGAAGGTGCCCACTGTGGCCAGCGATATCGGTGCGTTCCACGAGATGGTGGAGAACGGGAAAACCGGCATTCTCTGCCGGGACGCAGAGCAGTGGGAGGAAGCGTTAAGCGCCCTCATCGAGCAGCCACAGTACCGCCTGCTCATCGGGCAGACGGCCTTTGACTTTTGCAGCCGGGCCTGCGTCACCGCCAATACCGGGCGAAATCTGCTGGAATTTTTACAGGCACAGAGCAAGGAAACCATCGCGTTTCTCCTTCCGGGATTTCAGATCAGCGGCGGCGTCATGGTGGCGCTGCAGCACTGCGGAATTTTGCAGGAGGAGGGGCGGGATGTGCTGCTGCTCTCCATTGACGAGCGGGGAAAAGAGAAGTGGTATGAATTTGAGCATCACCTGTTCCCGGTGCTAAACTGCAATGATCTGAGGCTGTACGGCAGTATCGACGGGGCCGTGGCCACCATGTGGTCCACGGTGGACTGGCTCTGGCGCTATCCCACCGTACGCAGAAGGGCCTATCTGGTCCAAAATTATGAGCCGGATTTCTACGAACCGGGGGACCCGCGGCGCATGCAGGCCAGAAAGACCTACGGCGACCATCCGGACCTGTGGTATCTGACGATTTCAAAGTGGTGTCAGGAATGGCTGGAGCAGCAGTACGGGCATCCCACCCTCTATGCGCCCAACGGGCTGGATCTGGAGAAATTCGCGGGAAAACCGGAAGCCTCCGGGGAGGCAGAACCGGAAGCGGGCCGGGAATCACCAAAGGAAGAGCGGCGTATCCGTGTCTTAATCGAGGGGGACAGCAGCGCCTTCCACAAAAATGTGGACGAAAGCTTCCGGATAGCGGAAAAGCTGGAAAAGGAAAAATACGAAATCTGGTATATGGCCTACCACGGCACTCCCAAGGACTGGTACCGGGTGGACCGATTCCTGCCCCAGGTACCCTACAGCCAGGTGCAGGAGGTTTATCAGCAGTGCGACATCCTGCTGAAATCCAGCGTGCTGGAAAGCTTCTCCTATCCCCCCCTGGAAATGATGGCCTCCGGCGGCTGCGCAGTGGCGGTCCTCAACGAAGGAAACCGGGAATATCTAAAGGACGGGGAAAACTGCCTGTGCTATCCTCTGGGAGACATCGAGAAGGGCGCGGAGGCGGTCAGACGCGTCGCGGAGGACGAAGAACTGCGGCAGAGACTGAAAGAAAACGGCCGGAAAACAGCGCAGGAGCGGGACTGGAAGCGAATCCGAAAGGATATTCTGCGGTTGTATCAGTGGTAGGGGGTTTTGGGGGAAGAGGACGGGGCCGCCGCAAGCTGCGCGGGGAAAGGGCCCTGGCTTTGGCCGGCGAAAAAATGACGGTAATGCCAGTTTATTGAGGAATGAAGGTATGGGAATGGGATATTAGAACAGATCTTTGGGATATATCTGACGATCAGCAAGGAAAATGCTGGATTATTTAGTGCTTTCCAGAAACAGCCCACAGGAGGCGGCAGGGGATTGTTTCCGGGACATTTGCAGGAGTTCTAAGCTTCTTGCGCTGCAGGAGAGCTGCGTTAAAATCCCAGCGGCATATGTTTGAGCGAAGCGAGTTTATGCCGCTGGGATTTTTGCTTTTAGCAGCTCTCCTGCAGTGCTTAGAAGCTCTTGAACTCCGAAACAGTCCCGGAAACAATCCCCTGCCGCCTCCTGCGGGCGTCCGGGAATCCAATTATTTCGCTCATTCCCGCGAAAAGCTCTTCATATACTTGGGGGCCTCCGGGCCTGTCATGAACAGCAGGTCCAGCACGCTGACATTGGGGGTGAAAGCGCCGTGGAGCTGGGGATATTCCGGATAGCCCTCGTAGTCCATGTACTCCAGCTGGATGCCGGCCTGCTCGAAGACCTCGTCCACGATATAGTCCTTGGCGGCGGGGCCGGAGAGATAGTAGCTGCCCCCGGCGGATTTTACCAGCGCTGCCAGCCGCTCTGTTTTTCCCTCCGCCAGCGTATAGTCGGAGGACCAGGTGATCTGGGTGGTGATGCCTAAAAGCCTGCAGATTTCCGTGAGAAACAGGTGGTTGATGTGGCTTAGATATTCCATCTCGCCGGCTTTTCGGTAGGTCTCCTCAAAGATTGGTTCATAGGTTTTAAAGTAGGGCGCCTTCGCGTAGTTTAAGCAGAGGGCCCGCCAGTGTTCCTGAGCCCACTTGTGGTCAGAAACCTTTGTCTCATTGATTTTCTGAAAGAATTTTCCCTTGCTTTCCACCGGGATGGTGAGCCATTTTACGCCGTCCACGGTTTTGATCTGGTTTCGGTTTCTCCAGTCCCGACGGGTGTACTGCATGTCATCGTAGAGAATAAACTCATCCACCATATTGATAATATCAAAATATCCCTTCCAGGGAATGTAATTGGACTGAAGAATTGCCACTTTTTTCATAAATATGCTCCTTATCGGTATAACCTTCTGATATGGCAGCGTTTCACTGCGCAAAATTATATTCTAACTTTTTATTTTACACTATTTTTCAAAAAAGTAAATATGAAGATACGGGGTATTGCGGTTTTTAAAACAGAATGTTATAATTAGAAATACTGTATAAATGAACAGGAGCGAAACAGAATGCCAAAGAAAAAAAAGAGTAGGCTGGAGGTATCCCTGAAATGGTTTATCATCCTGCATCTGAGCCTGATCGTAAACTCCATGGCCGGCGCGGCGTCCAAGATGGCGGGCCGTCAGAAATTCCTGTCTGTGAAGTTTTTCTTTTATTACGGTCTGGTGCTTTTCATCACCTTCGCCTTTGCGCTGGTATGGCAGCAGGTACTCAAGCATATGTCTCTTACCTTTGCGTTTACGAATAAACCCATCACCATGATCTGGGGGATCCTCTGGGGCGTTATGATTTTTCAGGAGGTTTTCACCTGGAAGAAAATGCTGGGCACGCTGATTGTGCTGATCGGGATTATCATAGGAGTGAGCGGAAATGAGTGAGATGAGCAAGTACATAGGGATCTGGATGTTTTCCGTGTTGATTTCCTCCTTTTCCCAGGTTTTATTAAAGATTGCGGCGAATAAAAAATATGACAGCAGGATCAAAGAGTATCTGAATCCCATCGTCATCACGGCCTACGGCATTTTTTTTCTGTCCACGCTGCTGACGATGTATGCACTGAAATATGTGCCGCTGACCATGTCCCCGGTGATTGAATCTGCCAGCTACATATTTGTGCCGGTTTTCGGGGTACTGATGCTGAAGGAAAAGATCAGCAGACGAAGGCTGCTTGGGATGGGAATTATGCTGGCGGGTATGCTTGTGTTTGCCCTGTAGCCTTGGCTTGGCGAAGGGGAAGCAGTGGGAAATTGTGCCGGAGGTACAATTTCTGTGCATCGCGCGGCGTGTTACTGCGAACGAAGTGAATAGTAACCAAGTTCTGCGAGATACATTGCGATGGATAAGACATCAGTTGAGATAAATAGAGGAGGAAACGTATGATAGACTTTAACAGACCGCCCTTTGTGGGCAAAGAACTGGATTATATCAAGGAGGCCATCGACTATGGGAAGCTGTGCGGTGACGGCGAGTTCACAAAGCGCTGCTCCGCCTGGATGCGGGAAAAATTTCAGGCTAAGCATGTGCTGCTGACCACATCCTGCACCCACGCGCTGGAGATGGCGGCTTATCTTTGCGATCTGCAGCCGGGGGATGAGGTGATTATGCCCTCCTACACCTTTGTTTCCACGGCGGATGCTTTTGTGCTTCGCGGTGCGAAGATTGTGTTTGTGGATATTCATCCGGAAACCATGAATATTGACGAGACGAAGATTGAGGACGCCATCACGGAAAAGACCAGGGTTATCGCTCCGGTGCATTACGCCGGCGTTTCCTGCGCCATGGATGAAATCATGGCGATTGCGAAAAAATATAATCTGAAGGTGGTGGAGGACGCGGCCCAGGGCGTGAATGCCTACTATAAGGGAAAAGCGCTGGGAACCATCGGCGATTTTGGCTGCTACAGCTTTCATGAGACGAAGAACTATTCCATGGGAGAGGGCGGCGCTCTTGTATTTCAGAAGGACGAGTATCAGGAGCCGGCGGAGATCCTTCGTGAGAAGGGAACCGACCGCAGCAAGTTTTTCCGGGGCCAGGTGGACAAATATACCTGGGTAAACTACGGTTCTTCCTATCTCCCCAGCGATATGAACGCTGCCTACCTGTGGGCGGAGCTGGAGATGGCGGAGGAGATTGATAAGAAACGCCATGCGATTTACGACTATTATGACGCCGCCTTAAAGCCGCTGGCCCAGGCGGGGTATATTGAGCAGCCCGTTGTGCCGGATTATGCGAAGCACAATGCGCACATGTATTTTATTAAGGTGAAGGATCTGGAGACAAGAACCGCTCTTCTGAAATATCTGCGGGAAAAGGGTGTGCTCAGCGTATTCCATTACATTCCGCTGCACTCCGCCGCCGCGGGAAAGAAGTTCGGGCGGTTTTCCGGGGAGGATGTGTACACCACGAGAGAGAGCGAGCGTCTCATGCGTCTGCCCATGTTCTATAATCTGGAGATGAAGGACGCGGCGTATGTGGCGCAGTGTATCCTGGATTATCCGGCATTTAACCGTTAGGAGGGGCCGGCACGGAATTGTTATTTAAAGGAAATTACCGGGGATGCGGACGGCATCTTCGGATTTGGGAGGCTACATGTCCGGAAACAGATGGATTTCCTATATAAAAAAGATCAGACCCTACAATATCGTAAAGGGTGTGCGTTATCTGCGCCATTTCGGATGGAGGGAGTTCTGGATTCGCCTCAGCGACCGGATGGAGCCGGAGGAGGTGCCCTATGGTCCCTGGTATGAAAATCACCGGGCCAAGGAGCCGGAGCTGGAGCGGCAGAGAAAGCATCGCTTTGAAAAACCGGTAACCTTCAGCATTGTGGTGCCGGTGTATTGCACGCCGGAGATTTTTCTGCGTCAGATGATTGAATCGGTGCAGGGACAGACATACCCTCACTGGGAGCTGTGCATTGCCAACGGAAGCCCGGAGGATGGGACGGTGGTGCGGGTCCTTGAGGAGTATGCGGGGGCGGATTCCCGCATTCATATCCGTAAACTGCAGGAGAACGGCGGGATTGCAAAGAATACCAACGCTGCCCTTGCCATGGCGGAGGGGGATTTTGTGGGCCTTCTGGATCACGACGATCTGCTGGCGCCCAACGCCCTGTTTGAGGTGGCCATGGCCCTGGAGCGCCGCAGAGACGCGGAGGTGGTCTACACCGATGAGGATAAGGTGAGCGAAGACCTTTCAGAACATTTTCAGCCCCATCTGAAGCCGGATTTTAACCTGGATCTTTTGCGCTCCAACAATTATATCTGTCATTTTACGGTGATCAAGCGCAGCATCGCAAATCAGGTGGGAGGCTTTCGGAAGGAGTATGAGGGCGCCCAGGATTACGATTTTATTTTCCGCTGCACGGAGGCTGCCAGAGCGGTGGTTCATGTGCCGGAGATTCTGTACCACTGGCGGGTGAGTAAAGCGTCCACCGCAGACAACCCGGCCAGTAAGCTGCACGCCTATGAGGCGGGAAGGCGCGCCATTGCGGATCACCTGGCGCGGCAGAATACGCCGGGAGAGGTGACGCTGAAGAAGGATTTTGGCTTTTACCGGGTGACCTATCCGGTGAGAAAGCGGGAACTGGTTTCCATCGTGATTCCCAATAAGGACCAGAAGGAGACGCTGGAAAAGTGCCTGAACTCCATTTATGAAAAGACCACCTATCCCGATTATGAAATACTCATTGTGGAGAATAACAGCACAGAGAAAGAGACCTTTGACTATTACCGTTCCATCGACGGGAAACGCAATACCCAGGTGGTTACCTGGAAGGAAGGCTTTAATTATTCTGCCATCAACAATTTTGGCATTGCCCGGGCAAAGGGCCGCTATATTATCTGTCTGAACAATGATATGGAGGTGATCACTCCCGGCTGGGTGGAGGAGCTGCTTGGCGTATGCCAGCGGGAGGAAGTGGGTGTCGTGGGCTGCCGGCTGTATTATCCTGACGATACGATCCAGCATGCGGGGATCGTGGTTGGGATCGGCGGCGTGGCAGGCAGTCTGTTTGTGGGCATGAAACGGGGACACGGCGGTTATCTGCACAAGGCGGATCTGATGCAGGATTTAAGCGCTGTGACGGCGGCCTGCATGATGGTGAAGCGGGAAGCCTTCCAGAAGGCGGGCGGCTTTGAGGAAAAGCTGGCGGTGGCCTTTAATGATGTGGACTTTTGCCTGAAAGTGAAGGAAGCGGGGTATCTGGTGGTGTACGACCCCTACGCGGAGTTGTATCACGATGAGTCAAAGACCAGAGGCAGTGAGGATACCAGGGAAAAGGTGCGCCGTTTCCAGACGGAGATTGAATATATGCGCGGCCGCTGGACAGACATTTTAAAGAACGGGGATCCCTGTTACAACCGGAACCTTTCCCTGTCCAAGTGGAATTATTCATTAAAGAGTTGAGGAACAGATGAGATGCAGCAAGTGACCGTAATTATACCGAATTTGAATGGAGAGGCTTTTTTGGAGGAATGCCTGTCTTCCCTGCGAAGGCAGACCTGCCGGGAGTTTGAAGTGATTCTGGTGGACAACGGTTCTTCTGACAACAGCGTGAAGATTGTGAAGGAGCGGTTTCCGGAGGTGAGGCTCCACTGCTTTACGGTGAATACCGGATTTTGTCACGCGGTAAACGCGGGGATTCGCATGTCGGATTCCCCTTATGTGATTTTACTGAACAATGATACGGTCTGCGACGAGCGTTTTGTGGAGGAGCTGCTGCAGGGGATTAAGCGGCGGCCCCGGAGCTTTTCCTGCCAGGCGCTGCTGCGGCGGATGCAGGAGCCGGAGCGGATCGACGACGCGGGGGATTATTACTGCGCGCTGGGCTGGGCCTTCGCCGAGGGGAGAGGCGCCCTGGCGTCCCGCTGCACCAGGGAGAAAAAAATCTTTGCCGCCTGCGGCGGAGCGGCCATCTACAACCGGCGTATCATCGAGAAGGTGGGCTACTTCGATGAAAAACATTTTGCCTATCTGGAGGATATCGACATCGGTTACCGGGCCAGAATCGCCGGATATGAAAATTGGCTGGTTCCCTCCGCCATGGTATACCACGCGGGCAGCGGCACCAGCGGCTCCGTTTACAACGAATTTAAGATCCGACATACTTCCAGAAACAGTGTTTACCTGATTTACAAAAATATGCCGGTGCCCCAGATTATCTTAAACAGCTTCTTTCTGGCCTGGGGCTTTTTCATCAAGGCCCTGTTTTTCTGGAAAAAGGGATTTGGAAAGGAATATTTGACAGGACTGGTCAAGGGGATTAGAATGTCACAGAGAGAGAATAAGGTGGTTTTTCAGAAGTGCAACTGGAAGAACTACGTGAAGATACAACTGGAGCTCTGGTACAATATGATTCGCAGGATCCGTTCGATCTGATCCGATTTGCCTGTGGCAATCCGTGAGGTGGCACAAATTGATAAAGGACAATCAAAAGTACTTTAACCGGCTGCATGTGTTTATTGACGCGCTGGTTATCACATTTTCTTATATATTTGCCTGGTTTATCCAGATTCATATTCTGGTGAGGGACAGCGCCGGTACGCTTCCGATGCAGACCTATATGTTTGCGTTGGTATTTTTGGTACCGGGATTTTTGCTGTTATACTATGCGTTTAATCTCTACACGCCCAAGCGGGTTCAGGGACGGCGGCTGGAGGCGGCCAATATCTTCAGCGCCCACATGATCGGCCTTCTGGTGTTTATGTTTGTGCTGTATCTGATCAATGAGCCCAACTTCTCCCGTTCCATGATTTTTATGTTTATTGGCATCAACTATGTGCTGACGGTGGTGGAGCGGAATCTGATTCGCATTGTGCTGATGAATATGCGCCGCCGGGGCATGAATCAGAAGCATATTATTCTGGTGGGCTACAGCCGGGCGGCGGAGGAGTATATTGACCGGATCACGCAGAATCCCCAGTGGGGCTATCATATCAAAGGGATCCTTGATGATTCCACTGCCCCGGGAACCACTTACAGGAATGTCCAGGTGCTGGGCAGTACCCGGGAGCTGGAACGGATTTTGAGCAGGAATAATCTGGACGAGATTGCCATCACCCTGGGCCTAAACGAGTATTACAAGCTGCAGCAGATCGTGGCGTCCTGTGAAAAATCCGGCGTTCACACGAAATTTATTCCCGATTATATGAATATTATCCCCACCAGACCCTACACGGAGGATCTGCTGGGGCTGCCGGTGATTAATATCCGGCATGTGCCCTTAAGCAATACCTTCAATATGCTGGTGAAGAGGGCCATGGACATTGTGGGTTCCATTTTTTGTATCATTCTCTTTTCCCCGGTGATGCTGGTGACGGCTGTCCTGATCAAGCTCACCTCCCCGGGACCGCTGATTTTTACCCAGGTGCGGGTGGGGCTGCACAATAAGCCCTTCCGGATGTACAAGTTCCGGTCCATGGAGGTGCAGAGCCCCAGCGAGGAGCGGAAAGGGTGGACCACCAGAAACGATCCCCGGGTGACAAAGGTCGGGCGGTTTATCCGGCGGACCAGCATCGATGAGATGCCGCAGTTCTTCAATGTGCTGAAGGGGGATATGAGCCTGGTGGGGCCCCGGCCGGAGCGGCCGCAGTATGTGGAAAAGTTCCGGGAGGAGATTCCCCGTTATATGGTAAAGCACCAGGTGCGTCCGGGAGTGACGGGCTGGGCTCAGGTAAACGGCTACCGGGGAAATACTTCCATTAGAAAGCGCATCGAACATGATATATATTATATAGAGAACTGGTCGGTGGGCCTGGATGTCAAGATTTTATTTTTGACAGTGTTTAAGGGGTTTGTAAATAAGAATGCGTATTAAGGAGTGATAGGATGTCGGACAACAGGAAAGATGGAAATAGGAATCAGAACGGCCAGGGCAGTCAAAACCGGAACTGGCAGGGCAACGGCGGCGGTCAGTATCAGAATGGCCAGGATCAGTACCAGAACTGGCAGGGGAGCGGTCAGGGGCCCTATCAGAATGGTCAGGGTAAGTACCAGAACTGGCAGGGCAATGGCGGTGGTCAGTACCAGAACTGGCAGGGCAACGGCGGCGGACAGTATCAGAACTGGCAGGGCAGCGGCGGCGGACAGTATCAGAACTGGCAGGGCAATGCTGGCGGCCAGTACCAGAATGGCCAATATCAGAACTGGCAGGGGAACAGTCCGTACCGGGGGCCCCAGGGCGGTTATCAGAACCAGCAGTATCAGGAAAATTATGGGCAGCAGCCGGGAGGGCCTGTGAAAAGACAGAAAAAGAAAAAAAGAAAAAAATGGTTATTTATTATAGAGATTATTATTTTATTGATTCTGGCGCTGGGGTTATTCCTCTTTGTGCGGCTGGGGAGAATGGACCGTATGAGCCTGAAGAACATTCTGACCAACGAGGGGACGGCTGCTCAGACAGGCTATCAGAATTTTGTGATTTACGGCGTGGATTCCCGGGAGGGTGACCTGACCAAAGACAGCCACAGCGATACCATTGTGATCTGCAGCCTGAATAAAAAGACAAAGGAGATTAAGATGGTTTCCGTATACCGGGATACCTATCTGGATAATACCAACGGAGAGTACCGGAAGGCCACGGAGTGTTATTATTTCGGAGGGCCGGAGCGCTCCATCAACATGCTGAACAAAAACCTGGATCTGGATATCACAGACTATGTGACGGTAAACTTCAATGCAGTGGTGGAACTGGTGGATCTGCTGGGCGGCATTGACATTGATGTCACGGAAGAGGAGGTGCAGTGGGTAAACGGTTATCAGGTAGAAAATGAGCAGGTGACCGGAGCGGCCATGGAACCGATTTCCGCGGGCTATCAGACGCTGAATGGAACGCAGACGCTGGCCTACTGCCGGATTCGTTATACGGACGGATATGATTACAAGCGGACGGAGCGTCAGCGTCTGGTTCTGGAGAAGATTTTTGAGAAGGCGAAGAGTATGGGCCTTCCCACCCTGCTTTCCCTGGTGGATACCATGCTTCCCAGCATTTCCACCAGCTTCAGCAATGCGGAGCTGATTAGCCTGGCAACGGGAATCACCGGCTATAAGCTGGGGGAGAACGCAGGCTTCCCCTTTGAGAAGACCACCGCATCCATCAACAATGACTGCGTGATTGCGGTAGGGCTGGCGGACAACGTATCCCGGCTTCATGATTTCCTGTTCGGGACCACCGGCTATGTGCCCTCCGGGACAGTACAGAGCATAGACAGCGAGATTCAATATCAGACCGGGGCCTACTGATGATGAGAGAACTTACGGTTACCCTGATTATTCCCACCTATCGGCCGGGAGAGAAGTTCCGGAAGCTGCTGGAGGCTCTTGGAAGGCAGACGGTTTTGCCGGAGAAGCTGTTGATCCTGAATACGGAGGAAAAATATTTTCATCCGGAGGATTTAAAGGACTGGCCTCATGGAGAGGTGATTCATCTGGCCAAGGCAGAGTTTGACCATGGCGGCACCAGGGATAAGGGAGCCAGGATGGCGGATACGGATCTGATCTGGTTTATGACCATGGATGCGGTACCTGCCGATGAACATCTCCTGGAGAATTTAAAAGACGCTTTTCGAAATCCCAGGGTGGCGGCAGCCTATGCCTGCCAGCTTCCGAACCCGGATTGCGGCGTGCTGGAACGCTGCACCAGAAGCTTTAATTATGGGGAGGAGAGCTGTGTCAAGACCCTGGCGGATCTGGAACGTTTCGGCGTCAAAACCTTTTTCTGTTCCAATGTCTGCGCCATTTACCGCCGCAGTGACTATGTGAGATTGGGAGGGTTCGAGAAGCGCACCATATTTAATGAAGATATGATTTTTGCAGGAAGACTGGTGCAGGCGGGGCTTGCCATCGCCTACCGTGCTGACGCGAAGGTATTCCACTCCCATAACTACAGTGGAATACAGCAGCTTCGGCGAAATTTTGACCTGGGCGTATCCCAGGCGGATCATCCGGAGATTTTTCAGATGGTAAAATCGGAGAGCGAGGGAATCCGGATGGTGAAGAGTACGGCATGCTGGCTGGTAAGGACCGGAAGGCCCTGGTTATTGCCGAAGCTGGTCTGGCAGAGCGGCTGCAAATTTCTGGGCTACCGCCTGGGTAAGGGGTATCGGAGGCTGCCCGGATGGATGATTCGCTGCTGCACCATGAATCCCGCTTATTGGGAAAAATTGCCGGATTGAGGAAGGAAAAAGTCACAAATAAAACACAGTTCCCTGCTACACTGTGATTTTAAACTGAAATTGCAGCGTTTTTCCGGAAATACAGGGTGCAGGCAAGTGTAAGGAGTGATGATATGGATGACAGATGGGAAAAGGAGAATCATAAATGGAATCACGGGGTGATTCTTTTAGGCGTTGTGACGGCGGCGGTGCTGGGCAGCGTACTCTTTTCCTTTGGCGAGAAGGAGCGCGTGGAAATTCCCACCGTCAGTCAGCTGCTGGAGGCGGGAGAAAACGGAAGCGATTTGCCGGTGAGCGGGGAAGAGAAGGGATCCATCGGTGCAGGCGAATCGGAGAAGGACTCCGGTCCGGCTGCGGGCAGAGTCAAGGGTCCGCTGGATGTGTCAGATGTGGTGGAGGCCGCGTCCCCCAGCATTGTAGCGATCACCAGCGAGTCGGTCCAGGTGGTGGAGTCCTATTTTTATGGAACCTATCAGATACCAAGCGAGAATGCGGGCTCCGGTATTATTATAGGAGAGAATGATGAGGAGCTTTTGATCGCTACCAACTATCATGTGGTGGAGGACGCGGACAATATTACCGTGTGCTTCAGCCTGGAGGACGCCATGGAAAAGGAAAATGCCATGGCGGAGGCCAGAGTGAAGGGGACGGATTCCGCCAGGGATCTGGCTGTGGTGGCTGTGAATAAGGCGGAGATTACGGATCAGATTGAGGCGGCCATCAGGGTTGCGCTTCTGGGTGATTCCGACTCCCTGAAAGTGGGGGAGCGGGCAGTTGCCATCGGAAATGCGCTGGGGTACGGCCAGTCTGTGACCCAGGGGATTATCAGCGCCCTGGACCGGGAGCTGACCGTTGACCAGATGCCCCAGAAGTTTATTCAGACAGATGCGGCCATTAATTTCGGAAACAGCGGCGGCGCCCTGTTAAATACCCAGGGGCAGGTGATCGGCATCAATTCCGCCAAGGCGGCGGCTGACGGCGTGGAGCGCATGGGATACGCGATTCCCATCAATGATGCGAAGCCCATTCTGGAGAACCTGATGAACCGTGTCACCAGGGACAAGGTGGATGAGGGGGAGGCCGGGGATCTGGGCGCTCAGCTTCGCAACGTATCGGAGGAGGCGCAGCAGCTTTACGGTATTTCAGCCGGTGCTTTTGTGTATGAATTATCCTCAGAGTCCGCCCTGGGAGATGCGGGACTGGTTCAGGGAGATATCATTACAGCGTTTGATGAAAACCGGATTGGCAGCGCCGAGGAGCTGGAGCGGCTGCTGAATTACTACAAAGCAGGCGAGACGGTGACCGTGAGGTACGAAACAGCGGCAGGCGGCGCTTATCAGGAAAAGACTGCCAGAGTCACCCTGGGGGAGAAGACGGAGGCCCGGCCGGAAACCGGATATCAGATCCAGCCATTTGATCCCTTTGGATATGGGGGAGATTCCTGGTTTGACAGCTGGTGGGGCTTCTAGGAAAACGCTGATGAAAGCGTTTCCCCAGAGGGCAGATCACTGGCCGGCAGGATTGGCTGCCGGGTATTTTGTAAATAAGAAAGCGGCGGAATGGTTTAGACAGAAGGAGAATATATGTCAGATAATCTGGATATCACAAATACAGAGAAAAACGAAACGATTGCTTCCTCCGGTACGGAGGAGAAGGAACAGGAATATGAAAAGGTTTGCTTTATGTGTCACAGGCCGGAGAGCAAGACGGGAAAAATGATTGACCTGCCGGGCAATATTTCCATCTGCCCGGACTGTATGCAGAAGGCTTTCGATATCATGAACAGCAGTGATTTGTCCAATTTGCAGAATATGCAGAATCTTTCCAATCTGCAGAATATGGACCTTTCCAGGATTCCCAATGTAAGCTTTATTAACCTGGGAGATCTGCAAAACAGCATTCCCAGGCCTCAGCAGGTGAAGAAAAAAAAGAAAGAGGAAAAGCCCCAGGCGGCATTTGATATTCATTCGATTCCCGCGCCTCACAGGATCAAGGCGAAGCTGGACGATTACGTGGTGGGACAGGAGCACGCCAAAAAGGTGATTTCTGTGGCAGTCTATAACCATTATAAGCGGGTGTTTACCAATACCATGGATGAGATCGAGATTGAGAAGTCCAATATGCTGATGATCGGACCCACCGGCTGCGGAAAGACCTATCTGGTGAAAACGCTGGCCCGGCTTTTGGATGTGCCGCTGGCCATCGCCGACGCCACCTCCCTGACGGAGGCCGGATACATCGGCGATGATATTGAGAGCGTGATTTCCAAGCTGCTGGCTGCGGCAGATAATGATGTAGAGCGGGCCCAGCAGGGAATCGTCTTTATTGACGAGATAGACAAAATAGCAAAGAAAAGAAATGCCAACCAGAGGGATGTCAGCGGGGAATCCGTGCAGCAGGGCATGCTAAAGCTTCTGGAGGGCAGTGATGTGGAAGTTCCGGTGGGCGCTACCAGCAAAAATGCCATGGTACCTATGACCACTGTTAATACAAAAAATATCCTATTTATATGCGGAGGCGCATTTCCGGGACTGGAGGATATCATCAAGGAGCGCCTGAACAAGCAGGCAGCCATCGGTTTTCAGTCGGATCTGAAGGATAAATATGATAAGGATCCGGATCTGCTTACCCAGGTGACGCTGGAGGACCTTCGGAATTTCGGGATGATCCCGGAGTTTATCGGGCGGCTTCCGGTGGTGTTTGCTCTTCAGAGTCTCAGCAGGGAGATGCTGGTAAAAATTTTAAAAGAGCCGAAGAACGCGATTTTAAAACAGTACCAGAAGCTGTTGGAGCTGGATGAGGTAAAACTGGACTTTGAGGAGGGAGCGCTGGAGGCCATCGCGGAGAGAGCCATGGAGCGGAAAACAGGAGCCAGGGCGTTGCGTGCCATCATCGAGGAATTTATGCTGGATATCATGTATGAGATTCCCAAGGATGACAATATCGGGCAGGTATTGATTACCAGGGAGTATATCGAGAAAACCGGAGGGCCGGTGATAACGATGAGAGGGATGCTGGCGCTTGGAAACAAAAGTTGACAGAAGGTGTCAAAAATGTTATGTTTAAAGATACTGGAAGGAGAACGGGTTGTATGAATGAGGTACAGGAACAATTTTTAAAAGCTCTTGCCGGTCTGCTGGAGCTGGCAAAGACAAAAAAGAATACTCTGGAATATGATGAGATTCTCAAGGCATTTGATGGTATCGAACTGACAGAAGACAAGATGGATGAGATCCTGGAGTATCTGGAGAAGCACAATGTGGATATCATGCAGGTAAAGGCCACGGATAGCTCCGCCGATGATCTGCTGCTGGAGACAGACGACGATCTTCTTCTGAATGATGAGGACGAAATAGATATTATTGACGATGTGGATGTGCTGGAAGGCGTCAGCACGGAAGATCCGGTGCGTATGTATCTGAAGGAGATCGGTAATGTTCCGCTGCTCACCAGTGAGGAAGAGGTGGAGCTGGCGAAGCGCGTGGAGCAGGGCGACGAGGAGGCGAAGAAAAAGCTGACGGAAGCCAACCTGCGTCTGGTGGTCAGCATTGCGAAGAAATATGTGGGCCGTGGTATGCCCTTCCTGGATCTGATTCAGGAGGGAAATATGGGCCTGATGAAGGCTGTGGACAAGTTCGACTATACAAAGGGCTATAAGTTCAGTACATATGCCACCTGGTGGATCCGGCAGGCCATCACCAGGGGAATCGCGGACACGGGAAGGACGATCCGTGTGCCGGTGCATATGGTGGAGACCATCAATAAAACCCTTCGTATGACCAGGACCCTGCTGCAGGAGCTGGGACGGGAACCCACCCCAGAGGAGGTGGCGGAGCGCCTGAATGTTCCGGTGGCCAGAGTGCGTGAGGTACTGAAGATTTCCAGAGATCCGGTATCTCTGGATACGCCCATCGGCGAGGAGGATGACAGCCACCTTGGCGATTTCATAGAGGACGATACGGCCCTTTCCCCGGCAGATTCGGCGGCCTTTTCCATGCTGCGGGAGGAGCTGGCCACCGCGCTGGAGTCCCTGACAGAAAGGGAGCGGCAGGTGGTGCGGCTGCGCTTTGGACTGGAGGACGGCCGGGCCAGGACCCTGGAGGAAGTGGGCAAGGAATTTAACGTCACCAGAGAGCGTATCCGCCAGATTGAGGCGAAGGCGCTGCGAAAGCTGCGTCACCCCTCCAGAAGTAAGCGGTTGAAGGATTTTCTGGCATAGACAGATAGATGGCAGCCTCTTTAGCCTGTGAAAAACATGGATGACAATGGGAGGAGTGACGAAAAGATGATGCTGGAGCGGATTGACTACACCGTGAAGCGGATGGACGGAGACTACGCCTATCTGGTTCGCCTGGACGGGCAGACCGACGAAGAAAAGTGCGTAGCCCGGGCGCTGCTGCCGCCGGAGATTTATGAGGGCTGTAAGGTAAAATATGAGATGCTCTCTTATGAAATGCTTTGAGATGTAAGGTATTAGAGGACGCAGGAAGAGTCGGGGTCCCATGGCCATATACATCTGGAAAACATCTCCGGATACCAAGAAAAACTAAGATGGAGACAGGCCCAAATTTCGGGCACCGAGGCAGTTCGCCGGGAAATCTTGATGGATTTCCCAGCTCAGTGCCTCTGGACCGTCAGCCTTGAGGGCTGCCGGCCCTCCCGAAATTTTGTCCTGTCTCCATCCAAGTTTTTCTACGGTATCCTCCGAACTGTTTTCCAGATGTATATGGCCATGGGACCCCGCCTCTTCCTGCGTCCTGATAATTTAACGCCCGCCTCTCTAAAACCTGCCGGATAAAAAGAATCTTACCTTTCTTAAAAGACCATAAAGTCTATTGATTTTAAAATCTCTCCCGATATAATATGTTAGGATTGTATGATAAAAAATAAAGTGCGCAGCGGCAGAAGGATGGAGCTGGGAAGCTCTCGCAGCCTCCTGCCGTGGGTCGGAGATAGGATAATAGATGGAGGAAAAACATGGGTAAAGTAATGGGAATTGATCTGGGAACCACCAACAGCTGTGTGTCTGTTATTGAGAATGAGGAGCCGGTGATCGTCCCCACTCCGGCAGGGGCAAGAACCACCCCCAGCATTGTGGCGTTTTCTAAAAACGGGGAACGTCTGGTGGGGGAAGCGGCCAAGCGCCAGGCGGTGACGAATCCGGGCCGGACCATCAGCTCCGTGAAGCGTCATATGGGTACAGACTGGAGCATACGCATTGATGGCAAGGAGTACAAGCCCCAGACGATCAGCGCCATGGTACTGATGCAGCTGAAAAAGGATGCGGAGGATTTTCTGGGGGAACCGGTGACTGACGCGGTGATTACGGTTCCGGCTTATTTCAATGATATTCAGCGGCAGGCCACCAAGGATGCGGGGAGGATCGCCGGCCTGAATGTGCTGCGGATCATCAACGAGCCCACCAGCGCCGCACTGTCCTATGGGCTGAATCATGGGGAAGCCCAGAAGGTGATGGTTTATGATCTGGGCGGCGGTACCTTTGATGTGTCCATTATTGAGATCGGGGACGGCGTGATCGAGGTGCTGGCCACAGCCGGAGACAATCGCTTGGGCGGAGATGATTTTGACAACCGGATCGTGGACTGGGTGGTGCAGGAGTTTAGGAGAGAACACCGGATGGATCTGACCAGGGATTTCGCTGCCATGCAGCGGGTGAGAGAGGCGGCGGAGCAGGCCAAGAAGGAATTGTCCTCCGGGGAGAGTACGCAGATCATCCTTCCTTATCTGACCCAGGATAAGGGGGAGCCGGTACACTTTGAGGCTGTGCTGACGAGAAGTAAATTCAATGAGCTGGTGGACAGCCTGATTGAACGGACGGCGGGCCCTGTGCACAGTGCGCTGAAGGATGCGGGGATTTCTGCTTCTCAGCTGGGGCGGGTGCTGCTGGTGGGAGGCTCCACACGTATCCCGGCGGTGCAGGACAAGGTACGGATGCTGACGGGCAAGGAACCCTCCAGAAATATCAATCCGGATGAGTGTGTGGCCAAGGGCGCGGCGATTCTGGGAAGCACGCTGCAGGGAAATTCCCTGACGGCAGCGGGCACCAATCAGGAGCTTTTGCTGATGGACGTGACGCCCTTAAGCCTGTCCATTGAAACGGTGGGCGGTGTGGCCACCCGGCTGGTGGAGCGAAATTCCACCATTCCCACCCGCTATTCCAAAATTTTTTCCACAGCGGCCCCATATCAGACCAATGTGGAGATTCATGTGCTCCAGGGAGAACGGCCCATGGCCAGGGACAATAAGACCATCGGAAAATTCCGGCTGAAGGGGATCCGCCGGGCTCCTGCGGGCGTGCCTCAGATCGAGGTCACCTTTGATATTGATGCCAACGGTATCCTGAAGGTCTCCGCCAGGGATCTGGATACGGGAAAGGAGCAGTCTGTCACCATCTCCGCCGGGGACCGGATGTCCGATGAGGAGATTCAGCAGGCCATCTTCGAGGCCCAGGCCTATGCGAGGCAGGATGATCTGCGCAAAGAGGCTATCGCGTTAAACAGCGAAGCCCAGAGCGTATTGGCGAAAGCCCAGCAGAAGCTGAAGAGTGAGGGCAAGCAGATGGAGAAGGCACAGAAGAAACAGATCAAGAGCGACTGCGCTGCTCTGCAGAAGCTGCTTGGTAAATTTAAGCTGGAGAAGGCTGTGGAAGCTGATCTGGAGAATATCAGGGAGGCCAAGGCGCGGCTGGAGGAGTCTGTCGGGGTATCGGGAGACGCGGCTGTATAAGATGGCCGTAGGCAGCAATATGCTGCCGGAGGAATGAGAGATAGAATAAGAATTTATCTATAAAAAAGGAAGCGCAGACAGAGATGTCTGCGTTTCTTTGTTGTTTTATGCTGTAAAAACAAATTTTCTAATCTTATTGTTATAATAAAGTTATTCTTCCTTCTGCTGCTTTTTAATTTCAGCAAGCCCCAAACGAATCAGCTCAATGGTGGCCTGATTGCGGGTTTGATAGCGATGCTCAAAACGAAAGTCTTCTACCTCTTTGAACATCTCTTCGTCCAGAGTAATCGAATAGCGTGGTTTTTCCGTTGCCATGGTATCACCTCCGCATTTATTGTAACATCAGTGAACCATATATGCAAGAGGTGAGCTGCGCTCAAAATGCGTTTATGTATTGACAGTTACTGTTCAGATGCACTGTTCTGCGAGGTGTTCAGGTGCAGAATTGCACCTGAATCCCGAGGGCAGCAGCGCGAAATTGTGCCGAATACAATTTCTGTGCATCGTGCAGCGTGTTACTGTGAACGAAGTGAACAGTAACTATTGACAAGCAATTCCACCAAACGCTATAATGTAACCAGAGAACCACTCAACCACCAGGCGAAAGGAGAACAAGGTATTGGCTGCGAAAAAGAAACGATTTATGGTGACGATACCATCCGATATCGCAATAGATGTTGCAGATGTGAAGCAAAGTTTATTTCATGACAAGCCCTATTCGGAAATGTACCGGGAGTTAATCCGTGCAGGCTTAGATACTTTAAAAAGGGAAGAGAAGGAGAAAAGAAAATGAAAATAAAAACAGTGAAAATATTCGCAGCGGCAGCAATCGCCGCAGGTCTGATAATGGGAACCGGAGCGGGAGCATATGCGGCGGAAAAACCCGCAAAAGGTGTGCAGAGGGAGACAGGGGATAGCTTGCGGGCTGAGGAGGAAGAAGAGACCGGGGACAGTTCAGAGGCAGCGTATATTTACGGAGAGTGGAATAATAACGGAGACAGTCTTTTATTTATGCCGGATGGGTATGTTTATAAAAAGAGCGGCGTAACGGCAACCGATTGGGAACGATATATTGCTTATGAAATTTCCGGCGACCAGATTACGTTTGATTTGGACAGCATGACGGAAGAACTTCAGATTCCGGAGGGACAGACCGATCCGGCTCTATCTGCAGTGCTGCAGGATGCCGGTATGGCTGCCGGGGAAGCTTTGGGAGACAGGATCACGGAGAAGGACTACTATCTGGAGGCAGGTACAGATAAAATTCTTGCGGCCACAAGCTCCTATACCGATCATTCTGATCCGCTCAGCCCGGCTGCCGTGGAGAATATCAGCTATGTATATAAGAAGCGGGACATGGCAGATTATCTGCTTCTGTTATTGGGAGATAAGACATGGAAACTGGAAGAAAACGTATTGACGATTGAGATTGGAAACCAGGGCCTGTTCTACGAGATGGATCTGAGCCTGAATCAGGGAGAACGTGTCGGAAGTGTGACAGTAAAAGCTGACGGGACGATTACATTCAACTGGGATGGCGGGGATGCAGTTGATTATACCTATGTGACCGCGGATGCGGACAGCTTTACCGTATCAGCCGCGGAGAATACATATGTATTTACAAGCAAAGAGGAGGCGGCCCAGGAGGCTTCCGGGGAATAAGGGCAACATTCAAATAGTTTATCGGATAGGATATGGAGACCGAGAAGGAGCAGGAGATGAGCCAGAGAGAAACAGGGTCCGGCTGGAGATGTCCTTACTGTGACGCCTTGAATGACTGGCAGGATAGTGTCTGCCAGATATGCGGAGACGGCAGACGGGATGAGCCAGAGCAGAAACAAAGCGCAGAGCGTGAAAGCAGTGCGGCGCGTGGAGGAACCGCAGAGCATGAAAGCAGTGCGGCGCGTGGAGGAACCGCAGAGCATGAAAGCAGTGCGGCGCGTGGAGAGACCGCAGAGTGTGAAAGCAGTGCGGCGCGTGGAGGGACTGCAGGGCATGAAAGCAGTGCGGCGCGTGGAGAGACCACAGGACGGGAGGATAGTGCAAAACGGGAACGTCCCCCGGAATATATTCCATTCGGGGAAAGTAAACCGAGGCATCCGGAAGCAGCAAAACCCACAGCAAAACCCCAAAAGAAGCATCGCCTGCGTAAGCTTCTTACTGTGGTGCTGGTGCTTTGCGGGCTGCTGTATGCGTATTGTTTTGTAAGCGCCAGAGGGGCAGCAGACCGGATTGATCTGGAGCTGATGGCGGACCTGCCGACGAACGTATCGGACGTGGAAGTGGCTGCATGGCTTGCAATGCGGGGATTTGAAGTAGAACCCTGGAGATATAATGATGGGTATTCCTCCGGAATCAGCGAAGGATATTATTTTGTTGACGATCCGGCTATGGAGCCGGGAGATTACAGTATTATTTACCATATAGAAGAGGGATCTTATTTTATGATCTATATGGGCCTCAAAGTGCCGCTTCGTCCGTATTGGAAGATGTTTTACAACCGACTGACGGAGCGGATGAAGCAGGGCGGCTGGAAAAAAATAAC
>CAMNQN010000001.1 GCA_946549155.1 uncultured Lachnospiraceae bacterium | reverse complement strand
CGGAGTTATTTTCCAGAGGTATGTGGCCCTGCCGTCCCGCCTCATCCTGCGTCCTGATAATTAAACCCCAAAGAACCTCGCCCATTCTCTTGCAATTTCGGGACAGCGGGTATATAATAAGGGAAATTTCATCAACGGGAGCTTGTGTGACAGGCTGAGAGGAAGGTAGGACCTTCGACCGAGAACCTGATTTGGATAATGCCAACGTAGGGATGCCTGATACAAGGATATTGGGAGTCATCAAGCGCTTTAGGAAGCTACCAGATCGGCAGCTTCCTTTTTGTTGTTTCGGAGGTGTTTTTATGGTAAAGATCAACGGCGGGGAACGGAATGTTGCAGGTATGACAGTAGCAGAGTACCTCGCAACTACAAATTATGATCCAGGGCGTATCGCAGTGGAATGTAACGGCGATATTGTTCCTAAGGCAATGTATGGAGAAACTTTTTTGAAGGATGGCGACAACGTGGAGATTGTCAGCTTTGTGGGGGGTGGTTGATCTGATCCCGACAAAGGAAGAATGGAACAGGGCCTTATCGGAGCGGCACGGCGAAGAGATACAGAAAAAATTTTCTTCTGCTACGGTGGCGATCTGCGGGCTTGGCGGGCTTGGCTCCCATATTGCCCTTGCCCTTGCCAGAGCAGGGATCGGTAAACTGATCCTCATTGACTTTGACCGTGTGGATATTACCAATTTGCACCGCCAGCAATACAAGGCCGACCAGATCGGGCGGTTTAAAACTGAGGCGCTAAGCGAAAACCTGAAAGAGATAGCACCCTATATCGACCTTGAAACCCATACGGTCCGGATCAGGGAAGAGAATGCGGCAGAGCTTCTGAAAACAGCTGATATTATCTGCGAGGCGTTTGATGGGGCAGAAAGCAAGGCCATGCTGGTCAATCTTGTTCATGAAGCCATGACCGACAAATATCTGATTGCCGCGTCCGGTATGGCCGGAATCGGCAGCGCAAATACCATTCAGACACGCAGGATAATAAAGCGGTTTTATCTCTGCGGTGATGGGACCAGCGATGTGTCAGAAACAGGGAGTCTCGTTTCCTCCCGTGTAATGCTCTGCGCCGCACATCAGGCGCATACCGTACTCCGGATTTTGGCAGAACAATTTGAACCTTAAAAGAAAGAAGGAAAATAAATGAATAACGATAAACTAATCATCGGCGGACACGAATTTAACTCCCGTTTTATTCTCGGTTCCGGCAAATACTCTATGAAGCTCATTGAAGCGGCAGTCAAAGATGCCGGAGCTGAAATTATCACTCTTGCGGTTCGCCGTGCAAACACAAAGGAACAGGAAAGCATTCTTGACTATATCCCCAAGGGTGTTACCCTGCTGCCCAACACCAGCGGCGCAAGAAATGCCGAGGAGGCGGTCCGTATTGCCCGTCTTGCCCGTGAGCTTGGCTGCGGCGACTTCGTGAAAATTGAAATCATGAGGGATTCCAAGTATCTGCTTCCCGATAATCAGGAAACGGTAAAAGCAACTGAAATCCTTGCCAAAGAGGGCTTTGTGGTTATGCCGTATATGTATCCTGATCTGAATGCCGCCCGTGACCTTGTAAACGCAGGCGCCGCAAGCGTTATGCCTCTTGCTTCCCCGATTGGCTCAAACAAGGGACTGGCCACAAAAGAATTTATACAGATCCTCATCGATGAAATTGACCTGCCCATCATCGTAGATGCCGGTATCGGCAGACCCTCCCAGGCCTGCGAAGCGATGGAGATGGGCGCCGCCGCTATTATGGCAAACACCGCCCTTGCTACCGCAGGAGATCTTCCTATGATGGCTTCCGCCTTCAAAAAGGCCATTGAGGCCGGCCGGGAGGCATACCTTTCCGGTCTTGGCAGAGTTCTTACCCGTGGGGCATCCGCATCCGATCCTCTGACCGGCTTTCTCAGGAATTAAGGTGAAGCGTATGGAAAATCAATTTTTTGTAGATTCAGAATATTTGTCACCGGAAGCACTTGAAAAAAAGCACCGTCTTGAAACCGATCCGTCCTGCCGCAAAAACCATATGGAATATCTGCCGGGAATGGAAATCATTGAGTCGGACGTCTGTGCAAACGTAATGGCACAGAGGAACTCTTATGACTATTCAAAATACACCGCCTCTGATGTAAGGGCGGCTCTGGAGCACGACACCTGCACGGTTGAGGACTTCAAGGCCCTCCTTTCCCCTGCGGCAGAGCCGTTTTTAGAGCAGATGGCACAAAAAGCAAGACTGGAAACCAGTAAACATTTTGGCAATACCGTCTATCTTTTTACGCCTCTTTACATCGCAAATTACTGCGAAAATTACTGTGTATACTGCGGTTTTAACTGCTACAACCATATTAAGCGCATGAGGCTGTCACAGGAGCAGATGGAAAAGGAGATGAAGGTCATTGCCGACAGCGGTATGGAGGAAATCCTGATTCTTACCGGCGAGAGCAGAGGCCAGAGCAATGTGGAATACATCGGTGAAGCCTGTAAACTGGCACGAAACTATTTCCGTATGGTTGGTCTCGAGATCTATCCGGTCAATACCGACGAATATAAGTATCTCCACGAATGCGGTGCGGACTATGTAACCGTCTTCCAGGAGACCTACGACACCGATAAGTACGAACAGCTCCATCTGCTGGGGCACAAGCGTGTGTGGCCCTACCGCTTTGATGCCCAGGAGCGGGCGCTTCGCGGCGGGATGAGAGGCGTTGCGTTTTCCGCGCTGCTGGGACTTTCGGACTTCCGCAAGGATGCCCTGGCAAGTGCCCTGCATGTCTATTATTTGCAGAGGAAATATCCTTACGCTGAAATGTCCCTGTCCTGTCCAAGGCTCCGGCCGATTATCAACAATGATAAAATCAATCCCCTGGATGTTCAGGAAAAACAGCTTTGTCAGGTACTTTGCGCCTACCGCATTTTCCTGCCTTATGTGGGAATTACGGTATCCTCCCGGGAAAGCGCTAAGTTCCGCAACGGTATTGTAAAGATTGCCGCAACGAAGGTTTCCGCAGGGGTGTCTACCGGTATCGGAGATCACGAAAGCAAATACACTGGCAAAGAATCCGCCGATGCCGAAGGCGACGAGCAGTTTGAAATCAACGATAACCGCAGTCTTGACCGGATGTACCGGGAGATTACAGAGGAAGGCCTGCAGCCCGTCTTAAATGATTATCTGTATGTGTGAGGAGAAAAAATGAAAAAGTTTGACCCGAGTTTATACTTTATAACCGACAGCACGAACTACAGCGAGGAAGAATTTCTCCGCCGTGTGGAACAGGCCCTGCAGGGCGGCGCAACCCTTCTTCAGCTTCGTGAAAAAGAAAAAAGCACAAGAGAATATATCGAGCTTGCCCAAAAGGTTCACGCCATCGCAAAGCGTTACCATGTTCCTCTTATCATTGACGACCGGGTAGACGTCGCTCTTGCCATTGATGCGGAGGGGGTTCACGTAGGAGCCAGCGATATGCCCGTTGCAGCCGCCAGAAAACTGATGGGCGATGACAGGATCGTTGGCGCAACAGCAAAAACCGTTCCCTGGGCGAGGGAAGCCTATGAGCAGGGCGCGGACTATCTCGGCGTAGGAGCAATCTATCCCACCACAACCAAAGTGAAAACCGTCCTTACCTCTACGGATACCCTTCGGGATATTTGTAATGCGGTTCCGATTCCGGCAAATGCCATCGGCGGACTGAACAAGGGGAATATCGATGTTCTTGCAGGAATCCCCATTGCCGGTATCTGCGTAGTGTCCGCCATTATGAAGGCGGACGATCCGAAGCGGGCAGCCGCCGAGTTAAAAGCAAGAGCAGCGGAGCTTGGCCTATGCTGAGCTTTACGCTTGGCTGAGGCCTTCGCACAGGCAAATTTATTTCGGAAGCTTGCTTACGGCATATAAGCCGCAGGCTTCAGGCGGTATATTGGGGGCACCACCTTATGCCGCTATAGAAAACGATGCTGAAAAACGAAAGGAGTATTTTTATGAAAATGAGAACAGCATTGACCATTGCAGGAAGCGACTGCAGTGGAGGCGCCGGTATTCAGGCAGATTTAAAAACAATGACGATGAATGGTGTTTATGCTATGAGTGCAATCACAGCGCTGACGGCACAGAACACAACCGGCGTAAGAGCAATTCAGGAAGCCACACCTGAATTTTTAAAACAGCAGCTTGACGCGGTATTTGAGGATATTTTCCCCGATGCAGTCAAGATTGGTATGGTATCTTCCTCCGAACTCATTTGTGTGATTTCAGATAGGCTCAGATACTATAAGGCAGAAAATGTGGTGGTAGATCCCGTTATGGTCGCAACCAGCGGTTCTTCCCTGATGAAAACCGATGCGGTAGACACCCTGACCCGGGAGCTTTTGCCCATCGCAGCACTGGTTACGCCGAACATCCCTGAGGCACAGGTGCTTTCGGGAATGGCTGTGGAAAGCAAAGAGGATATGCTTTTGGCAGCAAAATTCATCGGAGATACCTACGGCTGTGCCGTTCTTCTCAAAGGCGGTCACCGTGTAAACGATGCCAACGACTTATTGTATGACAACGGGGAATCCCTATGGTTTGAAGGCAAACGAATCCAGAACCCCAACACCCACGGTACCGGATGCACGCTTTCCTCTGCCATTGCCTCCAACTTTGCCAAGGGCTATGAGCTCGCTGTGTCTGTCCGGCTGGCTAAGGAGTATATCTCCGATGCGCTTGCCGCACAGCTTGATTTAGGCCAGGGCTCCGGTCCTATGATGCACAATTTTGGCCTGCAGGGTAACTATGCAAAGGAGGCGAAGTAAAATGGAAGAAAAACGCACTTCTGTATTTGAAAACGGACTCATCTGGTTTGGCGCCGCAGTTTCCATTGCGGAGATTCTGACCGGTACCTATTTCGCGCCTCTCGGCTTCGCCAAAGGTCTGCTGGCCATACTAATGGGACATATCATTGGATGCACCATGCTTTTCCTGGCAGGGCTTATCGGCGGCAAGGTGCGCAAAAGTGCGATGGAGACTGCCAAGATGAGCTTCGGCAGCAAAGGGGCTTTATTTTTCTCCGTGCTGAATATCATTCAGCTTGTTGGCTGGACAGCTATTATGATCTACGACGGAGCCCTTGCGGTAAACGGGATCTTTGATACCGAAAATTGGATTTGGTGTATCGTAATCGGAGCTTTCATCATACTCTGGATCATGATCGGCATCCAGAACCTTGGCAAAATAAATACGGTTGCAATGACGGCACTGTTTATTCTGACGATTCTTCTCAGCTTTGTGATCTTTGGGAAGGGGACAGTGCAGAATATCGGCGGGGAAGGCATGACCTTCGGCGCAGCTGTGGAGCTGTCCGTTGCAATGCCGCTGTCCTGGCTCCCTTTGATCAGCGACTACACAAGAGAAGCCGCGAAACCCGTCAGGGCTACCGCTGTCAGCGCAGTCACCTACGGAATCGTCAGCTGTTGGATGTATGTGATCGGTATGGGGGCCGCTATCTTCACCGGAGAATCTGACATTGCCCGGATTATGGTAAAAGCGGGGCTTGGTATCGCCGGGCTTCTGATTATCGTATTTTCTACTGTTACCACCACCTTCCTTGATGCCTACTCCGCCGGTGTCTCCAGCGAATCCCTGTCATCGAAGCTTCGCGGAAAATGGGTTGCCGTAGCTGTAACTGTAATCGGCGCCGCAGGAGCAATTTCCCTGCCCCTCACCGATATCACCGACTTTCTGTACTTTATCGGTTCGGTATTTGCACCGATGATCGCCATACAGATTGCGGACTTTTTCATTCTGAAGCAAAACAAGGAAGCCGAACCGTTCCATATCCAAAATCTGATCATCTGGCTCATCGGCTTTGGCCTTTACCGGTTATTGATGCGGGTGGATATTGTTGTCGGCAATACTTTGCCGGATATGCTTATCACGATTATAATCTGCGTTGCAGCCGGAAAGCTTAGAGACAAATAAATAAACTGCCGCCGGAGCTGTGGCAAAATGACAGGATATCCGTAACGCTCCCCTGCCATCTCGCCGCAGCTCCGCGGCAGCTTTTCACGATCAAAAAAACTGCGCTCCTACAATCCGCCGTGCCCCGGATCAAGTACAATGAGCGCACCGCCCCCGGGCTGCTGCCCCTTCCCTTCCCCGCCCGGATTCTTCCTTTGCGGATCATTTTCCTGGTCACCCGTTCCCTGTATCCCCGTCTCACCCTCTGTGATAGTCCCGGTGTCCTTCTGCTCACCCTTTTCCAATATTTCCTCCCGATTTCCCCGGACGCTCTCCTCCCCTCCCATCCTTCTGGCACAGATTCCCGGCAGGAAATAGGCCAGCAGCAAAATCACAGCCACCATCAAAATTTTCACTATTTTATGTACGCGGTTTTCTGACATAAAAACCCTCTTCCGCACAAACCTTTTTACAGTTTATGTGAAAGAGGGAAATCCTTAGAACCTTGAATCCAGGGAGCTTTCACGCTTCCTGCCCCCTGCGCCGCTATCCGGCGCGGCCCTTATTTTCTGTATTTTTTCAGTTCGTCCTTTCCAAAAACCAGCTCCAGGATTCTCTCGGTGGCATGTCCATCGCAGGCGCCCATAAACTTGTTTTTGAAATCGATCACCCGCTGTTTATCAAAGCGCTCATCCAAATGCCGGATATAATCAATCATCTCCTCATTGGTCCTGCACACCGGCCCCGGGGTCAGCTCGTCATAAGGATAATAAAAGCCCCGCCAGTCAAAATACTCCTCCAGATCGTAGGCGAAAAACAGCATCGGACGCTCAAACAGCGAATACTCAAATATCAGGGACGAATAATCGGAAATGCAGATATCGCTGACACAGAGCAAATCCTCAATGGTCATGGTTTTCGTCGCATCATACACAAAAGAGCCCTCCAGCTCCTCCGGAATCTGCGGCAGCTCCCTTACCAGCGGATGATGCTTGGTAACCACCACATACTCCTCTCCAAAGGCCCGGTAAAACGCTTCAAAGTCAAAGCAGTCCGGAGTAGCCGCCCTGGCTACCCTTCCCCGGAAGGTAGGGGCAAACAGAATAATCTTCTTTCCCTTTGCCGTCGGAAATTTTTCGTATAAATGACCAAAAGCCTCCTGAATCGTCTGCTCCCGGAAAAAGACATCCGTCCTGCTGACTCCCACCGGCTTAACGATCTCCTCTTTTCCCTTTAAGTTCATGGCCTCCGCATAAGCCCAGACAATCTCCGGACTGCTCACGGTCACATGAGTATAATTCCGGTACATGGGATGTCTTGCGTACTGCTCCGCGTTATAGCCAAAAATCAGATTCGCCGTACTCTCTCCAAACTTTTTAAAAGCACCGCAGGCATGCCACAGCTGAGTAACCACCGTCTCCGGGCGCATATCCAGACAGCTCAAAACTTCCGACGCTTCGGCCACAAAAATATATTTCGCTGTGGCTGCATCCTTCAGCAGCTCCTTACACCGACGGATATATTCCCTCGCCGAGACAAAATTCTTTCTCAGAAGATAGACATGAAGATCAAAATCATAGTTCTGCTCCAGCTCATCATAAAGTACACGAAAACTATTGCTGAGAGCCGGAAGGCTCAGTTCAATAAAGATCACCTTCCGTTCATCCAATGGTTCCGTCCTGTGGGAATCATACGCCTTCGGGAACGTATGAAACAAAAGCTGATCTCTCTTTTTTTCTCCCCGGTATTTTCGCAGCGCTTTCAACGGCGGAAACTTCCAGAGCTTCCACCAAAGCTGCCTTAACGGGGTTTTCTTCAACATTTCTTTTATTTTACTCATATTCATTCTCCATGTTTTTTTACCGCCGCGTTTTTCATTAATTGTACCAAGCGCTCCGTCGCCTGTCCATCGCAGCCGCTCATAAATTTTTCCCGGAACGCCCGCACCCGTTGGGGATCAAACCATTGTTCCGGCTCCTTCAGGCATTCGATCACCTCTTCCGTGGTCCGCACCACCGGCCCCGGAGCCATCTCCTCATAGGGATAGTAAAAACCTCTCCAATCATAATACTCCTCCAGATCGTAAGCCAGAAAAATCATGGGCCGCTCAAACAGCGAATACTCAAATACCAGGGAGGAATAATCCGAAATACAAATATCACTGACCATCAAAAGCTCTTCAATCTCCATCAGCTCCGTCACATCCAGCGCATATCCCCTGCACGTTTCCGGAATCGCCGGCCGCTTCTTTACAAAGGGATGGTGTTTGCACAGAAAAATATAATCCTCCCCCAGCGCGCTGTGCAGTTTTTCAAAATCCAGCACCTCCGGGGACCTTGCATCGGCCACCTTTCCCCGAAAGGTGGGGGCGTACAGGACAATTTTCTTCCTGCCATGACCTCTTAATTCCCCCGGTGCACCATCCATGCCCGCCGCACCCAGCACCTGCTCCAGCTTTTCCTGGGCCGCGTTCAACTGCTCCGGCTGAAAAAAACAGTCTGTCCGGCTGATTCCCAGCGGCAGAATCTGATCCTGCTGACCCTCCATATGAAAGGCTTCCGCATAGGCCCAGACCACCTCCGGGCTGCTCACCGTCACATAAGAATAATTTCTGTGCAGCGGAAACCGATCCAGACGCTTCCTGCCTGAGCCAAACTTCTTTTCCGCCGTGCTGTAGCCGAATCTCTTAAAGGCTCCGCAGGCATGCCAGGTCTGAATCAGCTCCGTCTCCTTTCGCAGCGGCAGACACCCGGTAAAATAGGAGGATTCATTCACAAACACATATCTGGCGTCAGCCACCTCCCGCAAAGCGCCAAGGCAGTTTTTGACCGTCCTGCCATAGCCCTCCCGCCCCTCACCCAAATAGCTCATATGCAGGTGATAGGGCTCCCGGGAAAGCCGCTGGAAAAGCAGGCGGAAATTGTCCGACAGCTCCGGCTGGCGTACCTCAAGAAAGACCACCTTGTTCTCATCCACCGGTTTTCCCGCATAGATTCTGTACAGAAATGGATAAAGCATATGGAGCGTTCCCATCCGGTACAGGTCTCCAATCATTTGACGCAGTCTCCACTTTCCCCTCATTCCGTCCGCCCCTCCCGATATCTGCGCTTTGCACCCAAGGGCAGCTTCCGCAAGGATACGGCAAACCGCAGACCTCTCTTCACAAAATAAAATACTCTTCCTATCATACCAAATCCGGCAGATTTTGCAATCCCCTGAATCTTCCCGCACAGTTGACTTTTTCTAAAATCTCCCTTATAATTTCCCCGTAACGGCTCTCTTTTATTCTGTTATATTCTACAGAGCCGCAATGCATTTATTTTATCCATCCGGGAGGATTTTATGTTAAATTCATTAAAAAAAATTATTAAAAAAACTCCTTTATACGCCGTTTATTGTAGCACCAGAATTATGCGGGATTCATTAAAAAAAAGTATTAGAAAAACTCCTTTATACTCCATTTACCGCAGCACCGTAAAGTGGAAGTTCAAGCTTCCATCCAATATCGATAGAAAACACATCTGGGCTTTTAACGCCGGCGAAACCTTTACCGGAAATCCCAAATGGTTATTTCTCTATATCACAAAATACCGTCCCGACATCTATGCCTATTGGATCTGCAACGAACAGGACACAGTAAATACAATCCGCGCATTAGGCTACCGGGCCTACACCTTCAATGAAAGAGGTTCTCATCTTCTCCAGCAAAAAACCGGTGTATTTGTTGTAGAACAGCTAAAAGAAATAATTCCAACACATATGCAAAACACAATTATGCTTAATCTCTATCATGGCGTAGGCTGCAAAACGGTAGAAAAAAAAGTGTCTTACGGATTTCTGGCGGAACGTATTGCAAAAAAATTTATTAAAAACAGTGAATATTATCAGAAAAACATGCTGTTTCTTGTATCCTCTCCTCTGATGGAAGAACATTTCATGAAACAGTGCTGTTTATCAGAGTCCCACCTGATTCGTGCCGGATATCCCCGCTGCGTCTATCAGAATTATTACGAAAAGGTATCCACCTTTGATCACAATATTCTGGCCTGGAAACATCTGCCCTCCAACACCAAAATCGCCGCCTATGTTCCCACCTACCGTGACAATCCGGACTATGATTTCTGGACCAACGCAATACCTGATTTTGAACGGCTCACAGCAACGCTCTGTCAGCAAAATCTGCTTTTAATTATCAAAATTCACCCCCAAATGGAAAAAGATGCACACTACCAAAGACTGTATCAGAAATACAAAGACTGCCCTCGGATTCTTTTCTGGGACAACCGACTGGATTTTTATGAAATATTCAATCAGATTGATCTAGGAATCATCGATTATTCTTCCATTTTTTACGATATGATGGCAGGTGGCGTTCCTCATTTTATCCGCTATTTCTTCGATTATGGAGAAAAAGATACCTTAAGAGATATGGTATTTGATCTAAAAGAAATGACCTGTGGAACCTTATGCGACAGCTTCGATCAGCTTTTATCCGCATTGACATTTTACGAAAAAGACGATATAAACGATTACGAACGAATCTATCAGCTATTCTGGCAGTATTCCGGGGAAGCAACCATGGAAACCATTGTCAACAAAACTTTGCAATTCCAGCCGAGAGCTGATTTGAAGCTGCCTGTCCTCCACTCCTTCGACTTATTTGACACACTGATTGCGCGAAAGGTTCTAAAACCGGAGGGTATTTTTTTCTATGTGAAATATAAGATGGAACATTCGGAAATAAATTTTCCGGATCAACTCACCACCGATTACCCGGCCATTCGCCAGTACTGCGAAGAAAATGTGCGAGAATATTATCGAAAAACCTTACTTGTGCGCAAAAGCACCTGGCGTGAAATCTCTTTTTCCGAAATTTTCGACCGGATGGCAGAGCTTTACCATCTGTCCGAACAACAAATAAAAACACTTATGGACTGGGAACTGGAGGCAGAATACGAAAACTGCATTCCCATTGAAGAACAAATACGCCAAGTAAGAGAACTGACGGAAAAGGGTGAAACGGTACTGTTAATCAGCGATATGTATCTTCCCAAGAGCTTCATCCAGAAACTGCTTAAAAAAGCCTGCCCTCTGTTGGCAGAATTGCCGCTTTTCCTGTCCAGCGATCTAGGTGTACAGAAAACTACCCGCAAGTTGTTTTTGGAAGCTTTTAATCAACTAGATGATTATCGATATAAGATCTGGTTCCATCACGGCGACAACCCATTAGCTGACAGCATCAGTCCTCAAAAGCTGGGAATTTGCCCTGTACCTGTGACTACCCCTGACTTTAATGAATATGAGACCTTCTTGGTCAAAACCATCGGCACTTACGATGGGTTCCTCCTTGCCGCACAGATGGCCCATTTTCGTTGCACCAACCCTTCCGAAAAGGAATATTACGCTTACGCCTATGTGTCCCTGTATTTTGTTCCCTATATACATTGGGCCATTCACCATGCTATAGAGCAGGGGACAAAATGCGTTTATTTTATTTCCCGGGATGGTCACCACTTGAAAAGGATCGCTGACAGAATCATTGAGGAGGAGCATCTGAACCTGAAAACTAAATATATTTATGGCTCTCGGGCTGCCTGGAGGATTCCATCCTTTGTTGAAGCAATGGACGAAGAATTTTTCTATAGTTTTGGCAATCTAGCACAGGTAAGTTCCTATGAAAATTTGCTAAAAGCCCTTTTTATAACCGACCAACAATTTGATACCCTTTTTCCGGAGCTTGGCAAAGTTAAAACCACAAAGTATATCACCCCAGCGCTTCGGAAAACTATCCTCTCCACCGTCAAGGCTTCCTCATCTTATCGGGAATACCTATTAGACTACGGAGCTAAAAAACGAAAACTGGTAGAAAAATACTTCCTTCAAGAAATTGATTTTTCCGAACCCTACGCATTTATTGAATATTGGGGGCGCGGATATACCCAGGATTGCTTTGTTCGCCTGCTTCACCATCTTTGCAGGGAAGAATTTGATGTTCCGTTCTACTATGCCCGCTCTGTATACCCTACCCAGGGACACTCTGTGCGGTATAATTTTAGCCCTAATACCACCAGCCTGCTTTTTGCGGAAGCTATTTTTGCCAATATTCCCTATCGCAGTATTCAGGAATATCAACTGGAAGGAGACCATGTAGCTCCCCTTATCCTTCCCGCAGAATGTGATATGGAGCTGCATGAAGCACTGGAAAAATGTCTGCCACTGTTTGCCGAACGCTATACTCAAATACCACTGATAGACCGGGCAAGAACAAATCAGGATCTGTATAATTTCAGCCTTCGATATTACGAAGAGCATCAAACTGACAAAATATTTGTCAACTGCTTAGGTCCCTTGAACGATGCCGTTATGAGCTATGGAGAACAAAGGGAATTTGCGCCTCCCATCACCCCGCAGATGATTGACCGCCTAGAAAAAAAAGAAAATGCAAACACCCTTACCAGTTCCATCCCTATATCCGCCGCTCGTTCGCAACCAAAAATGGCAAAACGTTTCTATGATCTGGCTGAAAAGCAACGAAAAGCAACCCCCAAATAACGCTTTGACGAAAAGCAGGAGCCACCGCAAAATATGCGTGGCTCCCTTTTCTTCCGCTCCTGCTAATCCCAAATCAGTATTGTCTTCCCCATAATCTTGTGTATATCCATCTCAAAAGCAGCCTCCATATCCTTAATCTCATTAATACGGATGGCACCTCCGATTAGTTTTTCCAGATATTCCGGCACCCGGGGCTGCTGTGTGTACAGCTGAAGCACACCCAGAAACTCCTCTCTTCCGCTGCGGCTGGTTCCAATCACGCGGAGTCCCTTCTCCAGAATCATCCGGGTATTTATCGGCACCGGATCCTCCGATACCCCTAAAATGCCAATGGTTCCCTCCGGCTGGATCAAATCGATGATCTGATTGATCACCTGTCCTGCCGCGTTTCCCCCCACGCACTCAAAGGCGTGATCGATTTTCAGTTCCTTTGGAATCGCGGACACCAGGTAGGTTCCGTCCGCAAAGCTAAAATCACTGAGCTTGCTCTCCGTCACACCAAAAACGTACACCTTGCTCTCCGGAAACCTGTATTTCAGCAGCAGCGCCGTGATATATCCCATATTTCCGTCGCCCCAGACACCAATCGCCTCTCTCCTGGCATGGGCCGTGCGCCCAAACCTGGAAACCGCGCCGTAGCAAACCGTCACCATCTCCGTAAACGCAGCCACCAGATCATTCAGCCCCTCCGGGACCCGCACCATGCGGTCCCCTACGGTCTGCACATACTCCTGCATCAGGCCATTCATACTGCTGCCCCGGAACTTACTGGACCGAAGGTAATTCTCTCCAATCACCGAATCCTCCCCGCAGGGGGTATTGGGAATCAGGACCACCCGCTCTCCCACCTGAAACTCTCCGGTGGGATCGTACACCACCTTCCCAATGCCCTCATGAATCAGCGCCATGGGAAGCTTTTGCCGCAGAATATCCTCAGACCGCTTTCCCTGGTAATATCTCTGATCCGCATTGCAGATAGACAAATGGGTAGGGCGCACCAGGATATGCTCCTTATCCAGCGCAATATCCTCAAAAGCCACCTCAAACTGGCGCGGACGCACCAGTTGGTAAATCGTATTCAGCATTATTTTTCCTCCAAATCCATTCCCAGCAGCGCCTTCGCCACGGTAATATCGTAGGGATACGTAATTTTAATATTGGACACCTCACCCCGCACCAGATGCACATGAACGCCCTTCAGCACCATAATCTTGCAGGCATCCGTCAAAATCTCCTTCTCCTCACCATCAAGCTCCTCATACAGCAGCTTTAACTGTTTTGCCCGGAACGACTGAGGCGTCTGACCCTGATACATAAATTTCCGATTGGGAATGTTCGTAATCTGCGCACTATCCCGGCTTTCCACAATGGTATCCGTGGCCGGAATCACCGTGTCACAGGCGCCATACCTCCTGGCGGCCTGAATATTCTCCTCCAAAATCCGATGGGTCAGGAAAGGTCTGACAGAGTCATGGGTAACAATAATGGTCTCGTCATCCAGCGCGCCCTTCTCCTCAATATAACGCACCGCATTCATAATCGTTTCATTCCTGGTGGCGCCTCCTGCCAGCACCTGAATCCTTTTTGTATCCGGAATAAATTTACGGATAATGTCCTGCGTATAGGATACCCAGGCTTTCGGCGACAGTACCAACACCTCATCCACCCCCGGATGAATCACGAATTTCTCTATCGTATGAATGATAATTGGTTTCCCGCCCAATTCCAAAAACTGTTTCGGCTTTTCCACGTTACCCATTCTGGATCCAATTCCTCCAGCCAGAACCACGCCATATACATTACTCATCTTTTTTCCTCCATTCTATCCGTCTGCCCCATCGCAGTACTCTTCTAAGACCATACCGCTTGGTTCCCAGTATAATTTCTTTTCGTACCCAGCGCAAGGCCATTTTGCGAATTTCTTACCGTTCCGTCTGCGCCTTCCCCCACTCTCCAATTCTTTTAAACACACGCCAAACCTTCCTCGGAAGATACATCAAAATACGTCCTACCTTATAGCTTTTAGAAGCCTCTATTTCCTTCAACCGTTTATTTTCCTTTTTTAACTGCTTATTTTCTTTTTTTATTTTTCCAAGCTCCACCCTCGTATTTTGCAGAATTCCATTGGTTATCTCAGACCGTCGCTCATGGATTCTGAAATCGTACAACAAAAAAGTCTCCGCATCCGCATCCATCATCTGACAAAGATCCTGATATCTCTGCCCGCTATAAAAATATCCAGCATCCTTTCCGGCTATCCCAAATTCCTCCAAAAGCTCCCCCTTATAAACTTCAAACAACTCCTTATACGCCTGAACATTCCACTGCGTCCGCAAAGAATACCGCAACGCATCCCACACCCGATTCGCGAAGCTCTGACGCACCGTTTCATCAAATTCCGGATATTGAGTCAGTTTCTGCCATACCGCCCGACAGGCTTCCATGGTGCAAAAACGACTATCCGATGCCTTCCCTGTCAGGCTGGTCACATTATTCATCCGATATGTCATCAACGGCTCCGATATGACGGTAATCCTCTCTGCCAGAAACAGAGAAACCATGGAAAAATACACATCATTCGCTTGCCGCAGTGCCTGAAACTCCAGGCCATGCCTTTGCACAAACTCTCGCCGATACATTTTATTCCAGGGCGCATTTGTTGTAAAATTAAAAATATACTGAGGAATCTCTTTTTTACTGAAGGGCCGCTCCTGAGGCAGCATATTTTTCACCAGATAAACACCGGATTTGTAAGTCAAACCTGTCTCATTATCCATCCGCTTTGCACTACAAACACAAAGCTCCGCCTGATCCTCCTCACATTTTTTATAAAGCTTTTCCAGCGCGTCCAGCTCAAAAAAATCGTCCGCATCCCAAAAAACAACATACTTCCCCACCGCATGAGCCAGCCCCAGATTTCTGGCGCAGCCCGCATACCGGTTCTCCTGATGAAAAATCTGAAGTCTCCCATCCCGTTCCCGATACGCTTCCAGAATACTTCCGGAAGCATCTGTAGAGCCATCATCCACACACAGAATTTCGATCTCCCGCAGCGTCTGTCCCACCACGCTGTCCAGGCACTGCTCTAAGTAATCGGCCGCATTATATACCGGAATCACCACCGATACTTTTATCCGCTCCTCCATAGGTTCCTCTCCTCCCTATTGCCACCCTTTGTCAGGTACGTTGTTTTCCCGACCGCACATCCTGCGAATACTCTCCACAGCCCGCCGTCCCACACTTAAGAGCTTCCCGGATGCCTGTCATTATCTCCCAGTCTGTCCATCGCAAATATACTCCGCAATTCGTTCCGTAGCCCGTCCATCGCAGCCGCTCATGTAGCCTTCCAAAAACCGCTCCCGACGCTCCAACAAAGCCCGTTTTTCCTCCAACTGTACTCTATTATAATTTTTTCCCTGCTGATATGCAAGGTACTCCTGCTGAACCGCCATGGCAAGGGCTTTCTCCTGTTTCACCTGATATCCCGGAATCTCCGAAAATTCCAGATAAAAGCCCCGCTTCTCCTGATAGTCCGCCAAATCCGGCACATACAGCACCAACGGCTTGTCAAACAGCAAATACTCAAAAATCAGAGAAGAATAGTCCGCGATCAGCACATCCACCACCGGAAACAGCCGCTCTGTCTCAATGGGGCAGTCCGTCTCCCCGTACCGCTCCCGCATATGGGGATGCACCCGTGAGAGCACCAGCCATTCTTCCCCCAGCTGCGCAGAAAGCCGCTTCAGATCCAGTTCCGGAGATTTGGGAGCCCCGGGATTTCCCCGGAAGGTGGGAGCCCACAGCGCTATCTTTTTCCCCACCGCCTCCGGATATCTCTCATAAAATGCTCTGCGGCAGTCCTCCTGCCACTCCTTTCTGAAATACACATCGGTGCGGCTCACGCCCAGCGGCCTTACGCACCGCTCCGGCAGCCGCATAGCGGAAGCGAAGGGTTCCACACACCGCCCAGAGCTCACCGTCACCAGATCCGTATTCTTAAATACATTCCCCCGGTAGTTAGCCGGAATATCGTCCTCCGTATCGTACCCGAACTTCTTCAGGGCGCCGCAGGCGTGCCATAGCTGTATCACCCTGGTCCCCTTCCTTTTCCGGCAGGAGGCAGCCGGAAGAAAATTGTCGCAGATCACCACACAGTCCGCCTGGGCATACAGCTTCATAAAAGCAAACATATGACGCAGCACCGCCGCCGGGGAGTGCTTCTGATAGTCCAGATAAAGCTCCCGGAGAGTGAGGGAAGTCCCCTCCAGCCTCCGGTACAGCAGTTCCATATTTCCCGGCCGGCTGTCATGGTGCGCATCCGCAAACACAATCAGCCCCGGGATCACCGGCCTGCGGCAGCAGACCGTGTACCAGAGGGGCAGGAGGCAGTTCTGCGCGAACATCTTGACATATTGTTTTAGACATAATTTTAAATTCATAGGATTTTCTTTCTAAGAATACATATCTTGTTTTGTATACAGGCGCCTGAAATCATATACTGGGAAGAAAAAGTTTCCACAAGCTTATTGTACTCCTCTCCCATTTCCTTCATAAAAGAATCCATTCTGGCTATCCATTTTTCCATCTTTTTCATCTTTCTGTTCTCCCTTTTCCTCTCACAAATACGCTTGTACTTACTTCCGAAACACAAGAAACTTGCTGAGCACATAATTTCCCACCGTCACAATCACCTGTACCACCAGCTTCGCGATCTTATCATTGACACCGCACAGGGTCACCATCAGAAACATACAGGCCATGTCCATCAGCAGCGTCAGCACCCGGGAGCCATAAAAAGCCGCCGCCTCCCGCAGTTTATCCGTATTTTTGCTCTCAAACACAAATTTCCGGTTCGTAAAGTAGGCGAAGGTCACCGCCGCGATCCAGGAAATAATATTGGCCGCCTGCAGCTGAACCCCATCCTGTGGGTTCAGGAACGTAAGCACACAGCCATAATAAACCGCCAGGCTCACCACCGTGGTCAGGCCGCCTACGATCAGGTAATTGATGATTTCTTTGTATTTTTTGTAAAGCTGTAGCAGTTGTTTCATTGCTCAATTTCCTCCTGAAGGTTCAGATATTCTCCTTTTTCCTCATTCCATAATATCGGAAAAATCCGAAAAAATATGTCGAAGTTCCAATTTCTCTTTTTCCATCTGATAAATACAATTATAAACTTCTCCGCAAGCCTGCGTATCTAGCAGCCGAAACTTTCCATGCATACAGGTATCCTCCAATTCATTTTGGATTTGTTCAATTCGCTTTGTATTCTCCGCTATATTCAAGGGCTTTACAACGAAACCCAGCATGATATTTTTCCCAAAATATGCAGAATACTTTCTGTTGCTATACCTGGCAATTCCTTCGTGAACGTAAGCTTTGTTCAAGTCAGGACTTCCGTCAATTCTTTTGCATTCTGCTATGTAATAAGCAGCCCGCCTGTCAAAATCTGATTTCACTTTGATTCGGATATCTGTCCTGCCTTTATAATGCCCGGCTCCATCATAATTTTCCGGCACTTCAGGAATAAACTCACAGTCCGACATCCCATAATTTTTTCTGACCTCATCATCGTCCAGATATTCGTTCAAAATAATACTTCTAATACGGTTTTCATCATTCGGCAGCGTGCGTTTTCTTCGCTGAAAATCATCCAGAACAAGGCAACAAACGCTCAGAATATACCCCACAATCTGCTCAAATTCATCCTGCCGCAGCGCCTGACGGATACTACTGTTTATCTGCCCGTTCATTTCCAGTCCTCCTCTCCCAGAAGTACTGTATTTAAAGCCTTATAACTATCCTTTATCGCCATAGCAGGGTGCCAGTTTTTCGAATCTGCAGTTTTCACAATTACAAAAGAATCTTCATCAAACTCCACCACATTCTTTGTCTGAAAAAAGCAATCGTTCCACTTATAAATCATAAATTTGGTGAGCAACTCCACATCATCATCGATGGTTTCCACAACATGTATCTCTTTATCCAGCTTTTCAAAAGAAAGTTTCATCTGAAACGCCGTAAATTTTCCTTTTATATCCGGGTATAAGTAAATAGAATAATACAAACCTGTTCTTTCTAACCGCGCCTGCCATAATTCCATAAAAACCTGTGCGTATTTTTTCAAAATCTCTTCCCTGCATTTTGTCTTTCTGTATTTTCCGCACAAGATTGGAATCTGAATTTTCAAAGCATAATCCACAAAATAATTGTCCTGTACGCCGTACATTTCAAGGACACACTGATCCAGCTTTTCCTTCCAATCCGTTATATCATTTCCCGCTTCCGCAGCTTCCTGAATCTTTTGAACAAGCATAACCAGCTCTTCACTATAAACATACGGGAAATTTTCCAACTCCGTAGAAAACATCTGCTCCCGTTCAATGCCTACCGAAGAACCCAGCATGAGATTAAAATAGGAAAATAAAGAAGAATTAAAAAGTCCTGCAAGATTTAAAAGCACCCCTTTATCCGCAAAGGTTCCTTTAATGCAATTAACCGTCTCTTTATAAACCAGCCGCTTTTCCGAATAAACAGCCTTGATAGAATAATTGCTGCAATCCAATCCTTTCTTGAAAAAAACATACGGCGGTTCAAACAATTCCTTTTTTCGCGGACGATGAATCCGTTCTTTTTGAAACACCTCCAGATGCTCTGTATTTAACTTAAAATGTTCAATACATCCATCAGAATCCAACAATATACGTCCTGTCAAATGCGACGCATCCTGGCCATCTCCATAATGATCCTGAATGCCTTCGCCTGGCATAAGCCCATACTTCTTTTCAATATCCCTAATCGTTTGCAGCTTTCTTTTCATCGAATGAAGCAGCTCAAAATCCCAATATCCTCCATACACCAATATTTTCCACAATTCATCATATTGTAAGAGAGAGCTCTGCTCTACATATTTAATATCATCTGGTTCAACCATTATAATGCCGAAACGTCTTAAATATTCATTGGGCTTTAAACTAATATACTCCACCTTATGTTCATAAAGTGCTTTTTTGCATACGAAAGACAACACCGCTGCCGGTGCTACCGCCCCCTTAAATATTTGTTTTCTTACAGCAGAAAGCTCCAATACCTGGCGCATCTCTACTTCTGTCAGCATTTTTTTCCGAAAATCACAGGAAGGTGCCTTGCCCTTATATAAAATCTTAGACGGAATAATGAGACTGCATTCCGTATCCGCACCCCCCATTTCCCATGTTTTCAATAAAAATGCAACACTGATCTCTCCATTTTGAAGTTTAACCCCTCTTTTTTTGCAATATTCCTTATATAAATTCTGCTGCACACTGCCCCATGGTGGATTTCCGATAACAAATTTAAACTTGATACCATTCATAGGCTCCAATGTATCCTCATCAAAAAAATCACCATAAAGAATATTTTTCCCTTTAAGCAAAGGAAGCTTAAAATCCTTCAGGCTCTTAGGATCCTGATAATCAAATAGCGTAATATACAGAGAAAAAATCGTAACATCTATTGCCTCTTCGTTATAATCTACACCGTATATATTGGCTTCAACCAACCGATTAATTTCGTCTCTGTCCAAAAAGCCATTTTCGGACGCATTTTTCTCCAAAATCTTTCTAAGCGCCTTTACCAGAAAGATCCCTGATCCGCAAGCCGGATCCAGCACCGTGCATTCCCGTTCCTTAATTAAATAAGCTCCAACCGTCTGCTCAACCATAAAATCTGCAAGATATTCCGGTGTATAAAAAGCCTTATCTTTATTCTGCTTTTCACGTCCAAGCAAAATCTCGTATATATTGCTGATCAATTCAATCGGTATAATATTAAAGTCATAAAAAGGAAACAGCCATAACTGTCCCGTCCTGGCCTCCATCTGCCCGGTCAAGAAAACATGCACCAAAAACAGTGCCGCTTCTTTCATTTCTTCCCGCTCTTTCGCCTCCTCCATTTCAAAAAGATTCCCATTAAATCGATTTTTTAAATAAGCAAACAAAGCAAAAAGTTCACTCTTATTCCGGACAATCTCCAAAAAAATATGCCGGGATTTTTCTCTGTCACCATTCAATCCACCATATCCAATATCTATGCCTCGATCAATCAAGTATCGAATAAATATAATCCGTAAAACAAATTTATTGGCAAAGGTTATATGATACCTTTCCTTCAGCTGCTGCGTGAGAAATTTGAGATTATCCACCAAATAATCATTGAAATATGTCCTGTCTGAATTTTCTCTTTTTTCACCGGTCAAATCAGCGTTTGTGACATTCCAGTAAGAAAACGAACACGTTTCATCAAATTGCTCTATCTCATAGTCCCCAATATGCGAGAGCAGCACTTTCCGGGCATCCCCAAGCTGCATACTTCGCCCATTATAAATCTTAACCAGCTCGCCCTCATCAGAAATAATAACCGGTATCTGAGCATTCCAAATCTTACATTGAATTTCACTATTCTCCCGCAGATGCAAGTCATTAAAAAAGGCAACAAAAATCTTACCATCCGCAATATATACCGCATACGGCAATAGCTCCTTCAATACCCTCTTGTCATGCCAGGATAGCAAACTGCATCTGGACAATTCCGATGCGTAAAACAATCCATCTGACTTCTCATATCCCAGCCGCTGTATAATTGTCCGTATGCTGTCCATCCATCTACCTCCATTTTTCTCTGCTTAGCTATCCAAACCAAAGACCCCTTCATTTACGCCTATACACTTACTATTTTACAACAATCGCCGGGATGTTGCAAGATTTCTTTTTGTTATTATCTGCAACTTATTGCTAATTATATTAATCGAACTAAATCCTTTTTGAAATAATATACCTGGGCCGTCCCTTCACTTCCTCATAAATCCGGGAAATATAATATCCAATAATCCCCAGGCTGATCATAATAATGCTCCCCAACAGCAACAGCAGCAAAATAACCGTGGTAAACCCTTCCACAGCATGTCCGCTGAAATACCGTATCAACGTCTGGATACCCAAAACAATTCCCAGCAAAAAGACCACCACCCCCGCTCCCGTCACAACCTGCATCGGTGCGGCAGAGTACCCCACAATATTCGTAATCGCGTACTGAATCAAAGATTTCGTAGACCATTTCGACTCGCCTGCCTCCCGCTCCTGCACATCAAACTCCACCGTGGTGGATTGAAAACCAATCCAGGAGGACATGGCCCTGAAAAACGCGTTCCGTTCCGGCATCTCCAGCAGAACCTCCACCGCCCTGCGGTCCAACAGCTTAAAGTCCGAAGCCCGGGACATATCAATGCTGGTGGCCTTCGACATCAGCTTATAAAACATCCCCGCACTGGCCCGGTGCAGCGCACTTTCCTTCCCGCGGCTTTTCTTCACGCCTTCCACCACCTCGTACCCTTCTTCCCAGAGCCGGTACATTTCCACCAATGCCGCCGGGGGATGCTGCAGGTCACAGTCCATCACCGCCACACAATCCCCGGAAGCGGATGCCAGCCCCGCAAAGATGGCCGCCTCCTTTCCGAAATTTCTGGAAAAATGTACGCCGCGCACCTGGCAATCCGCTCCGGCCGCCTCCTCGATGCGTTTCCAGGTACTGTCTTTGGAACCATCGTCCACAAAGACCAGTTCATACTCTATCTTTTCCTTTTGTAATATTTTTTTTAATGTCTCCGCTGTTTTTAGCAGCATGGCCTCCTCATTGTAGGCGGGAAGAACCACCGACATTATTTTATTCCTATTATCCTGCAGCAAAATCGTATCCTTCCTCTCTATCTTCTTCAAACCTTCATTAATTGCAATCACCTGCATTCTAAAATTTGCCGCAGGAACTGCCATGTTCAGACACCATCCATTTTCCTTTTCGGCTGGTACCAACTCTCTCAATCATCCCTTTTTCCCGCATTTTCTTCATATAATACTTCAGTGTATTTACATTTAAACACAATTTTTCAGCCATTTGTTTTTGAGAAAGAAATGGCTCCCGCTCTATAAGCATAATAATTGCCTGTTCCAAGTCCATCCCGCTTGATTGGGTGGACTGGGTGGACGTTTGGGTGGACTGGGTGGACGTTTGGGTGGTTATTTCCTCCCTATTTTCTTCCTTCAGCGGTACAATAATTCTGAATATGTCCCCTTCAATAAACTCAGGGCCTCCGCCTGAATAAAATTTACTATATTTAAATAAATTTCGTACACCTGAACCTAGTTGATCTGCGTATCCAATGTTTCTAAAAAAAGCTGCAATAATTGGATTTTTCGGTGATGGCTCCACGTTATTTGGCGTAATAACTGCATTCTGAGAAGCTCGATTTGCGTTCTCCACATACATTCGTTCTTCCCCGATCACGAATTTTGCATGATAAGAGCTTGTATATTCACGATGAATTAATGTATTTGCGATCATTTCCCGAGTAATGATATCCCTCAGGCTCTTCCTCTGATCACCTTCCAGGAAAAATTTATCCGGCAAATGCTTACGTCCAAATTCCATTAAAATCTCATAGCTTTCTATCAAATTTGTCTGCACCATTTCTCTATCATCATAACGGTCTATATTAACACGGCGAAGCAACGCATCTGTCACATAGGCCGGAACAATATCCAAAATCACATCATCTCTTCCCAAAAGCATAACTGCCGCCAAATTAAAACCCTGCTCACCCGTCACGCGATCCATTGTAAATAGCCTTGTACTTTTCATTAATTCATCATCTGTCATACTGTTCCATAAATGCCCCCGCCCCCTACTCTGATTTTCTGCCATAACACGAAGTTTAGGAAATAAGTCGAGCCGGAGATCTTCTTTCTTTACATAAGGATAAACTTTTCGCTCCGTAAAAATTTCCTGTTTACGAATATACATTTGCGCAATTTGAGAAGTTGCTGTTACCTTTACATCTGCATCATCTACCCGATCATAAACCGTCTTTTTATAACTGTGCACCTCCGCGCTTGGTAAAACATGTATATGAATAACCGTTTTCCCTTCATACTGTATAACTTGAGGCGATAAATAGACTGTCGGCGTAAACAATAACGGATTACTGACACAGCTTATGAAATTTTTTACCATATCAGATGCAGCATTTTCAGGCACACCAGAAACTGTTCCATCATCCAGTACGCCTAAAAATATGTCTCCGCCAAAACGGTTTAAAAAGGAACATACCGTTTCGTAAACGTCACTATCAATACCATTTCCACAACGTTTAAATTCTACCGCAATAGTTTCCCCTATATCCAATATTGTTTTGATAGCTTTTGAATCCATACTTTCTCCCCTTCCCCGAACAAATTCTATCATATTTCGCAGAACCTACCGCTTCAAATAACGTTTTATTCATCGAACTCCTCTGCGCTTTGAATTATACAAGGAACTCCAGTAATTAATTGCGCAATAATTCTCAAAAAATCTAGTACTGTATCCCTTTCCGTTTCTTCCAGCTTCATATTGCTATCCTCCTTGTTACAAGCCAAAAGATTCACTGTATTCCTCAAGCATTCTATACCTGAATATATCATTCAAGCCCATCATTTAACCTTACTACCACTTTACCATCAATCCCTTTTATTGAATTCTCATCCGGATAACAGGACATCTCTAACACTTCCGGGGTACTGCACAGCACCTCCATTTCTTCCTTACCGACAGTAGTATACACATATCCAAGCAAATTCCGCTTAAAATGTTTTCTGGACATTGTAGGCAGGAAGAACTATTTTAGCTCAACCAGAATATAATTTCCCCTCCCTCTGATTCTATGGTACATGGTATCCTTTAATATTGGCAATTCTTGTTCAACTAAATCAATAGAAGTATCTTTTTTAACATTTTTTAACCCATAACAATTATAAAATCCGTATAATCCCCAGTACCACTTTTCTTGAAACATTACCGGAACCAAACGTTTCAACATCTGATAATCCTGTGGCATATTTTTCAATATGGGTGCCAATCCAATGGATCCCGAAATCTGAACTGTTATTTTCTCATCTGTAGAGAAACTCTCTAAATCATTCAAATCTTCTATTACCGCAGATATTCTTAAATCCGTATATGCACTCTGCGCATCAAGCGCATTTCCATAAGTAAATGCAAACACAAAAAACGCCCAATTTAATAGGAAACCTACCAGCTTGCAAGACCGCATCGTTTCCGTTGACGCGATAAAAACTCCGATAAATGCAATCAAAATTCCAAAACCATACATCGCCCGGGGTGCAAATAAAGGTTTTGAAAGAACTGGATAAACCCCAAAAGATACCAGCGTCATCAGGATCAGCAATAAGGGAGCAACCAGACAAGCAAAGTACTTTTTTTGACTGGAAGTCTTCACTGCAACACCGACAAAAACTATGCACATGAGCAAATATAAAATTAACCACTCCATTTTAAAATCACTAATTATCAAAGAAATATATTCTTTTAAATGTTTCACTGTTAATAAAAAAATTTGATTTAATGGAGAAAGAGAAGTGGAGACATAGGTATCTCCCGGCTGCACAAATATTAATAGAAAAACAATTAGCCCTATAATATATGTTACCGCTGAGATTACAATAAATTTAAAAATCTCTTTTTTATCCTCTCTTTTATTCCAACGTTTAAAGCTAAGCAAAAGCACCAACATTGGAAAAATACCAGAAGAAGCCTGATAAGTCATACATACCGCCAAAATACTCAATACCGATATGATTGAATAAGCAATGTATCCTGCATTACAAAATAATAACGGAAAAACACCGGCCAAAACAGACAATGCCATATAAGTTGAATCATATTTATAAGAAAAACATTCTAAAAAATAAGGTGACAGTCCCATGGAGATAACAGCTACATATTCCAAAAAAGTATATCTCTTTTTTCCGGAAATGACATAAAGTGTAATGGTTCCAGCTATTGCCATAAGTACCGCCGCAATAAGTTGAGGTAACGGCGAAACATCTGTCAGGTAACTATCTCCATGGATAAAACTGGATAAATAATAAGATAGGTATCTGCCGAAATGATCCCACTGCTTATATCCCCGAGTCGCTCTCCCGATATCATCAATATAGTAAAAATTTGCTCGTAAAATGGAACTTATGCCCAATACATAAATACCTGTTAAAATCAAGATTGTCTTTTTCATAAATGTCATTCTTCTTACTTCACTTCTAATTTTTTCTTTCATCAAAATGCCCCTTCTTAACGCTTCGCCCAGTTTCTCAACCGATTCATATATTAGACTTTTCACCTGCTGAATTGCTATCAATCAACAATATCGCAGGAAAAAGAAATTTGCAACCTTTGCCAGCTATTCTCATCTATGAAATTGAAATCTTTTACACTTAGCCCATACTCTTTTAATCTCTAACCTGTATTCCTCTATGAAAGTCTTACAATAATTAATCCGTCTTTATTTACAACATACCCATCCTGTGGATAACAAGGAATCTCTTCCGCCATACTAGCCGCCATATTTCTCTGGTTGTCATCAGGATCCCCATTATAGCTTTTTCCAAAAGCTGCACACAAATATAAAACCGTCCTGCGCGTTCCACTTGTAGGCTGATCTTCTACATAATCCCAATTAAAGCTTGAAGCACCGATAGGAGCCTGTTTCAAACAGGAGTAATTCAACGGTGCATCCCATTTTCCCACAACCACTACAGTAGCGCAATCGTCTCCACCAGCAATCTCAATATTTCTTACAATATCAGCGCCCACCTGATATTCCTGCATATTACAGATATCGTCAGTATAAAACAGCGTCTGCAGTTTATGTGACTGGCAAAAGAGCGACAGTACAATCGCAATTTCCGCCGTCACACGCACCAAGGAGCGAAAATACCCCTTTATCAGAACTCCACATCGGCTAAAGGTATACATCCCCAAAAAAGCTGCGGAAAAAATAACCGGAAGTCTTGCCCGGTCTGCTGGCACACCGCCTATAGCAATATTCAGCGCAATAACAGCAATTATGTTTCCCACCGCAAGAAGAATATAATCTGCTTTCAGCCAGACATTCACTGGCCTTCGAAGCATCTGCAGCACCAGTAACGCCAGAAGAAATACACATATCAGCAATATCCATCCCGCATATACATCTCTTCCAAGAAGAATGTTTTTTAAATCGTTCCATAATCCCTTTAAGATTGCCCCAGTCGGCTTTCGCCCCCATTGTATCTGCAGATAGTTCGAAGTCCCCCACTTCATTACTTTACAAACCAGCATATACAGGAAATAACTGACAAAAAAGTGCAGAACAACCGCTATCGTCCTCTTCCAGAATAGCTTATGCATCTCCAAAGAAGGATTCTCATCCAGCATTCGATCAAACAGAACTAACAGACATCCGGCCGCCTCCACCAGATGAAGTCCCGGAAAGGCCTGATACGTTCCTATTGCATAAAAGGCTAGGAGTACGGAAATCACCATTTGAATCCAATTTCTGAATTTTCTTTCTGGCTTTTTATTCAACAATACATCAAACAAAAGCAAAAATGAAACGACCTGCAAAAGCACACCAAGCGCAACCGCCCCCTGCTGCAAAGTAAAATAAAACTGCGCAGCCCAAATGGGATTGGTCAAAAATATAACCGGGAATAAAAAATAGCTGTATCTTTCCTCTTTTCCGCTAATTTTATAAAAAACATACGGCCAGAGAAGCGCCGCGCCGCAAAAGATAATCAAAAACATCAGCCCATTCATATACGGATTGTAATGGCCTCCATTCAACACCATAATTGAATAATAATATCCGAATCTCCCCAGACTTTGAACCACCCAATCTTTTCCATATAATCCAATAATATACTGTTCTGTATCAATTCCGATATTGGCTGAGATTGCATGATGCCCGTAACATATCATGGTTAACATAATTGTCACAAACAACATCACCTTATGTTTATTATAATATTCCTTCATTGATTGAGGCATTCCCTCTCCTCCGTTCTCTCACTGATAATATACCTGGGCCTGTGTTTCGTTTCCATGTAGATCTTCCCAATATATTCCCCTATTACGCCAAGACACAGCATCTGAATGCCTCCCATAAAGCAGATGATACAAACCGTACTGGCCCATCCCGATATAGTATGACCGGTAAAATTACCCACTACAGCCCAAATAATCCCTATAAAGCTCAGCAATGCCACAATACACCCTAAAGACGCTATCATACGAATCGGTTTCACCGACAAACTTGTGATACCGTCAAATGCCAATGTCAACATTTTTTTCAGCGGATAATGACTTTCCCCCGCAATCCGCTCTGTCCTTTCATAGTAGACGCTTGTACTCTTAAATCCAACTAATGGAAACATTCCTCTCAGAAAAATATTTACCTCTTCGAAATTAGCAAATTCCCGCAGTACCCGATTTGACACAAGACGATAATCCGCATGATTAAAAACCACTTCTGCCCCCATCCAATTCAGGATCTTATAAAATCCCTCCGCAGTGGTCCGTTTAAAAAAAGTATCTGTGTCGCGTCTGCTGCGAACCCCATATACAATCTCACATCCACCCAGATATTCTTCAATCATAGCATCCATGGCATTAATATCATCCTGCCCATCACAGTCAATGGAGATCGTAATATCGCACCTGTCCCTGGCTTCCATCAGCCCGGCAAGCACAGCATTCTGATGCCCTCTATTCCTGCTCTGACTGATGCCTATGTAATGCACATCCTCCCGCGCCAATCCACAGATAATTTTCCAGGTACTGTCCTTTGAGCCGTCGTTTACAAACAGAATACGGCTCTTATCACTGATTTTTCCAGTATCAATCAATGCATACAGCTTTTTTAGGAACATCTTACAGGTTATGGGAAGAACTTTCTCTTCATTATAGCATGGTATAATAATATATAAAATAGGATTCAAGCCCAATACCTCCCTCCTATTCCTTGGCATTCCCGGGGCTTCTACTTCCTCACCCTAATTTCAACCGCAGCCTTCTTCTTCGACCCATCCGCCGCCGTCACCGTAATCTTAGCCCTCCCTGAATGCAGCGCCGTAATCGTTCCCTTTTTACTTACCTTCAATACCCTTGTATTGCTGGATTTATAGGTGACCGCCCGGCTGGATACATTTTGCGGGCTGAAGCTCACCTTCAATTTCCGGGTCTGTCCTACTCTCATAGTCGTACCGCTCTTGACATTGGTAACCGTAAGCTTCTTTGCCAGCACCGTCACCGTCACCCGGAAGGAGGTTTTCTTTCCATTATAGCTTTTTACCGTAATTTTCGCTGTGCCCGGACCTTTCGCCGTCAGCACGCCTTGCTTTGACACAGAAACAACGCCCGGAGCAGAGGATTTGTATGTCACCCGCACCTTGGAAACATTCAGCTTTAGCTGGAAAGTCCTCCCGGCCGCAAGAGTTTTGGGCGCATTTTTCACCGTAATCTTTTCTGGCGCCGCCTTTACCGTAACCTTCAGCTTCACCTGGAAACCACTGCTGTGCTTTCCGGTCAGTGTGGCTGTTCCCTTCGCCTTCGCCGTAATTGTCCCATTCTTTATCACGGCGATCTTTTTATTGGAAGTGGTCCACCGGAAGCCATTGGATGAAAAATCGATTTTTTCAGTATCCCCCGCTCCCAGCGTCACCTTGCTGTTACCTGTCACCACGATTTTCCAGGTCAAACTCTTATTATTGCTCATCAACGCCGTGATACTGGCCGTACCGGCTGCCCTGGCTGTGACAACTCCCGTACTGCTTACCGTAGCCACGCCTTCATCGCTGCTGGATGTCCGGATCATACGCACCCCCGCGGATGCGGAAATCCCCAGCTTTACTTTCCCGCCGGGTTTCAGCTGATAGCCCCCGGTGACAGCTTTTGCCGTCGTCACCTGGACTTCCTCTCTGCTGCGTCGTAACGTGACATCTGAGGCAATCCCCCGCAAAGCCCCCGCCTTTTCCGAGGCAAGTCCCGCCGTATAAGAAATATGATCCGGACTTTTTCCAAACAGGGTAGCATAAATGCAGCACGCGGATAAATAGCTGCCGGACAGATTAGGATGGAGCCGGTCGCTGCTGCTGTAATACAGATCATAATCCGGATAAAGCCTGCGCTCCCTGGCAAACGCGATCCCGGAAGGCGCCAAAGCGCAGTTATATTGCCTTGCGATACTGTAATATACCTTGGCAATCTCCCCCTGTCTGGCATCTATGTCGTATCCGCCCGTTCCATAATCCGGCGCCCAGGTCAGATAAAGCACCATCTGAGCGCCTGCATTTTTTATATACGGATAAAAATACGCCACTGCTCTGCGCATACTCTCCTCATTCACGATTGTCTCATCGCTTCTCCCCTGGAGAATCACGTAATCCCATTTCTGCGTGGTCAGCTTTGTCATTATCTTCTCATGCAGCTGCTCTTCCCATGCCGTCGTCGGATAAGCGTACTGAGTGAGGGAATGCCCTCCCTGTGTAACGCTGTCCACCGCAGCATTGATGCCCGTGTCCCTGCACATGTATCTTAACAGCGCAGGAATATCATTCGTATAAGTGAGACTGTTTCCCACCATCAAAATACGTGGATCTTCCGTGTCCGGCCTGGCCTGGTAAAACGGATAGTCCGTAAAAAAATTATAAGCATAGACCGGCATTGCCAAAAGAAACGATGCGAATAGCAGCAGCACCCATACCACTGACCATTTCTTTCTTATTTTCTTCCTGTCGCCCTCTGTATCAGACTCATTCCAGCCAAACTGCGCAGTGCTCAACATATGATACCCTCCCATTATCCGTCCTTTCAGTAATTAAACCCAATGGATCACTGTCTGCTTCTTTGCCAGCAGCTTACCCGGTTTTTCCGGATATCCCATGGCAATCGTTGCCCACACAATATGCGTATCCGGTATTCCATAGGCCTGAAGCAGCGCCCGGATCTCGGGCACATCGCAGATCGTGTGAAGCGCGTTAATCCACACAGAACCTATCCCGTAGGAATTCGCCGCCAGCATCACATTCTCCGCCGCGCAGGCGCTGTCCTGTATACTATTTGCATTTCTTCTATCATTGGAAATCAGGATCAGCGCATTGGGATTATTCAATCCGTAAAAATACACCTTGTTCTCCTTCGCTGCCTTCCCTACGATTTCCTTGAATTTCTCAATCTTTGACGCATCCTGTATCACCGTAAATTTCCAGGTCTGCATATTATGTCCGCTGGGGGCATAAAGCCCGCACTGCAGAATCATTTCCAGATTTGCCCTGGGAATCTCCTTTTCCGTAAAGTCCCTGACACTTCTCCGGCTTAAAATATTACGAACCACCTCATTCATCAATGGACTATCTCCCGTCTCCTGCCACATCCGCAAAAGCGCCTTCCGATCCAGCTTTTTCATACGATTTCTGGGGAGCTCCCCGATCACCACATACCTCTGCGGCAGCTTATATTTCTCCAGCCTGCTTGCCAGATACCGGACCAGCTCGTCCTGCTCAAACCGACCATCCTCCGGCACCACATAAAGCACCGGAATCTGTCCCAAAATACCCTCCGGATCCGCCACGCCGACGCAGGCGCATTCCCGAATCCCCTCGAATTCCTGGGCAATATTTTCCACCTCAATGGGCGACACCTTTTCGCCTCCCACATTAATGATGTCATCCGCCCGTCCCAGCATATACACATAACCGTCTTCATCCGTATAAACCATATCATTCGTATAAAGCCAGCCATCCACCAACGTACTTTTTGTAGCCTCCGGCATATGATAATATCCCTGCATCTGCATAGCCCCGCGAAGAACCATCCGTCCGGCAGACTCCATGTCCCGGGCCGCCACGGTCCTTCCCTGGCTGTCCACCACTTTCAGTTCCACCGTGTCGATGGGTTTCCCAATGGACGCAAACTTCTCCGGATGCTCCGACACCTTCAGGAAAATAGCCCCTCCGGTCTCCGTAGAGCCCCAGGTATTCACGATTCTGGTATCCGGCAGAACCCTGCAAAGCTTCTTTTTCATGTCAAACCCAAGGGAACCGGCTCCCACTTCCATATACCGCAGTTTTCCCATGATTTCCGGAAAACGGTCGCCCATCTGGCGATAAATCACCTCCATAGAGGCAGGCACGCTCACCAGTCCCGTACAATGAAAAGCCTCTATGTTATTTTCCAGTTCCTTTGCAAAGGCAAACCCGTTTTGAATCACCACCGTGGCTCCAATATACAACGCGGTTCGCATCACACGCATCCCCAGGGAATGACAGAGCGGCACAGGAATCAGAACCGTATCCTCCGGCTCCATGCCCACTCCATGCCAGGTATTGTGCATACTGGCATAGATATTCCCGATGCTCAGCATGGTTCCCTTCGGTTTTCCTGTGGTTCCCGTTGTGAACAAAATCTCCGCCACCACGTCATTTTCCGGAGGCTGGTAAGCCAATGGCCCCTCCGACTCATGCACAGCGCTCTCCGCCGTCGACCCATACAGGCTCTTCAAAGATACGAGCCGGACATCCTCCGCCTGGATTTTGCTGTCCGTCAGCATCAGCCTGGGCTGCACATAGCGGTACACATCCAGTACCGTCTCCTCACGGGCCGTCTTATCCATGGGAATCGAAACGGCGCCCAGATACTGAATCGCCAGATAAGCAGATACATATTCCGGCTTTGACACTCCGGTAATCATCACAAAATCACCCTTCTGAATACCGTATTCCCTCCGCAGCTGCCCAGCCATTATCTGTATCTGTCTTGCCAGTTCCCCATAAGTAATCCGGACCTTTTTAAAGCCCACTGCCAGCTTGTCCGGTCTGTTTTTTCCATGTTCCAATATCGCTTCCACTATCGTTCTATACATTTCTGCGTTTCCCTTCTTCCGCTTTTTTCCTTGTCAGGCACATCCCACCAGAATTGCAAAAAGCCTGCGCTCTTCGCGCAAGCTCTTCGCTATTCCATCAGCCGTTCCACCATAGCGGCCATTCCCGCGATGGAATTAAAATTCTCCTCCACAATCTCCTCATAGGGAATCGTGATATCAAACTCCATCGTCAGCGCCGCGATGATACCCGTCAGCGTCAGGGAATCCAAAATCCCGTCATCTACCAGCTCCTCTGATGCTAAAAAATCCACTTCAGGAAATTCTCCCTGTAATAATGCTAATACCTTTTCTTCCATTATATTATTCTCCTCTACAATAATCATTCCAAATATTATCTATTAACGAATAGGAACTAATTATTCTCCAGTATTCTGTTAATATTAAATGCAGGCAAAACTACACATTCCATACCCGGTTGGGCCGTCAAAAGAGAAACCTCACTCCTCAAATATGGCATTAAAATAGCAACCGCATTTTTTGTAATCAATGCATGCCTTAGCTCTTCTGTAATTTCTGCATTTTGCTGAAACGAAAAAAATCCGGTAAGACTAATTTAAAAAACATATTCCCCTGGCTTATTTCCGATTAATATCAGCGTAACCCTGTACACTTCCGCATCCTGTCTTTGCGCAATATTAGATTTTATTTCCAACTCCAGTTCATTATCTGACGCGATGCCCAGTCTTTTAAACTCAATTTTATCAAAAACGATTTTATCCAAATGTAATACGCTCTGTGCGTTTTGTTCTTTTTCCATATATTCACCCTCTATGCAGCAGCATTATTTGTATCTTCATTCTCCCATTCTTCTAATGCCTGCAATTTACACAGTACTGTGGCTTTCTTCCTATCCGTTCCATACTTTTCCTCATAGTTCACAGTAGAGGCACGCCCATGCTGCAATTTTATTTTAAAAGTATAATCTTCCATAACAATAAATCGCTCAATTCTGAACTCCTCCATTGTTTCATCTATCATCCACCTGTCATCCTCTTGTATTATCTTTTGAGTTTTGGAAAAATTTTCGGAAGCCAAAAAATCATTATCAAATTTCTGAACAAATATTCTCATTTCATCCGTCAATATCTTAAAACAAGCTTCTTTCTCTGGTAAAACCGCTGTATCAAGAGACGCTATCCCGTGCCTTATTACTGTATCCAGAGAAATCTCCTCTCCGGAAATAACTTCCCAATATTCCTTTTGTTCCAAAATAACGTTCCTCATTGGAATTTTTCCATGCAGTAAGCCATATACCTCTCCCAAAGCCACCTTCACAATAATATAATTAAGCGCATCAATATCTGTACATAATACAACATAATATTGGCTTTGATCTTTGCACAGAAAGAATATTGGAATATCCATATAGTCAACCAACACCTGCTCTAAATAAAGAATATTATTTTCAATACAAAAGCACTGTTCTTTTTCCATCCATTAACCCTCCCATAGCTTAAATCCGCTAACATCTGCGTTACTATAAAGCCACCAGCACACATGCTGATCTTTTGTCTTTGTCTCCTGAGGACCTCCTTCTTTATATACGTACCCTACCGCCATTTTTTTATTGGGATTCGGAAATTTCATCTTCTGTTCTACTATTTCCTTTTTCAAAAAACTTGATACTCCATAATAATGAGGATCCTTCGAGAGATCGACTTTAAGCATTCCTCTGGGACTCTTAGGCGTTTTTTTCAGCTCAAAATAAGATTTAAAATCTTCCAAGGTAACTTCTCGATTATCATCCGCTTTTCGCGCTACGGCCCTGTATGTCAGCAGCTTCTTATAATCAAATTCTGTAGTATCCGGAAGTTCAATTTCACCTTTTAATAATTTTTCTCGCAAAACTGCCGGGAACTTCATACATAATTCTTCATTTAATCGCATATACCAATATTCACCCTTTGTATTTTATTATCATAACACATAATGCTTTTTTAGGAAATAGTATCCTAATATTGCATATACGCAAACACTGCATTATTGAATCCAGCTCCATACATTCCAAAAATCAGCACGGAGAAAAAAGCAATATAATAAATCGCCCAGCGGAACACAATATTCTGTCCCGCAATTTTGTCCCGCAGACAGCCCCGCTCCTGCAGCATACTCACCGCCCACAGAATAAAGAGCGTAATCATCACCAGTATAAAGTTTTTCTGATTCAGTCCATAATTATACAAAGATCCGTCAAAGAGAATCCAGATGTCAAACTGCTCCCCGATCTTTTCCAGGACATCCAGCGTCGTCCTCAAATGCCCTGGGATCGTAATCAACCGCCCAACGGAGAAAAGCAAAAAAGTGCGTACCATCTGAAACACCTTCCATCCGCTGGTCTCTGTATTAATCCGCAGAAAGGCAGTCAGTTTTCGAATCTCCGGAGCAAACACTGTAGAAAAAATAATGATACCGCCCCAGTACAGTCCCCAGGCAATATAATTATATCCCGTACCATGCCACAAACCAGTGAGTACCCAGACAATACCTGTGGGAATGATGGTCATCATCGCTTTTCCGGTCCGGGCTCCAAACATCTTTTTCACCCTCTGGGCAATCCTGCTCACTCTGGGGGAAACCACCAGCGGCATATACACATAGTCCTTAAACCAAGTCCCCAGCGTAATATGCCATCTGCGCCAAAATTCCGCAGCACTTCGCGCAAAGAAAGGATGGTCAAAGTTTTTCTCCAGCTCAATTCCGAAAATCTGGGAAACGCCGGAGGCGATATCCATACATCCGGAGAAATCCGCATAAAGCTGTACACTGGCCAGCAGCGTAGCAACCACAAAAATCAGTCCGCTGTATGCCATATAATTGCCAAACACCCGATTAACAAAAACAGCCAGCCGATCCGCAATCACCAGCTTCTTAAAATATCCCCACAGAGCAAGCTGCAGTCCGTAACAGACCCGCTTATACTCGAAAGCATGTCCCTCCGTCAGCTGCGCCGCCAGATTCTTATGTCTGGAAATCGGTCCCTGCAAGATTTTCGGGAAATAGATTACAAACAGCGTAAACTTAAAATAATTCTTCTCCGCCTTCTCTTTCCTCCAATATACATCCGCCAGGTAGGAGATCAGTGAAAACGTATAATATGAAACGCCCAGCGGAACAATCACCTGCATCCAGTCCACCGTGCCCTCGCCCAGGGCATCCCGCAGGCTTCCGATTACCCAGCCGCCAATCTTGCAGTATGTAAGCACCAGCAACAAGAGGAGTACAGCCGCATTCAGGATACGTCTGCATTTTTTCCGGTCAGAAAGCTTTCGCGCCTTTTTCTCTTCCCGGCTAAATTCCCCCTCTTTTAATTCGCGGTCCTGCCTGGTATATAAAACATCTATCCATCTGGCCGCACCGTATACCAGCAGAGACGACAGAAGAATAAATAAAATCTGCGGTACGCCGGAGGACAAATAGAAAACCACACTGGCCGCCAGAAGTACGATCCAGCGAAGCCTGAGAGGCACTATAAAGTATATTATAAATGTAATCAATAAAAAGGCAAAAAATATTCCTGATAAAAAAGTCATTGGGGTTCTCCAAATTCAATAAGCTTTAATCCTGAACCAATACATCGTCCACTGATGACCAAACATTAGCGCTTGTCTCGTATTGCTCCTGAACTATGTCCACATTGATTCTTCTCATAGTTGGCGGATTCTCATATAAAAAAGTGTCAAAATAAACACTGCTTAAAACTTCTCCATATTCTTTATTGTATACCACAATATTAATTCCACGCCCTCCCTGTATCAACTCCAAACCATCAACTCGAATGCTAGCCAGCACTCCTGAAGAATACCCTCCGCTTGATAGTTGATACCTACTTCCATTATCCAATTCACCATCCAGGGTTACTCCACAGTCTTCCAGTAGATCTCTTGATGTATGGTTATCCAACACAGCTAAATAACTGTATCTAAATTTATCCATCAAATTATATGTGAGTCCTAGCTCCGATAACTTGTCACAGTCTTTCTTTGAAAGATTTTTTGAAGCATCATCACTTACTGAAATGAAAATAGTATTTTTACTTGTATCAACCGCTTTAAGCGCATTCAGATACTGTTCAAAGTTAATAGCAGAAAGTAAATCAATTTTTGTTTGCATTACCGCTAATGCATTTTGATAGCGATCCACCTCTTCTTCTAAAAATTTATATCTCGAATCATCACGTCTATCCTCAAATCGATAATTATTTATTAAATAATCTCCCAAATAATCTGTCCACTTTTTTGCTCCCATTATATTAAAATGATTTCCATCTGATGCATCAAACCGCCAGTCAAATCCCATTTCTTTGTCATGCTGCAGCATATCAATAAATGGAATATCGTTGTCTATTGCAATTTTATTTATGGTATTATATTTTTCACTGGTTAAGGCTGTATCAATTCCTCCTCCCCTTAAAAAAACTAATTGTACATTCTTTTCTTTACACAATTCCACTATCTTCATGAGGTAAGTTTTATTGAAATCCAATAATTCCTCTTCATTTACATTCTCAGCATAATCAATATCAATACTGTCACGTAACTTAGCTAAGCCTTCTGCAATTGTAAAACTCATAAAATATCCATTCATCACTTGTTTTCCGCTCTTACGAATAAAATTAGTTTTGCCCAGTTCTTCCCAATTGGAATGGTTATAATATATTGAAGAGAAGTAATTAAATATGTCTAAATCTGGTTTCAACTCTTTAGCAGCCTGAAAAGCTTCATATTTAATTATGGGGTTTCTAATGCTATCCAACGAAAAATGTAAATAATAATGTTCATAATCGTTGATTTTATTTCGAAGCATACTTTCCGAATAAAATAAAGAATTAATATCTAAAAATACAACTTTAGGTGATTGATAATTCAGTGCTTCTAACAACGTATAATATGTTAAAAACATAGGCTGTTCTGGTTCTCCGAGCGTAACTGCTGCAATACCATATTCTGTATATAATTCTTCACTACTTACATTCATGATCGTTATACTTGTTCCAGAAAAAACAACATCAAAAAGCCCCGGATATTTGTTTGTATATTCGAGACCGCTCGTATCCCACTGTGAATTCTTAGGTTTTTTTAATATTTCTGAAACTATATTAAATAAAACCAATAAAATTATACTAAAGCTTAAGCTCCGAATAATTATTCTCTTCATAAGTTCTCCTGAATAATACGCATTTTAAAACATCTATTACCTATTTCCTACATAACCTAAGTTCTCGTAATAATTGTAGGTCCTACTCTAAAAACAAACCACACGGTGTTTTAACACATTGATTATGAAACATGCTTATGATACGTGGCATGCTTACTTTTAACACCTACGCTTATGCAAACGTGAAAATATCTTTATCATTTTTTCTGAATCAGGGATTGCCTGAGCCTTCACCCGTCATCCCATCCGTTCTCTCACTGATAATGTACCGGGGCCTGCGTTTCGTCTCCATATAAATCTTCCCAATATATTCCCCTATCACGCCAAGACACAACAACTGAATGCCTCCCATAAAACAAATGATGCAAATCGTGCTGGCCCATCCCGATATGGTATGACCGGTAAAATTGCCCACTATAGCCCAAATAATCCCTATAAAACTCAGTAATGCCACAATACACCCCAAAGACGCTATCATACGAATTGGTTTCACCGACAGACTTGTTATCCCGTCAAACGCCAACCCCAACATCCTCTTTAGCGTATAGTGACTCTCCCCTGCAATCCGCTCCGTTCTCTCATAGTAGACACTTGTACTTTTAAATCCCACTAACGGAAACATTCCTCTCAGAAAAATATTTACCTCTTCAAAATTAACAAATTCCCGCAACACCCGATTTGACACAAGACGATAATCCGCATGATTAAAAACCACTTCTGCTCCCATCCAATTCAGGAACTTATAAAATCCCTCCGCAGTGGTCCGTTTAAAAAAAGTATCTGTATCACGTCTGCTACGTACTCCATATACAATCTCACACCCACCCTGGTATTCTTCGAGCATAGTATCCATGGCATTAATATCATCCTGCCCATCACAATCAATAGAAATCGTAATATCACACCTGTCCTTAGCTTCCATTAATCCAGCAAGCACAGCATTCTGATGCCCTCTATTCCTGCTCTGACTAATGCCTATGTAATGTGCATCCCCCCTTGCCAGATCGCAAATAATCTCCCAGGTACCATCTTTAGAACCGTCATTTATAAATAAAATACGACTTTTGTCTCCAATTTTTTCGGCATTAATCAGCGAATAGAGCTTCCCTAAAAACATATTGCAGGTTATGGGAAGAACCTTTTCTTCGTTGTAACAAGGAATAAGAATATATAAAATAGGCTTCACGATCCATTCCTCCCTATTATTCTAACATAACAACGATGCTATTTTCTGTCTTATTATTTTTCTAATTTTGACTAATTCTTCCATACCCAATGAAGCCAAAATAAAAACTGCAACTTGCACGGAATATACATATCTTGACTGAACTTCGATCAATAAGTATACTCCAAATGTAACAAAAATATAATTCGTCAACAATACAATCTTTGAATTACCATTTTTTTGTAATGTTCCGATTTCTCCTATCATTAACAAACCATATGTAATTGCCGTTATACATTTATTAATATGCTCACATATCACATAAATCAAGGACACATCAATTCTTCTGCCCATTAACATCATACCATTCCGTAAAGAATCTGTAAAACTCCACGATAGCGCCCCTCCTTCCCAAAATACCTTAATTTTATTGAAAAATAATTGTACTAACTGAGGTAATGGCTGTAGGATTCTCTGCTTCATAATTTCCATGCACATCTGTACATTCTCACAACACATATAATCTGATTCATTCCAACCCCCATTGGTTTCATAATTAAGTCCTACCATAAATTTGTAATAGGGATTCATGTTCGCAAGACCAACAGAAGATAACCCAGTTAAAATAAATAAAGCAGAAATGATAGATTTTAAACCAAAATAAACTCCAATTAAAATCATCATCAACAATACTTTTTCCTTAATATTCGTTCTACTAATAGTCAGCAACAAACTTATCCATATTGCAACCAACGGAATTATACTTTCCGGTCGAAGTGCATTCGCCAGAGCTAATAAACTTGCACAAACCCCATATTTTACATAAGACGACCATATTATTTTATCGGAAATAAGCAAATATATACCTAAAAAAACCAAAAAAGTCGCCACAAACTGATTGGACAATACTGTAACATAAGTTAAGGGAAATAAATGAAAGCAATATGCTAAGGCTACCACTTCAGAAGCTTTTTCTCCGGATATCTCTTTAGCAATTAAGTACACCAATACAGTTGTCCCCGCGCCCATTAAGCAGTTGAAAAGTTGCAACATCAAAATATTATTCCAAACCAATAAAAGTCCGCTTTGAAATACAACATATCCTAATTGATACGCCCAAATTTGAAAATATTTAACCCCCCCCCAAAAGCCTTCGCTCACAAAACTTGTATCACCTTCCAATAGCCTTTGTGAGGCTGACAATAAACATTCAAAATCACTTATAGGAGGTGTATTAATTGTCAAAACTATTATTAATCTGATGCAAAATGCTACACTAAATAGAAAAAAGGAAAAGTTTCTAATATTAGACACATAACAAATCACAGTAAAAAAGAGGAAAATCAACAGCGGCCATTTAAAAATGCTGTCTAAAAAGCTTAAAGGTACTACGAAAAAAATAATTAGAAAAAATATAATCCATAGTTTTTTTAACTGCAATTTTTTTATTACAAAACTGCCCATGTTTCGTCCCATAATTTATACGTTCTCCAACCTTTCGATATCTGGAATAATTTTATCATTTTCATAGCAGCAAATTATTTTAGATCATCTACAATTTTATTGTAAACTAAAAATATTCTTGATCAATTTTTTTTGATCAAACATATTATTGTATTGTAAAATTCTGTAATCATTTATCATATTCTCATATTGTTCCGGCAATTCATTCCATTCATACCACGCTCCTGTCGCATCCATTACAGCCTCCTTTCCAATAATAGGCAGTTTTTGTTTTAACTTTAGCAAAAATTTATTATAAGTTGTTAGCTTTAATCCCGCCCTTTGCAAGATAATACTTCCCAAATAGTTCGAACTTATATTTTCTTGAAAAGTTTCCTGGGGATAGTTTGTCCATATAATATATGGTATTTGATATTTTAGCTGCTGCTCTTCCCAACTCAATTCTTCCGTTTGTTTTCCCAGAATGGTTTCATAAAATTCTGACTCGACCATTGGCATATGATCACCAAAAAAAACGATCATTGTTTTTTCCTCTATATTTTCAAAATAATTGATCAAACTTTTAAACGCTTTATCTGATTCATTAATTAATGCCAAATACTGTTCTGCTTCTGGAAAATTTTGTTCATAGTCCAAGGACACTTTGTCTTCATATCCGTTAGCACATTCTTCGGAATACCCGCCATGATTTTGTATTGTAACACAGAACACAAAGAGTTTTTCATTTTGATTCTTTTCTTGATAAATTTGAAAAATTTTTTCATATACAGACTGATCACTCATCCAACTCCGAATAGTTTTATAATCACTCTCCCAATTTTCTATACTGTAAAATTCTTCAAAACCCATATTTTCATAAGCCTTTTCCCTGTTATACCCTGATGCGTCAAAAGGATGCATCGCGATAGTTCTATACCCCTGATGCTTTAAAGTCAATGTCAAACCATATTCCGGACTTTTGGTATACAATATATATGGTATACTTGACACCGGTAAAAATTCTGTTGAATTTCCCGTCAGAGTTTCATATTCCGTATTAGCTGTGCTCCCTCCAAAAACCGGGACCTGCAAATATCCTTTTATAACATTTTTGTCCATTCCTTTTATATATGGCGCAATTTTTTCTTTTGTTTTTACTGCCCCAAGAACATCAAAGTCAGCAAAACTCTCATTCATAATAACGATAATATTCATCGGACTATCATCCGTCGATTCTACGCTAATACCATTTTCAACATTATTAACAATGTCTCTAATACTTTCAACGGAATAATTCTCTGGCTTATCTTGAAGCATAGATTGTACTTCTGAGAACAATATATAAAAATATCCTTTATGAAGATACTCCTGATCAACAGCATAAAATGATATTTTATTCTCAAAAATACCAAAAGGATTATTATATATCAACAATATTGCCAGAACTAAAAGTCCCATACTCAAAATTCTATTTTTAACTATCTTCTTTGTATTAGACTGCTTAATTCCAAAAAATTGTGCATAAAATAACATCAAAAAGAACTGTAGTTCAATTCCTAGCCTTATACTTAAATCAAAAGAATATGCTTGTGACACATTCATAGCAGTCTTCACACTTAATACATCCATTAACATAAATGGACTACCCCGAAATTCCATAACAAAATATTCAATCAGGGCAAATATTAAAATTATGCAGCTAAATAACATTAGGGCAATTTTTGTTTTCTTAAAAAACAGAGTAAAGATAATCAATATGCCATACAAAATGAATAAATTAAATGGAATATATTTTATCTGAATATTACTAATTCCTCCAATAATTTCCTGCATTAGCCCAAACATAATAATAGGTGTTAACGCCCATAATGCTCCCTCTAATATTTTGTTGCGCTTTCCATTTTTCGCATATACATTACAACTTAACAAACCAATACAAACCACCAAATCTCCTATTATTATCCATAACAAAGGCTTCCAATCTTTATATGAATATCTATATGCTAATTCAATATTTCCGGCACTTTTTTCTCCATTTACTTCATATCCCTCTTCTTCTTCTATGCCTTCCTCTGATAAAAGAAATCTAAAAAACAGAGACGGTTTTTCATTTTCTTTCCTTTCTTTAAAAACTAATTTATAAAGCTTATTTTTATTTACTTCCTTTTCTATATTAAATGTGTATGCATTCCAATTAGAATACTCATGTACATAAAGCTCTTCCTCACAAACTAATTGCTCTTTTTCATCATACATACTTATTAAAAAAATATTCTCTGGGGACACCTGCTCATTTAATGAAAATTCCAATCTGAACATAATACATTCCAAATAGCTTTTTGGGGGTCGAAAATATTGTGTTACTACATCACTGTCTCCCGAGAATATATCTGTATACGTCCACCCCTGCCGCGGAGAATATAAACTTCCGGATTCCCTATAATAATTGTATCCTAATTGCCATTTTAAAGTTCCTATATTAATCAATAACAATAAACTAATAATTATACAATTAAATAAAACTTTACTACTTTTTCTTATCTGTTTCTTCCTGCCTGACATTTCAATTCCTTTCTATAGAACACACCATCAAATTTTCCCAAACAAATATTTTCTCGAATATAATATAAGAAAACTTGTCTGCACCCTATTCTTGATTCAAGATGCCATAAAAATAAGAAAAGTGACAAATATTATAAGATTTACACAAAAATCCTATTAATATTATTTATTTGCCACTTTTCCAAAAATATTTTATCGTTTAAATTTCTGTCTCCGTCAAAATGACATCCGGCTCAAAATATAAATCCTCGTCAAGCAATATAAACTGCAATCTTTGGAAACTGTGAAATTTGTTAGTTTTTTCTGGACTGGCAACATATACATAATATCCGTCATCCAAATATTTGCAAATACAATTTATCACTTTATCATCCTGAACCGACAGTTTAGTCAGTTTAATCATGCAGCGCTTATGATATTCATACGGGGCTGTATTCTGCTCTCCAATGGCCCTTTTCAAAATTTTCTTCCAACGCTCTTTCCATTTACTTTTGGAAAAAGCTTGTGCCGTCAATACTGCATTCTTTTTCAATGTTTTCATTTTTTCCGGAGAATTCAATAATTCAAACAACGCTTCCTTTAAAGATTCTTTATCTGGTTCAATTAAAATTCCGTTATAATCATTAAGAATTAAATCTGTCAAACCACCTACTCGTGTACACACAACAACATTACCACTGGAAAGTGCCTCCAGGCAAGACAGGCTTGTGCCCTCACTATACATAGTCGGAACCAAAGAAATATCCGTATATTTATATACTTCATGCATTTTATCGGGAGATTGTGAATACCATTTTACTCTGTCCCCCCATTTACATATCTTTTGTTCCACATATTTTGTATCTTGTTCAAACCCCTTGCCCACAAAATGAAACTCGACGTTTTCAAATGCATTCAAAACATCGTCAATCACATCCAAAACAATATATAATCCTCTCGCGCCATATAAACGTCTCGGATATGTTATAATAATCTTTTCTTTGTCGTTCCTTTCACCCGGAGCGAATTCCTGATTATCCACATAATTCGGTATATATTTCATTTTTTTGCTAAGCTGATAATCAATTGTCTGAAACCAATTGCATGTATTCGTATCCACCGAAACCATATAATCACAATATTTTGCAGCCCGAATTATTTCTTCGTCATTACGCCAAAAATCTGTTCCATTCGTGAAACAATTTGCCTCATTATCCCAAAATATCCCATGACTTATTCCGATAGACGTCACTGAATCTTTTCGTTGCAATAAGTTAAACGCTGAATAAATATCCACTAGTGACTTATTTTGAGTATTTCTTTTAAAAGCTTCCTCCATCTCTTGTTTCAATAAGACACTGTATACATTCACATCATTCTGCTTCGCTCCCAAACCGATAACTTCAACATTATTGTAAAAGCGTACCCAATCATACTCTCCATATTGATAAACACGGAATCTGATATTCAATTCTTCACAAATTTCATCTAAGTCCAAAAGATATCGCTCAGCACCACCTGAATAATATGTTGTCCCATCGTATTTAAAAAAGGTTACTGTATTTACCGCCACTGAACCACTCGAATCTGTATTTGCCAATACTTTTAGATTTCCAATTTGCGATTTCATACTTTCCAGAAATACATCAATCCTCTGTTCCCATGTATTTTGCTTGATAAAATCATTGAAGCTTACTTTTTTCCCAGAATATCTGATTGCTAAAGACTTCACTAAATCGACAAACTCTTCTTTTGTTGAATACAATTTCACATTTTCAACAGCATATTGTTTCATTTCGTGAATATTTGAAGATACCACCGGAAGCCCCATAGCAGCATATTCAAAAAATTTAACAGGCGAAACACTATTTGTTAAATCGTTTACGACAAAGGGAAGCAACGCTACATCAAAACAATTTGCATACTTATAAAGAGACTGATACGGTTTTCTGCCAAGAAAATGAACCTGATTATGCTGCAACTTGTCTTTTATTTTTTCATTTGCAGCTCCAATCAACACAATTTCATAATCTGTTTGATCCGCCAAATATTTGACCGCACTCCAGTCAAACCATTCTTCGATTGCTCCATAATAACCAATAATTTTTTTCCCTTTTTCTTTTAAAGTTAGAATTTCTTTTGGAATCTCCTCATCTCTTTTCTTGAAATCATCAAGATTTACTGCATTCGGAAGCTTTATTGCGTCCTTTCTTTCAGAAACATACTCTTTTAAATTATTCGCTGAATAACTCACAATATTCGCTTTACTAATTAATTCACGATAAATATCTTTACTTATATCTCCGTTCCCATCAAAAAAATCCAACCGGTCTAATATGTCAAACCATATTACTTTTTGAGGCAGAAACTTTGAAAATAAAGTTTGCAGATAAAAAGTAATCAAAACAATTACCGCCTTATCCTGCAAAACGGGCAATAAATTTAATTCTCCATTTTTAACAATAAATACATTTTCATAAGGTTCTGCTACGTCTTCAGAGCATTCTTCATTTTCGCAGAAAAAGCAGAGAAAACCCTTCTTAGAAAGTTCCCGCAAAAAATGTTGTGGCCTTTGAATCGGTTCCCACTTCACCGCATGAGGATAAACAACAATTCCTTTATAACGTCTTGTTTTAATAATTTCTTGTAATTTCAGAGAAATTTCACCTAATGGACTATCAATGCTCTCTCGGAATAATTTTCCCTGTATCTTTATATAATTTGTAATGTCATCTGACACTTCTTGTTTTGCTAAAATCTGCTCTAAATTACTATCTAATTCAGTTGCCAAATTCTCTTCTATATTATTCTTCTGTAACCTAGCATCCATATATTTCTTTACAGGCGCCAAAAGTTTCACTTTTTTTAGCGCATTAAGTTGTGCGCTTCCTATCTTCCATGTATAAGAATCCAGAATTTCACGATACTTTTCTTTTGTATAGCCATACGTATCATTTAATGAATTAAATCTCTCACTAAGCTCTACATATCTTCCATTTAATTCACAGTAAGCACTTCTTTCATTCACTAACTGCGCATTTTTTTGCTCATTTAGTGCTTCCAGTTCAGCTCTCTCCTTGTTAGCCAATTCTAACTCTAATTGCTTTTTTTCTGCTATCATGTGATTTTTTTCAACTTCAAATTGACTTTTCTCAAATTTTTGCTGAAATTTATCTTGAACATCCCTTATTTGTTGCCTCAAAGCCGGAATTACCCGATTCATTTGTTCATATGATATAGTCTCATTAATATCCTGTTTTTGCGAATATATTAATAAGACTTGTTTTCCTAAAAACAAATTGTTAGCATCTTTCAAACAATCATATTCTTCTAGCTGCACTAATTGAAATCCGTTTACCGCAATAGGAATATTATTAAACCTAAACGTATAGCAATGCTCCGTCATTAAATTTTCTTCTTCAAAAGGAACCATTACCACCATATACTTATTTGTACATTTTGAAATATGCTCCAAAATATTATACGGAGTCGTAAAATGTTCCAATATATTTGACATAATAGCAACATCTACTCTCCCACCATAGTTTGTTATATCGCCTACCTCGAACGTATGCTGCGGGAATTTAAGTCTGGCCTGTTGAATTGCCCCCTCCGCAAAATCCATCCCTATTATCTTTGTTCCTAATTTTTCTTGTAAAATAGGAACTCCCTGCCCCTCTGCGCATCCAAAGTCAATTACGGTATACTTCTCTTTTCGTATTTCTGTAACAATCCATTGCGGAAGCATTTTCACCAATAATTCATAAAAATATTTTGTCTGTTCGCCTCCTCTATTTTTTTCCCAATCCTGTTCCGTAAATCTTTTTTCCCAATATTCTTTTGAATTCACTCTGTTCATTTTTCTACCTCATTAATCGTAATTTGAGTCGGCAAATCAACTTTTCCAAAAATTTTTTTATTTGTAAATACCTTAAAATATTTAACTCCCTCAATATACTCATAATAAATGGGATTGACTTCTGATCTGTTTTCAACTGCAGCAACTAAATAATATTCCCCTACTGCTAATAAAGTTTTTAATTTAAATATAATTTGATACTTTTTACTTTGATTGTTCACCAAAGAAATACCCTCATCATAAGTTGTCTTTACAATAATATCTGTTCCTTCTTTATTTTTTATAGAAAAAGCAATAGATAAATTATCAAAATCAACTAACTCACTAAACTCTAAATCAAACTGGATTTCAACGGTTTCTGACGGATCAAAATAATCTATTTCTTCTTTTTTACTGTTTCGTAAGCACACCTTTTTTATTATTCCAGGCGCTATTCCCCAGTGTGTAATTGCTTTTTTATATAAACTATTGCTTACCTCCTTTTTTTGCTCTTTATTTTCTCCCTCAGCATTCCCAACAATTTGTTTCTCCGATTTTTTCGAATTGTCCATAGAGTTCCTATTGTAAGTTGTAAATTCTGTTCCTTCATCTAAGTACATAAACTCCACATATTTTGCAGCAACTTCTGCTGGATTGCCACGATCCACAATTTGACCATTATGAAGCCAGATTGCATCATCACAGAAACTTTTCATTAATCCAACATCATGTCCTACATATATTATTGTGACACCCTTCTCTTTAAATTCTTTGAATTTATTAAAGCACTTAGCTTGAAAACGAATATCTCCAACACTCAATATTTCATCCACAATCAATATATCCGGATCTACATTAATAGCACAGGAAAAAGCTAATCTGGCAAACATTCCGCTCGAATATGTTTTTACTGGCTGATATATATAATCTCCTATCTCTGCAAATTCAATGATGTCTTTTACTCGCTCCTCTACCTGCTTGTGTGTCAGTTTCATAAGCATACCATAAAAATAAATATTATCTAGACCATTATATTCCATATTAAAGCCAGCGCCTAATTCGAGTAATGAAGATATTTTCCCCTTGACTTCTAAACTTCCAGAGCTTGGTTTTAGTACACCTGTGATTATTTTCAATAATGTAGATTTACCGGCCCCATTTCTTCCCATTATCCCCAAAATAGTTCCCTGAGACAAATCAAAAGAAATATCTTTTAAAGCGCAAAAATCTGTATGATAACTTTTTCCGGTTAAGCTTAACGCTTCTTTAAGCTGATCCGTTGATGAATTATACATTTTATATATTTTACTAATGCTCCGTAAACTTATCTTTTTTTCCATATCATTTCCTTACTTCTTAATCATAATACGTCTGCAAAACGCGGTTTTAATCTTCTATATAAAGAAAGTCCAATAAAATACAAAACAACTAATATTACCCAATAACGTATCGTTAAATCTATTTTTTCCCAAAACCATACATTATTTACAAAGGTATCCCTATATCCTTCTACAATATAATATATGGGGTTCCATTTAAGTATCGATTGATACTTTTCTGGCAATACAGACAAATTCCACGCAATGGGAGTCGCCCACATTCCTACCAACAAAATAATACTAATCAGCTGATTTAAGTCTCTAAAAAACACAATAATAGAAGAGGTAATTATTGAAATAGCATATATTAACGCAACCAATGCCACCCAATAATATAATAACTGCACCAAATAAATTCCAGGGAAATATCCAAACACAATACAAAAAACCAGTATCAATAACGAAAACAGCAAATGTACAACCATACATGAAAAAATTTTAACTAGGGGCAAAATATCTAAATTAAATACTACCTTTTTTACTAAATAACTATATTCCAAATAACAATTACTAGCCATCGGAAATGCTTCTGCAAAAAAAAGCCAAGGAACAATGCCACACATAAACCATAACACAAATGGTACTCCATTTACTGGTCCACTTTTAAATGCAAATTGAAATACACTCCAATAGACAAAAACCGTTAATAACGGCTGCAAAACTCCCCATATTACCCCAAAATACGACCCTGCAAATCTACGTTGAAAATCTTTGCCCGCAAACTCTAATAATAGCCCCCTGTTTCTCGCGATACCTCTAATAAGTTCTGCTCCATACGCAATAGTCTTCATAATAAATTCATCATCCTTCAAATTTTCTTAACATATCCACAATACTTTTGGCCTTCGAATCCCACGTATTTTCCAAAGCTTCTTTCTCTAAAAGAGCATAATACTCCTTATCCCCCATATTAATATATTTTACAGCATTATCGATTTGTCTGCAAAAATCATCACTGTCATTTGCTATCATAACAGATCTATATTTTCTGCATTCATACATTCCAGTTGTAATAATCGGCTTCTTTAATGCCATGTATTCAAATAGTTTTAGTGGAGAAGTTGCATTCGTCAGCTCATTAACTATAAATGGTATCGTACAAATATCAAAATAACACGCAAATAAGGGCAATTTATCATAGGGAACTTCTCCGCAATAGACAATATTATCGTAATCTTCTAACCCCATCTTAGAATATTGTTCATCATAAATTTTACCTATTAAAACAAACACAACATCTTTTCTCTTTTTCGCCACCTCTTTTACTAGTTGATAATCAAACCAAGACGCCAACGCTCCATAATATCCAATAATCACTTTTCCTGAATCTATAACCTTTTCAAATTGTGGAGTTAAATCCTTTTTGTCAACTTTAGGAACTTCTGAAAAATGCTCATAATCCACCCCATTTGTCGAATACGCAAGATTCCTGTTTCCTCGGTGTTTTTCAACATCTTCTTTTAATCGATCAGCAGTAACAACAACTGGAATTTCAGAATGGCTCATCACAAAATTATACTTAGAAAGGATATTCTCAGGAACTGTTTTAGTCCCTGAGATATCCGGATGAATGTCATCAATATATTCATAAAGTATATTAAAACCAGCATCCATAAATTCTCCCAATTCATGCGCCGACAATTCTAACTCTGTTGAATATATTTGCATATATTTCGGTATTTCTATTTGTGACAACTCATCAAACAAAATATGACGAAAGCTCCTATTTTCGCGATTAATTAGAAAAAGATTTTCACTAATTTTTTTAAATGAATGCACTTCCTTATCTGTCCTACGCGTCACCTCATAAAAAACTAATGAACCCTGTTTCGATAATGCCTTGGCAATATGCTGCGGCCTTTGAAATAAAGTAACATTCCACCCAAAGCCATTATTCCATATTACAACCCTATCATATTTTGTACTAATTACATCCTTAAGTTTTCTTCTATAAAAAGACTTACATAAAGGATATATACTCAAATTAAACAGCCTAATTTGGAATGCTCTAAGAAAAATTGTAAATAATCCCCTTATTCCCTGCCCCAGATATATCTTTTTGCAAATACCGATTATCTTTTTCATTCCAATTGCGCTCTCCGTCAAAATAATGCCTAAATATTTTTGTTCCAACAAAGAATATGATCTACAATTCTCTCACTAGCATGCCCATCTCCATATGGATTTACGGCTTTAGCCATTTTCTCATATTCTGCTCTGTTTTCAATTAAATTGACTGCCTCGTCAAAAATAACCTGCTCATCTACTCCCACTACCTTTACGGTGCCCGCTCTCACAGCCTCCGGCCTTTCCGTTTCCGTGCGCAAAACAAGCACCGGTACACCGCACGCAGGAGCCTCCTCCTGTAAGCCGCCAGAATCCGTCATTACCAAAAAACTACGATCCATGATGTTATGCATATCCTCCACGTCCACAGGCGGAATAAGATAAACATTCTCTGTATCACCAAGAATTTCATTTGCCGTATCTCGCACCGCTGGATTTAAATGCACCGGATAAACAAAAATCATATCTTCATACTTTTCTGCCAACCGTTTAACAGCATTACAAATATTTTCCAAAGGCTGTCCCAGATTTTCTCTCCTATGTGCTGTCATTAGAACACATTTTTTGTTTTTTAAATCCAAGTTTCTAAGTGTCTCATCTTTAAATACATAATTCGTTTTAACCGTCGTCTGGAATGCATCAATTACAGTATTACCTGTTACAAATACATTCCTAGTGACGCCTTCTCTCTCCAGGTTTTTCCTATTATTTTCCGTCGGAGCAAAATGCAACTCCGCAATTTTCCCCGTTAAGTTACGGTTCATTTCCTCTGGAAAAGGAGAATATTTATCGAAGGTTCTCAGGCCTGCTTCCACGTGTCCAACCGGTATTTGCTGGTAAAATGCTGCCAATGCTACTACAAAAGAAGTAGTGGTATCACCATGAACCAAAACTATATCCGGTTTCTCCTTTATGAGCACAGGCTCAATCTTTTCCAAAATACTGCTGGTAATTGTTGTCAATGTCTGACGAGGCTTCATAATATCAAGATTATATTTTACTTTCGTACCAAAAATATCTATAACCTGCTGCAACATTTCTCTATGCTGACCAGTCAAACACACAACGCTCTCAATTCCTTCTGTTTTTTCCAGCTCCTTTACTAACGGACACATCTTAATCGCTTCGGGACGCGTCCCAAATATACTCATAACTTTCATAAAACTCATTCGCCAAGTTTCTTGGCCACTCCTTCCTTGTAATGTCAAAAATTTCTATAATGTAATTATATCCGCCAATATCCAATCTAATGGATCTATAAGCGAATAACAACACCTTCTGAATATATCATCAAAACTATACCAAAACCTTCGCAATAAAAACTCTTTAGCTCCTATTCCACCCTCTTCCTTATTTCTCTATATCGCATTTCCCATGAATTAACTTCTAAAAACTCTTTCTGCTGTTCCGCATTGTACTTAGGTCGAAATCCATTATCGCATAACTTTAATAATAGTTCCACAAATTCCTTCTGATTTCGATAAAAATAGACAAACGGTTCAAACCGGTCAACCTCTTCATACCATACAGATATCACACATTTACCCATGCTGATATATTCGTAAAGCTTAACCGGATCCACGGCTAACACGATATCATTCACAATAAACGGCATAATCAGGCAATCATAATCCTTCGTTTTTTCATATAGCTGACTATGCTCCACAATACCTTCATAAAAAATCCTGGGATGTTCCGGAATATCAAAACCACTAACAGGACCCACAAAACGATACTCTATCTGAGAATTAGCCTTTAAGCTGGCCTGAATCAAATCAAAGTCCATCCACTCCGCAATCGTACCAATATATCCGATTTTATATCTGTCTTTTTTTTTCGCTGTTTGCGGCGGATAAATATGGTCACACTGAAATCCGTTCCTGTTTAAAAAGGTTTTCCCCTGCCCCCCGGCAGCTTCCATTTTTCTTTTTAGAACCTGACTGGTAGCAAAAACAATGTCGGAACCTCTCACCAGTTTTTTTTCATTCTTTTCTATTTCACTCCGTATTTTATAATCCCCGCAGAGAGCCGCATGATCATCCATGCAGTCATACACGATTTTTCCGCCATATTTCGGAGAAATATATTTATATAAATTAGGATGTCCCACCCAGATAATGTCATATTGGCGTATATCCCCTATGGCCCACCGCATCAGAAGTTTTTCCACATAAGATACCACTCTGTTTTTATCACGGTATGGAAGCGCCGGTACACTTTTGCATCGTTTCAGCTCATCCCTTTCCTGTCTTAAACTGGCCTTATTGAAAATCTCCGATAGATATACTACCGTCACAGAATATTCTTTATCCAATTCTATCGCTATCATTTGCGGACGCTGTTTTATCCAGTACCAGTCAATTCCCATTAAATACAATATTTTTTTCTTCATCTGTCTCGGCAGTCCTTGTTATTTTATTGTTTCTCTGTATACCTCACAGGCCTCCGCAACCCGCTCCATCATAAACCGCAGCCGTCTTTTCTCACTGCCTAGGCTTTTTCTTGTGGCAGTTCCGCTTTCGTGCACAGCCTTCAGAGCCGGATCATATATTATTTCATATCCCCTCTTCTGGCAGCGGTACGTCAATAGATACTCTTCATAATAAAATCGCGTTTCCGGATAAAAGGCAATGGTTTCTTCCGTCACAAACTTCGGTGTAAAGATAAGACAGGCTCCAAAGGGAACAATATTTTTCTGCACAGACTGATAATATCCCTGATTCTTTCTTTTGATTTTTGTCTGTTTTCTTTTGTTCCTCTTATTCTTCCAATACAGAAGCGGGTACAATACAGCATAATACTTTAAAGCTCTGTGGTTCATTCGGATCGTATATTCCGCCTCTTCTCTTGTACGAATGCGCTGATCCATGGGATTTTGATGCTCACCCGTACTCCTTCGCATCACATCCGGTCCCAGTACATGGCAGGAATACTCCTTATAGCTATCATCCAGCCGACTGATAAAATCGTCCTGCACAAACTCGATATCATTATTCAATACCAGAATAAAAGAAGCCCGCTGTTTTTCTCTGGCGTACCGGTATCCCCGGTTATTGGCATAGGAAAATCCCCCATTTTCTTTTATCTTCAGCACATCGATTCTTTTTTCCCTCGCATACTTCCGATGCAGAACTTCGCGTTTTTCCTCGCTTTCACAAATATCATTATCCACAATGACAATGCGAATCCTTTCCTGCTGCTCCATGCGCAAAATCGACTGAACGCACCGGTCCGTTGCCGCCAAATCTTTATAATGCAGGATCACAAAACTTACAATGTCCATTTATTCTCCTTATAAGCGGCGTATGACGCAGGCGGCGGGATAAAGCAGCCGCGTCCTTACCAATATGCTCAAAATCCAAACCGCTGCCTTCTGCACAAAAGGAACCCTGACCGGTGAAAAAAGCTTTGCTTTTTTATTGCGGTAATACCCCGGGAAATAAGTTTCCATGATACGCACGATATAGCCGCACAGCTTCGTCATATCCTCTCTCGTGGCGCCCCTGGCCAGATCAAAGTAACAGGTAGCCAAAATCCGCAGCACAAACAATTCATAAAATTCCGGACTGTTTGTTATTCCTATTGTCTGAATTTTCTTTAATATATTCTCTAATGCCTGGTAAGGAAGCTGATAGTTCCGAAGCCCTCTGAAATTGTGGGTGGCCGATGCCTGATGTTGGACATAATAATAGCCGGACTCAGGCAATATACTTATTCTATCGCAAACTGCGCTAAAAAACAAGGAGATTGGCATATCTTCTCCTCTTTCTCCAGGCTGGAAACGAATCGAATAGTTCTCCCAAATCTCCCTTCTGTAAAAATGGGAACATACCGCAGAGATTCGAAACGTCCACTCTTCCCGTTCTATTCTCTGATATTCATCCGGAATCAGTTCCCGTAAAATTTTCCCATCCTCTGTAACATACTTTAAACCGCAGATAACCATATCCGCTGCTTCACTTTCTGCACAGTTGTACAAGCGCTCGATGTAATCTTCGCTTACATAATCATCCCCGTCTATGAATGTCAGATATTCTCCGCAGGCCATATCCAACCCACGGTTTCTGGCAGCCGCCACCCCGCCATTTGGCTGATGAATCAAACGGATTCTTTGATCCTCCGCCGCCAGCCCATCCAGAATATCCCGGCTACCGTCCTGGCTACCGTCATCTATTACGATAATCTCCAGATTCGAAAAAGTTTGTTTCATTATAGAGCGCAGGCATGCTTCCACATATTTTTCACTGTTATAAACCGGGATAATAATGGATACCTTTTTCATATTTGCATTTCGATCCTTTGCGACTAATACATTCTACCAACCTCTTGGTTCCTTTCATGTCTCTAATTACAGCATTGTTACTTTTCCCCCGCAATTATTACTTTTTCGTTTCTTCTTTTATTCACCTTGTATCTACAATTTATTCGATTTCTCCGCCCTCTGATAAAACCGTTCTATAAAATCAGCCATCCATCCGGGCCAGAACTTCCGATACATCATCAGATCCTCCTCCCTGCGTGCCTGATTCTCCAGCAGGGAAGACGTGGTGGAATCCTGATGGATACGGTGTTTCATGGATGGTTTCGCAACGTAAGCAAATTCTCCCGCCTGTCGGGAAAGCTCCTCCCAGGCCTGCCAGTCCACATTACTTTTCATATTATTCTTAAATACAGGTAAATTCAAATGTTCCTTCACCAAAGTCACGGAAGGGCAGCAAATCGCAGAACCCAGCGACAAGATCCGGCGGCGTATCCATCTGCTTTTCCAGAATACCTTTATCCGCAGCGGACACAGCAGCATTCTCTTCACCGCCAGAAGCTTATTTCTTTTTACCGTCTGCCCATTCCGTAGCTCACAATAGTCCGTAAACGCAATCAGCGGATGTGTACATTTATTTAACGCTGCCAGAATATTCTCCGCATAATCCCGGCAATAAATATCGTCCTGATGTGCAATCGTCACCAACGGCGTATCCGCACAGTCCACCGCAAAATTCCAATCCGCCGCAATGCCCTTTTCCCCTGTATTGACATAAAATGGAAGCTTGTACTTCCTGGCCATGCCGATTATTTGCTCGTTAGGAGTCGATGTGACAATACACACCCGGCTTTTCCTGTTCTGTTTTAAAACAGAACAGATACATTCCTTCAAATAAGGGCTTTCCTGATAAGCGCAGACCACGAATGTATGATCCTTCTCACAATAATGTTTCATCCTTTCGCTGCCTCGTTTTCTTCTCTTTTCGACACGTCCTCATTTTCTCCGGGCGCTTCTTTCCTCTGCGTCTCCTCTGTCTCCTTCAGCCGTTTCTCCGCCGAATGGTTCCGCAAAGCAAGTTCCGCCGATAATACCTGAAGTTTGTCTTCCAACTGCGAAACGATAATGGAAAGAGTAAACACCTTTTCCACCAGCAAAAAAATAATCACCAGAAAAATCAGATTAGCCGGCGACATCACACCCAACACACTGGTCATCCAATAGCATATTTCCGGAAAAATCGCCAGGATACACAATATCCCCGCGAAAACAATCCAAAAAATGGCGTCCTCCATTTTCACCTTCAGCTTGCTTATTTTTCTTAAAATCCACGCCGCTGTCACAAGCGCCGCTGCCAATAATAATACTCTCAAGGTAATCGACATACAAACTCACTCCTTAATTCGTTGTCTGAACCACTGGAAAATCAATATAGAAAACAGCATCTTCAGCATATACCAGGCGGAGTTCTTAAAATTCAAATAACTTACCCCCGCCACCCGCTCATACATCGTCACCTGCACCTCCTCAATCTTCACACCGCAGTTCAGCAGATAAGCCAGCGTATCCGGCTCCGGACTGTAATGCATATCGTATCCAAAGCGTTTGATCATCTTTTTATTGAAAAGACGCATCCCTGAGGTCACGTCCCCGATATACTTCCCTTTTGTGGTCATCCAGATGGCCATGGTCAAAATCTGGCTGCCGATCATGCGGGAGGTCACCGGCTTTCTTTCTGTCTTAAACCGGGAGCCAATGACAATGTCGCAGTCGGTCTCCATCATTTTATCAATCATACTCTGGATATATTTCGGATCATGCTGCCCATCCCCATCCAGCTGCAGCACATAATCATAGCCATAATAGTTGGCATACCTCATACCGCTTTTAATGGCCCCCGACAGCCCCACGTTCACCGGAAGATCCAACAGATTGTACTTATTTCTGGCACACACCTTTCTGGTGGCATCTGTGGAGCCGTCGTTTATGATTACATAGTCATACTGAGGATAATTTTCTATTAAATTGTTCACTACCCGTTCAATATTCTCCGCCTCATTATAAGCCGGAATAAGTATTAGTAATTTCAAGACATTCTCCTCTTATTTTTTAGTTTCTCAATGAAAATCATTCCAATTATTTCCCTGAACCGCGTCTAAAAACTCGCTGCGAACTTCCTCATTAGGAATAAATGCCGTCTGTTTTTGGGGATCAAAGGCAAGATAGCCAAGGTGAATCAGAGATGTCAATACATCGTCCTTCCCCTTAAAGGTAACCATATCATTCTGGTAGGATTTTGTTCGGACCTTTACTTCCTGCCCTGACAGCATTGTAATAATAGCTGTTTTCAGTCCGTCAAAGTTCATGTTAATCAATGGTACAATAGATTCATAAGTCCCGGTCTGTGTCCAATAGCTTTGGAATTCACCCCGCATCATACTTATTCAAATATCTTTTAAATGTCTCCGTTTTTCCAATCGCCAATCCGGAAAACATCCGTTCTGAATCACAGCCCCTGCTGTAATAAGCTGCAAGCATATCAGCGGTAACCGACTTACCAAAGCGGCGCGGACGGCTGTTGCAAATCAAGGTCTGATTCGTATCTATAACCCTGTTTGTATATGCGAGAAGGCCCGTTTTATCAACATATATTTCCGAATTCAAAGCAACCTGAAACGCACTGTTTCCAGGATTTACAAATCTGCCCATGAAATACCTCCTCCTCATTGAATTCAAACAATCTGCCTGCCCTAGAAAAGCCGGGAACTCAAGATAAAGTCATACATAGAAACTGTTTCCAGCACCAGTGCGGTAACCATCGTCATTTTCACCATTCCCTTATATCCGGCTTGTATAACTATCGTTTTGCCCTGTATAGCAAGAGCTGCCAGATAAACCAGCGGAAGGTAATACCTTGCCTGCACTCCTGCAATTCTGGAATCCCCCACCGGGGTAAATGCCAGATACATGGATGCCCAGATCAACCCAATAACACCCGTCACAATGAGCAATATAAAACACTGCTGCCCCCTGCGCAGCACTCTTTGTTCACCAATCTCCTCCCCAGGATACAGCAGCAATATCACCATAACCGGAAGCAGCAGAATGCACCATTTATCCGACATAACTCCCATAAGATAATAATTCAGAAACATCAAATTTCCCACAAAAAAGTCATTATATTCCGCGATTCCGGAATTCCGGAAATTATCCAGGCTCAGAATATCTCTTACGAACATTTTAATACTTGCCCAGGGATGGCGAAGCATCGATGTTAACTGGGCAGCCAGACTGGTTTCTCCGCCCCGAAAATCCGCAAACAGAATCTGGCCCTTCAGCACAGGTATAAGCCAGCGAACCACGACAAAGATTCCCAATACCGCACAGAACACTACAACACCGGACAGCAGAAGCGCTTTTTTCTTTTTGCTGATCCGCTTTATCTGGGGTGCTAAAATCCAAATCAACGCCAGAGGCACATAAATAATTTTTGCCATGCCGCCAATTACGATCAGGAAAACAGACAACACAAGAGGCCATATCCGGTACTCCTCTTTCTGAGCAGTCATTTCATTGGCCCACAATACAATTCCCAATGTTACAAGGGAAAATATTGTCCCATCATACGTATAAGAACAGGCCAGAAAAAGAGAGGTGGGCATCAGAGAAACAAGCAGCAAAAACAATTTCTTTTGCTTCGCAAGACGAATGGCCCAAAACATAGCCAAAATATATGCCAACAGATTTCCCATTCTTCCTAACAATATCAGATTAGAAAAGGACAACCCCAGCCACATGCCAATTCTCAAAAATACAGCACTGGGAAGATATCCAAAGGAATTATAGCCCAGCCCCCATCTGCCTTGTTCCTCCGCTGCGGTACCATTTTTCCCCTTCTCATCCATAAATTCTCTCAGTTGGGCGTATTCTGCCTTTGTGTTGCATTTTACAGTCTTACCCGTTCCCATCAATTCTGCCGCTTCGTTCCATTCCACAACTCTGCCGCTGGCAAGACGGTATGCATTTTGAAAATGGGCCTGCTCATCCCAGGCATTGCACTGAGGCTGTCCGCTTAATAGCAGGAGCACACCATAAGCCGCGGAAAACAAAAGGAAAAAATATTCCGGTCTTTTTCTGAAAATGTGTTCAAAGAAAACACAGTACAATACCATCAAGGATAATGCCACAAACAATAACCGGTATTTATTTATTTCTGCCCGGTTGGAGAGCGACACTGACCACAGCTCTGTACCACTGTATTTCGGGAGAGTAATCTTTATGGAGGTTATCCGCTTATTCAGATTCGTATAAAAGCTGGTGAACCATGAATGTACGGAATCTGTCACCGTATATTCCTCTTCTTTGCCAAAATCATTCAGTATTCTGCACTCTACGATACAATTCGCCCCTGAAAACCTTCCCCGTATCTCCAGCTGCTTCACATATAATCCTTGCGGAACCTGATACTCCACCACATAGCTTTGGTTCCCTTTTTCACCCTCTGCCTTAATATACGGACTTAAGTCCAGTTCTTCATATCCTTCCACAAGGGCAGGATAATTAAAACCAACTTCCACAAAAACCACCAGAAGAATGATAATAACTGCCGCAACTATTCTCTTATATTTTCTCATTCCGTCTGACAGCTTCAAAATGTCCTCCTTACGGCTTATATTTCTCCGCAATTTCAACCAGCTCTCTGGCTCTGGCTTCAAAAGAATATTGTTCTTTGATCAGATCCCACTGCTCCAGCACCCGCTGCTTCACTTCGTCATAATTTTCTTCAATCTGACGAACGCATTCCCGGAATTCTTCTTTATTGCTATAATGCAGGACAGCCTCCGGGAAAATATCCCGCAGCTCCTGGCTGGTATCGGAAATCACCGGCAGGCCGCAGGCCAGCGCATCGAAAATACGATTATTCACAAACTGTTTTTCCAGCATATCTCCCCAATGGTCGTTAAGAGTAACCTTTGCGGAGCGATACAAATCCGGTATTTCTCCATTTTCTATGAACGGAGCCTCAAATAGATTCATGTGGTCCGGCAAAATTTTATCCCAGCCGCTGCCCCACATGCGGATCGGCAGTTTTTCCTCCACGGCCCACATCACACAGCTTCTGGCCACTCCCCTGGAATTTCCGATAAAAATGTAATCCCAGCGATATGCGCTCCTTTTCTCCCTGGGCGGATAAAATACAGATGTATCCGTACACTGCAGCAGCGGAAATACGGGAACGGACAGTTTTTCGGCTAATTGTTCGGCGTAATGTCTTGAGCCCACACAAACCACATCAAAAAGTTCATACTCCTCTTTCGTCACCAGATCAGGATGGCTGATATTCCACATGATATAAAGGCCTTTCTTATTTCTTCGATCCGGGCGATAAAAATAATGTCCCCTTAACGCCACCACCACATCAGCCCCTTCTTCACAGCCCCAGTCTTCTCTGGCATCCAGAAGCACATAGCAGTTTAGCTGCTCCAGGCACCGCTTTAATGCCAACGCAAAGGGATAATCCCCCCATTTGACTTTCGACTCATCCTCTGGAGCAGGGCACTTGATCACCCACACCGGCCGGCCCTTTGCCAGCCGTCTTGTCTCTTCCGCACACACTTCCCAGGCATCTCTTCTTCGCAGTTCCTGATCCACATATACCTTCACTCCTTGAATGGCCTTCATCTGTTCCTCATTTTTTTTCTGCAAAAACTGCAGCATTCTTTTTTGATCCGCAAACAAACGCTTCTGCGCCTTCAAAATCTCTTCCTGCTGCTGCCGCATCTGCTTAAGCATATCCGTCTGAACATCCTTCATCTTCTTATCCAGATAAGTACGGCTTGCAGGAACAAAGCGCCGTAATAGTTTCTTTATCCCTGTTCCGGAACCGGAACGGTTCTCTTTTTCCACCTGTACCAGATGTTTTTGTTCCTCCGCAGACTCTGCTGCACGTTCCGTCTGAGAAATCAGCCTTGTTTCTTTACCGCTGTCTGCTTCCTCCTGGAACAAAATTTTCCGGTCCCCTCTCTCCAGGCTTTCTTCATATGCCTCCTGCATTTTCTGAAGAAACTGTTTGTTCTTCAAATTCGCATAATAGGAATCATCATAATCCAGCAAATGCATCTGCCGGAAAGACCATTTCTGCATCCGCTCGCAAATGGTCCATCTTACTTCCGGATCTTCCATCGTCCTAAGATTAAACACACAGCCGGAAATGACTGTATTTACAAAGCCTTTCTCAATTTCCGGGTATATCTCCGCTACTTTCATTTTATTAAAAACGGCCTCATAGGCATCCAAAAAGCAGCAGGGATATTTTACTTTCTTACTTTGAAGATTACTTTTCATCCCGATACGATAGAATACCAGATTTTCCGGCACATAAGTAATGCGATTCGCTAAAGCAATCGCTGTGAGCACAAAATATGCATCATTGGCATTCTGCTGCACCTGAAATTCCAATTCCAATGACTCCACATAGCTTCTTTTAAAAGCCTTTGTCCATGGTGCCGGTGAAGTAATTTCCAATAATCTCTCAGCCATATCCTTTCTGGAAAAAGGATTTTTAGCCGGGAGCATTCCTTTGCGAAAATACCATGGCGCATCCAGGTACTCCCCTGTGGAATCGTCGTACCTCATGCCCCCAAAAAGCACCACGTCCGCATCTTTCTCTTTTCCGGCACGATATACCTTCTCCAGAAGCGTTGCACTGAAAAAATCATCCGAATCCAGAAAAATCAGGTACTCTCCCTTTGCAAATTTCATTCCATTATTTCTCGCAGCTCCCGCAAAGAGATTTTTTTGCCGGAGAATCTGAAAACGCGAATCGGCCGCCCGATATTCCTCCAGGATTTCGAAAGAACGATCCGTAGAACCATCATCCACGCAAATAATCTCTATATCCGTCAGCGTCTGATCCCGCAGGCTGTCCAGACATTCCCTTAGATATTTTTCCACATTATATACCGGCACAATCACCGATACCTTTGGTATACAAGCCATCTTTCTATATCCTTTCAAAAGTTCCTTGTACGTTCTATATCAGTTTCTTAAGCACTTTTTTTAATTTGCCAGGGATATATACCAACACACGCCCGATTTTGTAAGAATAGGAATTTTTTATTTCCCTGTTCTGCTTTGCCCGTTTGGCTTCCTTCTTCTTTAATTCAGAAGCGGTCTTGGCATATACCAGGTACTGCATAGCATCCTGTATGCTTCCATTACGAAATGCCCGAAACACCGCTTCTTCCGTAGCGTTCTGCCCCATCTGGATGACATGACCGTAAAGCTTTCGCATGCGTTTTATCAATGCTTCGGAAAAATCTTCGGGAAGCTCCATATCTTTTATAAAAGAAAAATACTCCTTGATCGTGATAAAATATCCAACAGACTTCTTCAGCTCCTTTGCACTGGTCATGATGGATTCCTCCCTCATGCGGCGCATATACAGTTTATCAGAAATGCACATAACACGCTGGGACACCGTCATATTCTGCAGAGAAAACAGATTATCCTCATGCAATATCCCTTCATAAAACCGGATTCCATATTGATCCAGCAGTCTTTTTTTCGGCATCTGAAGACAGGCGGAGGGCCTGAAATCACCCTTTTCCTCCATCAGCGTAAATAGTTCCTGGCCGGTATATACCTTCGGATATTCTCTGGACCGATTGTAATACGTAATATAATTGCGGTTTTTCTCTTTTACTTCTTCACTTTCAAAGAAAGTCTCAGCGCTGAAAAAAATATTATCCAGATCATTCTCTTTGGATAAGTCATACAGTTTTTCCAAAGCCTGCGGTTTCAGATAATCATCACTGTCCAGAAAATAAAGGTACTCTCCCGACGCAATATCCATACCATAATTTCTGGCTGATGACAAACCTCCATTTGCCTTATTTACTATAATGATTCTGCTGTCACCGGATGCATATTCCCTTACAATATCCATGGAATTATCCCTGGTGCCGTCGTTCACGCAGATAATCTCTATTTCACGCAATGTCTGATGCACTACGGATTCTATACATTCCCGCAGATAATCCTCCACATTATAGATGGGAATTATAACAGATACTTTCACCTGTTTTCTCATTTCCATTTTCTCCATATCTGAATCTAACCGCTGCAGCCGCATTTATTCCTCCAACGGCTTACTTCCCGCGTAATTCTCCAAAATTTTCCTCTTCAGCTCCCGCTCCGCCATCAGCAGAGCCTCCTCAATCACCTGATCCATATTATAATACTTATAATTCCCCAGGCGACCGCCAAAAATCACTTTATCTTCTTTTTCAGCCAGTTCTCTGTATTTCCCGAACAGTTCATTATTCTTCTCGTCATTCACCGGATAATAGGGTTCCATCCCCGGCTTCCACTCCTCCGAATACTCTCTGGAAATAATGGTGGTGGGCTGCTTTCCAAACTCGAAATGCTTATGCTCGATAATGCGGGTGTAGGGCACCTCCCGGTCCGTATAATTCACCACCGCATTGCCCTGATAGTTCTCCATCTCCAGTTCTTCCGTCTCGAAGCGAACCGTACGATACTCCAGATGGCCCAGGGAATACTTAAAATACTCATCGATGGGTCCGGTATATAGTACCTTTTCAAAGGAATCCGGATGTTCTTTTACATAGGTTTCATAATCAGTTTCCAGCTTCACATCGATGCCTTCCAGAAGCTGTTTGATAATCTTTGTGTATCCGCCCTCCGGAATACCCTGATAACGGTCATTAAAATAGTTATTGTCATAGGTGAACCGCAGCGGCAGCCGCTTGATGATAAAGGCCGGCAGCTCCCTGCAGTCTCTTCCCCACTGTTTTTCCGTATAGCCCTTCACCAGCTTCTCGTAAACGTCTCTGCCCACCAGGGAAAGCGCCTGCTCCTCCAGATTTTTCGGCTCCGTAATGTTCAGTTCTGCAATCTGCTCCGCGATTTTTTTCTTAACCTCCTCCGGAGTCCGCACACCCCAGAGCTTGCTGAAGGTATTCATATTAAAGGGAAGATTATACAGCTCGTCCTTGTAGACCGCCACCGGTGCATTGATATAATTGTTGAACCCCGCAAATTCATTTACGTAGTTCCAGATTGGTTTCTTACTGGTGTGAAAAATATGCGCGCCATATTTGTGCACATTGATCTTACTTATATTCTCTGTATAGATATTTCCTCCGATATGATTCCTCTTATCGATCACCAGGCAGCGCTTTCCCGCTTTATAGGCTTCATGGGCAAACACCGCCCCGTAAAGCCCGGCTCCCACCACCAGATAATCGTACTTATTTCCTGGCTTCTGCGCCTTTTTAACTTCCTTTTCCTTCCGTTCAATGCGGAATATCTGCTCCTGCCTGGTGCTGTAAGCATCGCAAACCTCTTTCGCTTCTCCTGACATAATCACCTCGCCGTGATCCAGCCACAGCGCATGAGTACAAAGTTTTTTTACAGAGTCGATATTGTGAGACACATACAGCAGCGTGGTTCCACCTGACAGCATCTCCTCCATGCGCTCGTTGCATTTCTTTTTAAACTGATAATCTCCTACGGAGAGTACCTCATCACAGATCAGAATCTCCGGATCCACCATAGTAGCCACAGCAAATCCCAATCGCGCTTTCATACCGGAAGAAAAGTTCTTAATAGGAGAATCCAGGAATTTCCCCAATCCGGCAAATTCTACGATATCCTCAAAATGCTCCTCCATGAATTCATTGGAATGACCCAGCACAGCGCCGTTCAGGAAAATATTTTCCCGGGCAGTCAGATCCATATCAAAACCAGCCCCCAACTCAATCATGGGCGCGATCTGTCCTCTCACCTTCACGGTTCCCTGGTAGGGTTTGAGAATACCGGTGATTGTCTTTAAAAGAGTGGATTTTCCGGAGCCGTTGGTTCCGATCAATCCCCAGGCCTCCCCCGGCTTCACATGCAGGTTCACATCCTTCAGCGCCAGAAATTCCTGAAACATCAGCTCATGCTTCGCCAGCTTTATGGCGTACTCCTTCAGGTTATTTACCTTCTGGCTGGCCAGATTAAACCGGATGGATACGTGATCCACATCTATGATATTTTTTCCCATCATTTTCTCCTAAAATTCCGTTATAGTTTTCTGACTCATTAAATATACAGGATAAACTTGTCTTTATTTTTCTTAAAGGACCATACTCCGATAAACAGCATCACAAACGCAAATACCCAGCCGCCCCAGAAAATGCGGGGGCCCGGCAAACGCCCATACAGAACCATATCCCGGAACTGGGCCACATAATAATACATGGGGTTCCCTGCCTTAATCAAAAGCTGGACAATATCCGGAAGCTGCTCCAGCGGATAAAAAATCGGCGTCAGATACATCCAGGCGGTGGTAACCGCTTTGTAGATGTACTGGATATCTCGGAAAAATACGTGGAGCTGCGCCAGGAGAAATCCCACGCCGCAGCAGAAAATATAAAGCTGGACGATGACCAGCGGTGTCAGCAATATCTGCCAGTGAAACGTCGCCCCGGTGGCCACCATAACGATCAGCAGGGCTCCCAGTGAGAAAATAAAATCAAGCAGGCAGCTTGTTACCTTGGCCAGCGTAAAAATGTACTTTGGAATATAGGTTTTCTTCAGCAGTGACGCGTTTCCGGTCACGGAACGCATCGCCCCGTTGGTACTGTTGGTCATAAATTCAAACAGCATCCGGCCGCAAAGCAGATACACCGGATAGTTTTCGATGTTTCTCTTGAACATGGCAGAAAATACCACGGTCATTACGATCATGATCAGCAGCGGATTCAGAACGCTCCAGACATAGCCCAGAAAGCTTCTGCGGTATTTCAGCTTAAGGTCCCGGCTGACCAGCTCCTTGATCAGATCCTTGTATTGAATAAAGGTATTCACCCGATACCGAAAGGTGCTCATTCCTCTTCCTCCTTATTTTCCGCCTCCAGCTTCGTACAGTCCACCAGAATAACAGGACGCACCGAAAGCTGAGCCTGTGCAGAGTAGCCCTCCATCATCACATCACCGGACGCTGACACAAATGCAGCCGCAGTCTCCTCCTGCCCCTGATCCTGGAGCCAGTAATCTCTTCCGGTCAAAGAGTGCAGAATTTTTTGATATTCTCCCGCCTGCTTTACCGTGAGTATGGAAACGCAGTCACCGCCAGTCTCATCCACATTGCCGGCAGCCTGTCCCTCTGTTTTTGTCTCTCCCCCATTTACCGGCAGCAGGGCTCCCCGGTCCTCCTCATCAAAAATCGTTTCCAGAAGCTCTCCGTTTAACCATGCCCGCAGAGAGCTCTCCGCCCAGTTCACCGCCTGGGGCGCTTCCTGATAAGAAACCTGATAAAAATGCCCGTCCGTATCCACCTGCTCCAAAATCAACAGGAGCTGATCCCCCTGTCGTTCCAGTACCTTCCACTTATCGCTGCCAAAAACCACACTGTTTCCGGCCTTGGCCTTTCTCAGCGCCTGCGTCTCCTCCTCTTCCTTCAGGAGCAGCGCTTGTTTTGCGCAGTCCAGCGCCCGTTCCTGACTGTCCAGCAGCCCGTCCAGGTCTTCAAAGATCTTCTCCGCCTTCTCATAATATTCCATACCGGCATAGCAGACACCCATGGCATAACGGAAAAATCCGATAGAGTACCCCGCCCCAACCAATGCCAAGCAGAGTAAAAGCACTGCGATAATGATCAGCTGCCTTGTTTTGCGCCGCCTCCCGCAGTCTGCTTTTCGCTTCTCGCAGTCCGCCTTCTCTTTCTGCGCCTCCTCATAAGCGCCCAGTTCCCCGAAAACAGCGATGGCCTTCTCATAGTCGCTTTCCCCTTCGGCTCTGCCCTTCAGTTCCAGCGCCTTCTGATACAGATCCTTTTTCTGCTCTGACCGGGTCTGCTCCGCCAGTTCCCGGCACTTCTCTGCCAACTGCTTCGCGTCCTGATAATCCCCCACCTCGTCAAACATGGCAGCAGCCGTCAGATAATTTTCTATTTTAAACGCATACTGTACAATCAGACGGTCCGCCGTCATCTTTTTAACCGCCTTGGCATACAAAATCTCCTGAGATTCGCATACCAGGATATTGGCTGAATTCTTGTTATCTGCCATTTATCGTACTTCCTTCGCTTTCTGAATTGTCTAAGAATATCGTTTTATTGTAACACAGCGCCCCTGCATTTTCAAGGTTCCGGCTCCAAGCTTTCAAAAAACGCTCCCGGATTTGCGCCTCCTATGCTATATTTTTCGTGTTTAGTTAATTGCCCGGACGCCGGAAGGGAGAGCGCGGAGCCGACACTGTCATCTGAAAAACTGCTTCGAATACCAAGAAAATCTA